>CAMEKH010000045.1 GCA_945921235.1 uncultured Prevotellaceae bacterium | reverse complement strand
TACAAAACTACAAAAATTATACATAATCAAGCATTTATTCTCATAGAAACAATCTTGCATATCAAAATAATTGATGTTCCCAATCTTATTTATAACATTTTTACGCCGATTTTGTTTAACTTTGTCACATTCAATTTCTATATATTTTTTTGACTTTCCATAAATAACATTATAATTATGAAATTTAATACTTTTAATCGCAACTCCTTTAACCTACGACAACTAATACTTTGGTCGATATTCTTTATCGGTCTTATATTTGCATCAATTATCACGGCAGCACTAATGGGATTTGCGAAACTTGAGATGAAGACTTCTCTAATAATATCAATTCTGCTTCAAGACTGCCTCGTTTTCATAATGCCGGCGTTACTCACGTCAAGTATTATTTCAGAGCGCCCTATTGCGTTCTTAAGGTTAAACAAGACACCGAATTTAAGGCACATAGCTTTTGTCGTATTGTTCTACATACTATCATTGCCTGCAATGAATTACATAGTTTCGCTCAATGAGGCTATCACTCTACCGGCGTCACTGAGCGGTCTTGAAAATTGGATGCGAGATACTGAAGATGCCGCAAAACAGGTTACCGACATTCTTATTGCAAATGATTCCATACCTTCATTAATATCAAGCATATTGCTCATAGGTGTAATAACCGGATTCAGTGAAGAAATATTCTTCAGAGGAACGATGCAGAACATATTTGAATCACGTCCGATGAATCTTCATGTGAGTATATGGTTCACTGCAATCATTTTCAGCGTACTTCATTTTCAGTTCTTCGGATTTATCCCAAGATTACTTCTCGGAGCAATTTTCGGATACCTTATGGTGTGGACCGGTTCCTTGTGGACTCCTATCATAGCCCACACGCTGAATAATTCAACTGTAGTAATCAGTGCCTATCTCATCAGCAATAATATTATAAATAACAATCTTGACCTTATAGGGATTCCGCCATCGGGTGAATTTCCGAAAATAGCATTTATCAGTTTGATTCTAAGTTGTTTATTGATAAAATACCGAGAATACTTCTTCATAGAAAAGAAAAAACCGGAATAATATCCGGTTTTTATTTTTTCTATATCATTTATATCAATCGACTTTATGCAAATCATGCCCCATACGCACTTTCTTAGTGTGCATATAATATCTATTATATTCATTGGGCATCACCTCAAGTGGCACATTTTCCACAACTTCAAGTCCATAACTTTCCAGCCCTACGCGCTTCACGGGATTATTCGTCAGCAAGCGCATTTTTCTCACCCCAAGTTGGCGAAGAATATTAGCACCAACCCCATAATCACGCTCATCGGGTTTAAATCCAAGATGCAAATTTGCATCAACAGTATCATAGCCATTCTCCTGAAGTTTATATGCACGAATTTTATTCATCAATCCGATGCCCCTACCCTCTTGATTCATATATACTATCACACCTTTCCCAGCTTTCTCGATTTCCTTCATTGCCAGATGAAGCTGTTCGCCACATTCACATCTCATAGAGCCGAAAATATCACCTGTCATGCACGATGAATGCACTCGCACAAGAATAGACTCATCGGCATTCCATTCACCTTTAATCAATGCAATGTGTTCAAGTCCGGTCGACATTTCCCTGAAAGGTATAAGTTTGAAATACCCGTATGCAGTGGGCATATCAACTTCATCGCCTACTTCGACAACATTCTCCGTGCGCAAACGATAAGCTATCAAATCCTTAATTGAAATTATTGGCAGATTAAATTTCTTTGCAATAACTGTCAATTGGGGCAATCGTGCCATTGTTCCGTCTTCGTTTATTATTTCTATTAATGCTGCAGCAGGATATAATCCTGCAAGGCGCGTCAGGTCGACAGCAGCTTCAGTATGCCCGGCACGAACAAGCACGCCCCTATCTTGTGCCCGCAGAGGATTCACATGACCTGGACGCCCCAAATCCGACGGCTTCAAAGCGGGATTAGCGAGTGCCTTGATTGTCATTGCTCGGTCATGCATTGAAACACCTGTAGTACAGCCCTCAAGGAGGTCGACAGTAACCGTGAAAGGAGTTCCAAGCATAGACGTATTCTCCTCAACTTGCATATTTAAATCAAGCTCATGACATCTCTTGGCTGTAATCGGTGCACATAGCACGCCCCTACCTTCACGAAGCATAAAGTTTACTTTATCCTCCGTAATCATTTCAGCCGCAATGATGAAATCGCCTTCATTCTCACGGTCCTCATCATCGACAACTATCACAAATCCTCCATTTTTGAGCTGTGCGACAGCCTCTTCTATTGTATTTAATTTAATTTCTTCATTCATAATATAATATATTTTTTATTACTTGTCATCTTTATCATCTTGCAATATTGACAATAGCTCCTCACAAACTTTTCGTGCTGTTTTTATATCGCGTTTCAAGCGTTTTTGGCATTCGACCCCTACAAAATAACCAATTATTCCAACCGGAACTACACAGGCTATTATCATACCTACTTTCTTGTTATTAATAGGGTAATACATCAGCAAGTGCCTTATAAAGGGATAATCCATAACTTTATTAATAACAAGCTGGCTATGCGAATTGCCTAAATACTCCACTAAACTTTCAAGATGTTCGGATATGCTATTAAGCTGAGACTTATCATAACCTTTAGTCCAATAATTTACATAACTTTGTCGCTTCTCATAGCGCACAAGGAAAGACTCTATCTCAGCTTTTAATTCCGTAACTTTTGCTATAGCTTCATCGACCACTACATCGTCCATTATCACTTCTTTCATTTCGATGTGACGCACTTGATGCACGCCGAAAATACGACGGAAGAAGTTCCTATAAGCATCAGGATTAAACACGGCCGAATCATTCACGGCTTTATAAGTAAAGAAAATTCCAAGTGGCAAAAGCACCTCCGAACTAAGCCACATACCTTCCCAAACAGCCCAATGCCCATCGCGGGCGAGTTTGTAACCGGAATTATCAATTATATAATACACGATAAAGAGTAATACGGATATTACAATCGGCGTGCCAAGTCCCCCTTTTCTTATAATTGCGCCCAGAGGGGCACCGATAAAGAAAAATATCAAGCATGCGAATGAGAGCGTAAACTTTTTTTGCATCTCTATCTGATGTCTTCTCACCGTTTCACTTATATCCTCGATAGTATATGCTCTAAATTCCATATTCTGCTTTATCCTCATTGCTTTGGTCTTGGCAGTTTCTACATAATTTCGCTTAAGCAAAGGAGACGATGCTTCAAACACAGAGTCGACATTTAATGCTTTTGGCATTTTCACTTGAAGTATACCCTGCTCCACCTGCTTGCCGTCTTTATAGGTAATACGCCTTTGTGGAAGTCCGCAAATCGGTTCACCTCGCATACTATAAGTAAACTCATCGCCCAATGAATCAATGCGAACATTTACAGAGTCGATGGTATGCACTAATTCCGTAAGGTTCTTACCTATATATTGATTACGCATAGTTTCATCGCCCATACGATTAAATGTGGCATCAAATGGAATTAAAATCTCCTTTTCACTAAATGTTTCACGTCGATAAAGCATTCCGGCGTTTCCTCTGTTAGGACGTTCATCTTTTAAATCTTCAAAAGATTCGCCTTGCATCAATTGGAGAAAAAGATGTTTCTTGTCTTCAGTAAAACTCAATTTACCTGAATCAGCAAGAATAACATTAGCATAACCGTAGCCATTGGATACATCATATATCATCATGTCATACATCATGCCTGTTTCTCTATTCTTTTTCTTTATGAAAAGATTGTAACCTTGAATCTGGTCGTAGAATGTTTCTTCAGGAATATCAAGTTCAGGCGATTTCTGTCTCATAGAAAACAAAAGGCTCCACATTTTCACCTGCGATTTTGGCAGAACATCATTCTGGAAGAAAAATGCTCCCACTGCCACCAATGATAAGAAAACTATCAACGGACTCATCACCTTTATCAGCGACACTCCCGACGATTTCATTGCCGTGAGTTCAAAATGCTCTCCAAGATTGCCAAATGCCATTAGCGATGCTAAAAGAATCGACAGTGGCAACGCCATTGGGACCATTGATAATGCGGCATAACAGAACAACTCCGCTATGACTGAAATATCAAGCCCCTTACCTACCAGGTCGTCTATATATCGCCACAGGAACTGCATCAAAACAATAAAAAGACAGATGAAGAATGTCATTAGAAACAATGGCAGAAACGTCTGTAGAATAAACAGATATAGTCTTTTTATCTTAATCATTACCAATTTAATTGTTATTTCGCTACAAAATTAACAATTAAAATCCAATCAAGCTACTTATTTAAGTAAAAACATTCGTCTTTATATGCAAATGCTCAAACTTGTTTCCAACTATTACACAATAGGTCAAAGACACCCCAATATTCGCTTCAAAGACTCAATCTGGCTGTTCCATAAAATCTTTGATTCTTCTACTTCATCTAACTCACTAAAATCCGTTACAACAAGATTAGTCGTATCCGTAAGCTCCGATACCTGTATGCGTAATTCAAAATATGTTTTTTCAGTTTTATCGCTTTCGTTATTCCACCTGAAGCGCACATAAGAATAAGTCCTTATCCCTAACAATGTAGCATCTTGCCCTGCTCCACTCCACACAAATGTAAACTTCTTACCCTCATGCATCACTTCGTCGGCAAACCATAACTTAAGTCCATTGGGCGTCGATATATAATTCCAAAGCAAAGCCACCGGAACACTTTTCATGGGATAATCAATGATATATTTAATTTTTGCCATAGCATTCAGTAAATAATTATGATTTAAAAAAGAAAGCCTTTATCAGTAAACACTACAAATATTTTATCCTAATTCACTTGCGAAATAATATAATAATTACTTATCATGCAACAATTAATATAACAAATTTCGCTTATATTCGTATTTTAATATTAATTTAGCTACAATTTCTATTCAAATAGGCTCAAAAAGTCACAATTCTTGTTTTTTAACGATTATATTTACTACTTTTTTCGTAATTTTGCGTTGAAAGAAGAAAGATACACAATTTTTTTGTGTGTAATATATACTTTTTAATAACGATTCATTTTTTGTCTTACAATAATATTTACTATGACGAAAGTTACTAAAGAAATGGCTTTGGAATACCATAGGCAAGGTAAACCCGGCAAAATTGAAATTGTGCCAACAAAGCCCTACTCATCGCAATCGGATTTATCACTCGCCTATTCTCCGGGAGTGGCTTATCCATGCCTTGATATCGAGCAAAATGCTCAAGATGCCTACGAGTATACAAGCAAAGGAAACCTTGTAGCAGTAATTTCCAATGGCACAGCGGTTTTAGGTCTGGGCGATATAGGAGCCTTGGCAGGAAAACCCGTTATGGAGGGGAAAGCTCTTCTTTTTAAGATTTTTGCCGGAATAGACTGCTTCGACATTGAGGTAAACGAGAAAGACCCCAATAAATTCATTGAAATTGTTAAAGCTATTTCCCCTACATTCGGTGGCATTAACCTTGAAGATATTAAAGCTCCCGAATGCTTCGAAATAGAGCGCCGTTTGAAAGCGGAATGTAATATTCCGGTAATGCACGATGATCAACATGGTACGGCAATCATATCAGCAGCCGGTTTACTTAACGCAATCGAGATACAAGGAAAGAAGATTGAAGATGCCAAGTTAGTAGTGAATGGAGCAGGAGCTGCTGCCGTGTCGTGCACGCGTCTATATATTGCACTTGGCATTAAAAAAGAAAACGTGGTGATGTGCGATAGCAAAGGGGTTCTAAATAAAAAACGCACTAATTTGAATCCGCAAAAACAAGAATTTGCAACCGACCGCGACATTAACACTCTTGCCGAAGCAATGGTTGGTGCCGATGTATTTCTTGGGCTATCAGTGAAAGATGTAGTAACACCTGAGATGGTGCAATCAATGGCGCCGAATCCTATTGTTTTTGCTCTTGCAAATCCTGACCCTGAGATTGAATACAGCAAAGCAATGGCTTCTCGCCCTGATATAATTTTTGCAACCGGACGCTCTGATTATCCCAATCAAATCAACAATGTGCTTGGCTTCCCTTATATCTTCCGTGGTGCGCTCGATTGTGGTGCAACTGCAATCAATGAAGAAATGAAAGTGGCTGCCGTGAAAGCAATTGCCGAACTTGCAAAGCAACCTGTACCTCCAATTGTCAATGCGGCATATAATATGACTGAGATGTCGTTCGGACGCGACTATATTCTTCCTAAAGCTCTCGACCCGCGGTTAATCACAACTGTAGCACCCGCAGTAGCGAAAGGTGCTATGGATTCGGGTGTGGCAAAACGTCCTATTACCGATTGGGAAGCATACGAACAGAAATTGAAACGACTCATGGGCTATGACAATAAGCTTATGCGCCGATTCACTGAAGAAGCTAAGCGCAATCCTAAGCGTGTGGTATTTGCTGAAGCTAATACCGATAATATGCTTAAAGCAGCTCTTATTTCCCGCAATGAAGGTGTTTGTACTCCTATTCTTCTTGGCAACGAAGAAATGATTGCCAAACGTGCAGAACGCCTCGGGCTTAAACTAAAGGGCGTGGAAATTGTAAATCTGCGCCACGACCGTGAAGCTGAGCGTAGAAGTCGATATGCTCATAATCTTACAGAAAAACTTCAACGCGATGGTTTAACCTATCCGGAAGCTCTTGAAAAGATGTTCGACCGCAACTATTTCGGCATGATGATGGTGGAAATGGGTGATGCCGATGCCTTTATTACCGGGACCTATCCAAGTAGTCGCCGCCTCACAGCTGATATTGCAAAAGAAGTTATAGGTATACGCTGTGGATATGAGCATTTTGCCACAATGCATATTATGAACACTAAGCGTGGAACTTACTTCATTGCCGATACTTCAATAAATCATGATAACGATACTAATACTCTTGTTGACATCGCTCGTCTTTCAAATCATGCCGTGAAGTATTTTGCTCACGACCCTGTTATCGCTATGGTGTCATATAGTAATTTTGGAGCAAATAAAGAGCATGGTCCGGGTGAAGTTCATGAGGCTGTGGAAATTCTGCATAAAAAATATCCCGAAATTCTTATCGACGGAGAAATGCAGGTTCACTATGCTATGAACAAGGAGTTACGCGACACACATTTCCCATTCAACAAGTTATATGGCAAAGATGTGAATACTCTCGTTTTTCCCAACTTGAGCGCAGCAAACACAGTGTATCGTATGTTGCTTGAAATGGGAATTGCAGAAGTGATTGGCCCTATACAAATCGGACTGAATAAACCTATACACATGACTTCGATTGATGCATCAGTTCGCGATATTGTCAACTTAACCACTATCGCAGTAATTGATGCAACAGTATATGAAAAAGTTGGTTGCCACCCTGAAGATTGACAATATAAAGCAAAATTTCTGCACATAATAAAACTAATCGCCGAAGTCCTAAATAAGGATTACGGCGATTTTTTTATTTCAGCGATAAATAGATTTAATTATGTGCTCTTAAGTTTATGGACATAATCAATTGGCTACAAAGCCACCTATTTCAGGTCTTAACCTTTTATCGCATGAGTAAGCACGAGCAAATTGCTTCAAAAAATTGATTGTCGACTGTCGGACATTTCTTACAATTTCCGGCTTACTCACTACATTTTCAAGAGTAGAGCTTTTATCCATAGGCAAACTTATTATTGATTCTACATCATAATAACGTCTACTCTTATGCCAATATTATAATTGAATTGATTTTTTTATTTCTATAATATTTACTATATTGATTTCGTTCAAATCACTGTGAGCATTATGTTGTTTTCTTCAGCTATCTTGCGCATATTAAGAATAGCATAGCGCATGCGCCCTAAGGCTGTGTTTATACTCACATTTGTTGCATCAGCTATCTCCTTGAAACTCATATTTTTATAATAGCGCATTAATAGCACTTCTTGCTGGCTTTCGGGCAACGCTTTAATAATCCTTCTTATATCAGCACGAATTTGGTGCATAACGATAGAATCCTCAACGGTTTCTTCACTTAGCTCTTTTCTATTTAAGATGTCGACATCTTCCAAATCACACGACTGCAGATTCTCCGATTTTTCTTGACGGAAGAAATCAATTATCAAATTGTGTGCTATTCTACTTATCCATGCCGGGAACTTTCCATTTTCAACATATCTACCTTGATTTATAGTCATTATTGCTTTGATGAAAGTTTCCTGAAAAATATCATTTGCCACATCAGCATCTTTTACAGCATGAAATATATAGGCATAGAGTTTATCCTTATGCCTTTCAATAAGAACATCAAATGCTTCATTATTGCCTTGTGAATACAATTTGACCAACTTTTCATCAGTCATAGTACACATTTCCTCCATTACTATTATTTTATTGATTAAGTAATGTTCTTTCTATAGGCAAGTTGTATTTTGAGTTAATAATAAGTTTGTATGCGTTGCAAATGTAAGCATATTTTTTATTTACAACAAATAAATAATGAAAAAAGGCAGAATTTATGGGCTTGAAATCAAAAAAGCGCATTAATCATGGTTAATTTCAACCATTTATATATGCCGTGACAACCAAAAACGAAATGATTTCCACTATTTTTTGTATATTTGCCAAAAATTTCATCGACAATTATTTTAAAATATGAGAAAAGTTATCATTTCACTAACATTGTTATTATCCACTTCTTTTATGAATGCTGATAATGTTTTTTTCAGTGAATTCAAGACAATTAATGGCTTGATTCCGTTCAATTATGTATCTAATAGTGACTACGAACCGGCTGTCGACAAAGGCATTGAATGCCAAATGCAGGAAATACAAGCTATTGTAGACCAAAAGGAGGAACCATCATTTGAGAACACCATAGTGGCTCTTGAGCGCTCAGGGGCAATGCTTAACAGAGTGCTTGGCGTGATGTATCCCATGCTCTCGGCAAATGCCGATGAAGAATTGATGAAAATTTCAGAAAGGGTATCACCTAAGCTTTCCGAGCATGAATCAAATATTACGCTCAATGAAGGCTTGTGGAAACGTGTAAAATACGTCTACGACAACTGCGACAAAAGCAAACTTTCCACTGAGGATAAAATGTTGTTGGAAAAAACCTATATCGGGTTTGTAAGCAGCGGTGCAAGTCTTGAAGGAGCCGACCGTGAAAAATTCCGTGAATTGTCTGCTAAAATTTCTAAATTGTCACTCAAATTTGGTCAGAACGTTCTCAGAGAGCTGAACACTTATGAAATGTGGCTGAATAAAGAAGACCTCACAGGACTTCCTGAAAGTGCTGTTGAAGCTGCCAAATATGCAGCAAAAGCAAAAGGAAAAGATGATGCCTATCTATTCACTTTGCACGCACCAAGCTATGGTCCGTTCTTGAAATACTCTTCACGTCGCGATTTGCGCGAGAAAATGTATAAGATGTATTATATGCGTAATACAAAAGGTGAATATAGCAACATCGATGTAATTAAGGAGTTGTCCTATAGCCGCTATGAACTTGCAAAATTGCTCGGATATAAAAATTATGCCGACTATGTACTACGTCGTCGCATGGCAGAAAGCGTTGAGAACGTTTATGGATTGTTGGACCAACTTCGTGATTCCTACCGTAAAGTCCAGATAAAAGATTTGAAAGAACTCGAAGAGTTTGCAACGAAGTTGGAAGGTAAAAAGATGAAACTTGAGCCATGGGATTACAGCTACTATAGCACAAAACTAAAAGACTCTAAGTACTCTATCAATGATGAGCTTCTTCGCCCTTATTTTGAACTGAGTAACGTGGTTAAAGGCGTATTTGGGCTTGCAACAAAACTCTACGGGCTTAATTTCACCCAAGATTTTAACGCTCAAATCTTCAATCCAGAGGTGAAAGCCTACGATGTTACAGATAGCGAAGGGAACTTTGTGGGAATTATCTACACCGATTTCTTCCCTCGCGCTACAAAGCGTAGTGGTGCATGGATGACAGGATTCCGCGACCAATCAATTGATGCCACAGGAAAGAATATCCGTCCTATTGTTTCAATAACAATGAATTTCACTCGCCCAACCGAGAATAAGCCCTCACTCCTCACCTATAGTGAAGTGGAAACATTCCTTCATGAGTTCGGACACGCCTTGCACGGGCTTCTTACCAACTGTCGCTACGCTTCACTCTCGGGCACAAGCGTATATCGCGACTTCGTTGAACTTCCATCACAATTTAATGAGAACTTCCTGCCTCAAAAGGAATTCTTGGATAGTTTTGCAAAGCATTACTTAACAGGCGAACCGATTCCGCAAGACCTTATCGACAAAATCATTGCTTCTTCGCAATTTGGAGCCGCTTACGCATGCATTCGCCAATTGAATTTCGGATATCTTGATATGGCTTGGCACACGATTACAGAAAAAGTAACCGACCCGTTCGATTTCGAAGCTAATGCACTCAAAGACGTTCTGATTTTCCCGATTACTGAGAATTGCATCACATCTACACAGTTCTCTCACATATTCTCCGGTGGATATGCGGCTGGATATTACAGCTACAAATGGGCTGAAGTTCTTGATGCCGATGCTTTTGCAAAATTCAAAGAAGATGGATTGTTTAATCAAGCTACGGCAAAATCATTTAAAGATAATATCCTCTCAAAAGGCGGTAGCGAACACCCTATGACTCTTTATAAGCGTTTCCGCGGCTGTGAGCCGTCAATCGATGCACTGCTTGAACGCGATGGCATAAAAGTGGATAAAAAAGCAAAAAAGAAATCAAAGAAATAACTTTTTTCAACACGACAAAAGAGGAGATGATAAAATAACTTCATCTCCTCTTTTTTATTGAATATATAAATTATTCTCTGTCGTTCCTTTGAGCATATATGCAGTTTATCTATCATCGATTGTTATACGCAACGCATTTTTTTCAAAAAATATCATAAATCTTTCCCACAAAGGAAATATTTGAGTAATTTTGGCATCTATTTTGCTATTTATTAAAATAATATTAACAGCATTTATTTTGAATATATGAAATTTTTCAATGAATTTGATAATAATCCAAGCGATGAAGCGCCTCATATTATGCCTATCTTTGCAGAAATTAAAGTAGACAGAGATGGACAGAATGATGATGATTCAGCCGAAATATGCACTAACGACATTCCCATCCTCGCTTTACGCAATATGGTACTATTCCCGGGAATTACGCTTCCTATTGCCGTGGGACGGGCTAAATCGCTGGAATTAATTAATACTGCCCAAAAACAAAAATTATCTATTGGTGTAGTATGCCAGAAAAGTGGAGATACCGATGACCCCGGATTCAATGATTTATACGATACCGGTGTTGTGGCAGATATTGTTAAGGTTCTTGAACTGCCTGACAATACTACCAACGTGATTTTGCAGGGGCGCTCTCGATTCACACTTGATTGTATAACAACTACCAAGCCGTATCTAAAAGGTAACATTACCATAGATAATGATGAATTCCCCGAGCACTCCGACAAGGAATTCTCAGCACTTATCGTATCCATTAAGGAACTTGTATTGGATATCTTAAAAAACATTGATGGCGGAAAAGAAATGGCTTTTGCCATTAAGAACATTGACAATGTTATATATCTAATCAATTTCCTTGCTGCAAATATGCCAATAAGTCCGGCTCAAAAGCAGAAATTACTTCAAGAGGCATCGATAAAGAAACGTGCATATAAATTATATGCTTTCTTATCGAAAGAAGCTCAATTCCTTGCCATTAAAGCCGACATACAGTCGAAAACGCGTGAGGACTTGTCACAACAACAACGAGAACACTTCCTCCAGCAACAGATACGCACTATTCAAGACGAACTCGGCACCACATCTGACGATGATATTGAAGAACTTGCTAAACGTGCCGAATCGAAAAAATGGAGCAAAGAAAACGCTGCTACTTTTGAAAAAGAGTTGAAAAAACTTGAGCGCATCAATCCTCAATCACCCGATTTCTTTGTGCAATATTCTTATCTCGACACGATTTTGAACTTGCCTTGGGGTGAATATTCGAGCGATAATTTCAACATGAAAAAGGTGGAAAGCAAGCTCAACAAAGACCATTTCGGACTGGAAAAGGTGAAAGACCGTATTCTTGAGCAACTTGCCGTGCTTAAATTAAGAGGCGATATGAAAGCTCCCATTCTTTGCCTTTACGGACCTCCGGGCGTAGGTAAGACTTCTCTTGGAAAATCCATAGCCGATGCATTAGGCAGAAGCTATGTGCGTGTATCGCTTGGCGGATTACACGATGAGGCTGAAATAAGAGGCCATCGACGCACATACATAGGAGCGATGCCGGGTAGAATCATTCAAGGATTGATTAAGAGTAAAACATCAAACCCTGTTTTCGTTCTCGATGAAATCGACAAATTGGGGCAAGACTTCAAAGGCGACCCTTCATCGGCACTGCTCGAAGTGCTCGACCCTGAACAAAACAGCCACTTCCACGACAATTACGTCGACATCGACTATGATTTATCTAAAATTCTATTCATAGCTACTGCAAACTCTCTTGCCGAGCTGTCGCAACCGCTTCTCGACCGAATGGAGATTATCGAAATCAATGGTTACATTCAGGAGGAGAAGGTGGAAATTGCACGTAAGCATTTAGTGCCAAGACAACTTGCTGAAAACGGGTTCGAGCCTAAGGAAGTAGACTTCCCTAAACCCACATTAGCTAAAATAATTGAATCCTACACTCGCGAATCGGGAGTGCGCGAACTCGATAAAAAAATAGCTAAAGTGCTTCGTCGCATAGCTCGGCTGAAGGCTTCGGGTGATAAGTTTCCTCACTCTATTTCTCTCTCCGACCTCCGCGAATACCTCGGTGCCGAGGATTACAATCGAGATAAATATGAGGGCAATGAGTTTGCAGGGGTTGTAACTGGACTTGCTTGGACCGCCGTGGGTGGCGAGATTCTTTTCGTGGAGTCGTCACTCTCAAAAGGAAAAGGCGAGAAACTTACGTTGACGGGAAATCTCGGTGATGTGATGAAAGAGTCGGCCGTTATTGCGCTGCAATACCTTAAAGCTCACAGCACACTATTCGATATCGACTATGAACTCTTCGATAAATACAATGTTCATATCCATGTGCCCGAAGGTGCCATACCCAAAGATGGTCCATCGGCCGGTGTAACAATGGTGACATCGCTTGTGTCATCATTCACACAGCGCAAGGTTCGTGCAAATCTTGCTATGACCGGCGAAATTACACTTCGAGGCAAAGTACTGCCTGTGGGTGGTATAAAGGAGAAAATTCTTGCTGCTAAACGTGCCGGTATAACCGACATTATTCTATGCAATGAGAACAAGAAAGACATCGAAGAAATAAAAGAGAATTACCTTAAAGGACTCACCTTCCACTATGTGTCGACTATTAAAGACGTAATCGACATTGCACTTTTACCCGAGAAAGTAGCTGATGCTATCAATCTATAAAAGCATCTAATCTGTTTTTACATAATAGTAGTAGCACCTTCACCGACTATTTTCGATGAAGGTGCTACTATTTTTATTATTCAGAGTATTATCGTCCGCTATTGTGGATTTTATCTCTTAAATAGGTATTGAACACATCATCAGCAAGAAGTGATTCGAGCGTGAGATGCATTCTATATCGCCAATAATGACGAGGATTTGCAGGAACGTTAATCTGCTCCTCATTAGGATTCTCACGACGCAAAACACCATTTATCGATAACCAATCTTGCAAAGGCAATATTGTGAGCATCGCCGGTGATTCAAGGTGCATAGTTACAATGCGGTCGCAAACCCATGGCTCGGCAAAATAAGGTGCATTTCCATTCTCGTGCATCACATTATTGAAGAAATGCTGCGTGGTTTCTCGTTTCTCCTCCCACCAAGCTCTTATTCCTGGCATATCATGAGTTGATGTGGTACAAACCGAATAATAAGGATATCTATAAGTGTCGCTAAATTCCATATTCGGGTCTTTTGGCATTCGCTGAATCTCAAGCGACAAAATCTTCTGTGAACTCATAACCGATGCCACACAATCAGGTATCATGCCAAGGTCTTCTCCACACACAAGCATATCGGTGGCATTAATTAGTGGCGGAAGTTTCCACATCGCTTTGCCATACCAGAAATCGTTGTGACGATGATAGAAAAAGTCATTATAAAGACGGTCGAAGCACCATTTCTCATAATCCGACAGCGAGCGATAAATATAAGTGAACTGGGCTGATATGCGAGGGTGATACATATCGTGCTGTTCAGCATCTTCAATAAACAGCACGTCGTCGATTAATCCGAGAAGTGCGTCCTTTATACGCAAATTCTTCTCGTTCTTTTCTCTCTCATCAAAATAAGTCTCAACTTTGCGCTGTGTATCAACAAATTCCTGCAAGCCATAGCGTCCATCGCCTTTCGGATAGAGGAATGTACGCTTTACTTCTTCAGTGTATTCACCAAAGAAATCATACAGGAAATAATCCATAATATATGGCGTTGTATGCAAATCTTTATTTATCCAGAAATCATAATTGTTGCGGAGTTCATCGGCTGAATATGGTAACGCCGGGTTGAATGTACCGAGCAAACCATGCACGGCTTTCATAGGTATCTGCCATATACGGAAGAACCCGAGAATATGGTCAATACGATATGCATCGAAATACTCCGACATCTTCTTGAAGCGGTTCTTCCACCATTGGAATCCATCTTTATTCATCTCTTCCCAATTGTACGTCGGGAAGCCCCAATTCTGACCCATTACCGAGAAATCATCAGGCGGCGCACCGGCTTGGCAATCCATATAGAACAATTGCGGCGACACCCATGCATCTACACTCATGCGGCTTATACCGATTGGAATGTCACCTTTCAGCACCACACCCTTTGAGTGCGCATAGTCACGCACCTCACGCAATTGCTTGTCAAGATGATACTGCTCAAAATAAATGAAATTTATCTCATCTGTATTTTCGCTGCAAAACTTCTCTATTGATTTTTTATCATAAGATGCATATTTTCCCCATAGCTTGAAATCGGCTGTACCTTTCATGTCGCGTAGCACACAGAATGCCGCATAAGACATTAACCAATACTCATTGCGCTCAACAAATGACTTGAACGAATCGGAAGACACAGTTTCATTACCATATTCAGCAAACAGGTCTTTCAAATAGGCAGTTTTAGTGTCGTTTACGCGTTCATAATCAATCTCTGCCAGTGCATTGAGTTCTTTCGCAATACTTCTATATTCCGATAGCTTGCCCTCATCGCTAAGACGACCTATTGCCTCCGGTCGAATAAACATGGGGTGCAAAGCGAAAGTGGAGTTTGCATTATAGGGATATGAATCGGTCCACGTATGAGTCATCGTAGTGTCATTAATTGGCAAAATCTGAAGAATCTTTTGACCGGTTGCTACAGCCCAATCCACCATCTTATACAAATCTAAGAAATCA
>CAMEKH010000044.1 GCA_945921235.1 uncultured Prevotellaceae bacterium | reverse complement strand
TGCCCTATTCTCGCTTGTTGTTTCTTTTGCTACCGATGCCGATATCGTTGATTTGATAAACGAGCCTCCCACCATAAGCACTATCATCACCGGCACTATGAGCCACCGTTGCGACGAGTGCTGCAAACCGGTGAATCGTGTCACCTCGCCATATTCCACGAGTCCTGCACTTTGCAATAGCGTAGGAAGCACCGCAAGTCCGAGATATCCGAGCGAAAGTAGCGCAAATGCTATTATCAGCGATCGGCGGAAGCCTATCTTGTCGGCGTATGCCCCTGTAAATATAGGAAGCAAGTATAATCCTCCTGAGAAAAGTCCGGAAATTATGCTCGCCTCAAAATCATTAAAACCGAGTGTGTTCGACAAATACAGCGTTATTACGATGAAAATGGCATAATAAGCCATTCTTTCAAACATTTCCACCGTGTTACTCACCCAAAACGCTCGGCTATACCCTTTCATTACTTGTTGTTTCATATCTCTTGTCTTATAAATTCATTTGTTTGCCTGTTAAAATTCGGTGAAGCCATCTATTGGCATTGCTGCCCCGAAATCATCGTCTGAATCATCATCGTCGCTGTATCCGGAGAAATCGCGTAGCGGTTTTGCCTTGCACATCAGTCGGATTATCGACAGCAACACATTAGAATCTTGCGAATCGGTGCCGAAATGACACGAAAACTTGTCGGCAGAGCTAAAACCTATCAGGGCATTATAGCCATCGAGATGTAGCCCGACACCTATAGGCGATTTACCAAACAGTTCAACTGCTCCGGCATCGCCATTCATAAATTCCGTATCATTCTGATAATTATTCAGCTTAAAATACACATATCTGCGGTTCTTGACACCCACCGTTATCCGTTGGTTGAAGTATTCATACACTTTCTCTCCATCGATGAGCTGAGGCTGCTTGCCATATTTGGCTGCCACTCTGTCGAGTTCGGAAATCAGGGCATCAGTATCAATCGATGCCACAGCCACCACCACATTATATTCATCGATAAAATTGGCATCACGACTTATCCCCACAGCCACCGGTCCATCGATAGTGGAAATTATCTTCTTGAAATCGAAATCGCGAATGATAGGCATGGTTTTCGCCATAACGAGTAGATTGCCTAATGCCGGAATATTAAGCAACGAACCTCCTTTAACGCTCAGCGAAATCACAGTTTCCATCGACGATGGAATCAACTGCAAGAATTCAGCCGACGGCTTCGAAACCACAGAACCAAACATCATTTTATATGCCGATGTGGCATCGGCTGTAACTTCGGCTTCCAAATCGGCTGTCTTATCGAAATTCACTGTTGCCGACACGGCTTTCATATCAAGTCCGGCTATAATGTCACTTATCGGCATTCCGGCTATTGCAACACTCTTCATTCGGCGTGCACTATTGCCACCCTTCAACGCCGAAACAGCCATATATAATTCCACATCGGCATCTTTGTCGAGTGCGTTCATTATAGTAGCATTGGAGGAAACGTTTTTCCCTTTGCCTTCAAAAGCTGCCTTTAGCGATGCCGTGAGCTTGCCTGCATCATTTCTACCGGCTGCAACGCCCACTATCAGCACATCGTTGTGCAGAGCATAGAGCACATCGTCGTCGAAGATATAGTCAATTCCATTTTCACACTTCATAGCACTCTCGTTGGTGAGCCGGCACAGCCAATTGCGGGTTGCATCGGCATCGTCGGTTTCAATTATAAATTCGGTTAAAAAATCCTGCGAGCCACCGAATAAATATGCATCACCGGTAAATCGAAGTCCCGATGAAGGCAGAGTCCTTAATACTCTACTCACAAATGACTTCTCATTCTCACTCAAAATGCCGTTTAGCTCATCGGTAATTGCAAAATTTCCCTCCTCGGAAGTAAGTCCGCACTTTTGCGCAATGCCACTTACATCGATTTTCGCAATATATGCCGGGTTCTCGGGTATAAGTGCCGTGAGCTTATCACTGCGGTCACTACAAGAGCCGAGAATCAACATCACCGACACTGCAATCACAAAAAAAATATTTCTCATAAACAGATAAATACTTAATATATTTCTTTTTACATCATCATTATTTCATTCGTCATCACTCACTATATCGACTCCAAGTAACTCACAATCATTGGCATCGCTTTCATCACTTCACGATAAAGATGATATTGAGCCTTCGTCCGCACAAGATTATGCTCGGGATATGCAATGCGATAATACGTATCGCCATTCAAGTAATCGGCAAGGAAACGCACTGCTTGCATATAAGGGAATAGAGCTACTGAATATGGCAACATACTGCGCTCAATAGGTGTGAGAAACGCTGAAGTCGACTCTATGTAACCTTTGGCAAATGCCTTGAATATTTCCTCATTGAAATGTATCTTTTCAAGGTCAGGTTCATCTTCGGCAGCGGTGTTTGCCGCCGAGCGCAGAAAATCGCCGAAATCAGAGAATACGAAACTCGGCATCGTGGTATCAAGGTCAATTATGCACAGCACATTGTCGTGCTCATCAAATAGCATATTGCTCACTTTCGTATCGCAGTGACATATACGCTTAGGCAATTTCCCTTCACGATAAAGTCGCTCGGCTCGACACATCTCATAGGAATCAGCCATTATATCATCAACTATCGGCTTTACTTGCGCCAACCTGCCTGCTTTATCGGCTTCAACGGCTTCTTGGAGCTGACGGCTGCGCAATTCCATATTGTGAAAATCGGGAATGGTTTCTCCTATTGACTCGCTCATATCCGATAGCATCGACTCGAATTCTCCGAATTTCCGCCCCACAAGGTACGACGTTTCGGGAGTAACAACATCTTTAGTCACCGAATCCTTAATATACGCACATACTCGCCAATATCCTTCACCGGTGAAGTGGAATGTAGTGCCATCATCGGCTTTAACAAATCGTAGCACCCTGCGGTCAATGTCTCCCACTCCCATAGCTTGCATCTTGCGGTGCAAATGGTCGGTCACAACCTCAATGTTGTGTTGCAGAAGCGGAACATCGGTAAATACGGCATGATTCACACGCTGGAGTATGTAATCGCCGACTTGCGGATTCTCTGTCACCACACGATATGTGCGATTTATTAGCCCCGACGTTAGTGGCTCAACTCTCACCACTTTCCCTACCTCGGGAAAATGGCTTAAAATTCCGGTCAAAATATCAAAATCGGCAGTTTCCATAATTCGATGTATTTATAATGAACAAATTTACTATAATTTTACGAAACCTGAGTCCTCATTATGCACAACAAAACACTTCACTCACAAGATTTAACAATTATTTTTACTAACTTTTTATTATAATGCATTAAATTTGGAGAAATAAATCCAATTAAGCTACTATGAACATAGAAGACACTATTCATGCCATTATCGATAAGTACCGTAGCATCGATTTTGCTGAGAGCGAATTTCTTCGTATGCTCAATGAAGATTCTGAGCTAAAAGCGAATTATGTGGAATGGTGCGAAGATTTAGGTTACTCGCCTAAAACAGGTTATATGGATTATATTGAGGAGATTCTGGAATCGGAAGACTCCGTGTGGGATTCTCTTACGGAATTTGAAGATGTGAATTGACGCTCTTTATGTGCATTTTGGAATTATTTATTACTTTTATATGACTTTACTCTATTAAACTTTTATACTAATTTTGGAAAATTATCTTCGACTTCCCGCCGAATGGGAAAGGCAATCGGCGGTTTTGATTGCTTGGCCGCATGCCGAAACCGACTGGGCTTATATGCTCAATGAAGTGATTGAATGCTATAAAAACATCGCAAAGGCTATTCTCAGCGACGAGAAACTGATTATTGCCACACCCGAACCGCTATCCACTTGTAATGATTTGGCTGGAATTAACATAACAAATGCTGAATTATACACAATCCCCACCAACGACACTTGGGCTCGCGATTTCGGTCCTATTTCTGTGCTCCGCAACAAGAAACCGGTGCTTTTTGATTTCACTTTCAATGCTTGGGGAATGAAATTTGCCGCCGACCTCGATAATGTCATTACCTCTACATTAGAGTGGCAAGGGGCTTTCAATTGTCCGGTAGAGAATCACATGGATTTTGTGCTCGAAGGCGGCTCTATCGAAAGCGATGGCAATGGGTGCATAATGACTACCGAAGAATGTATGACGTCAATCAATCGCAACGGACACCTGTCGTTCGATAAAATCGATGCATATTTGAAGCTTACTTTCGGCGCAAAGAAAATTCTGTGGCTACACAATGGTGCTCTTGAGGGCGACGACACCGACGGACACATCGATACTCTGGCACGTTTTGCACCCGACAATACTATCATCTATGTGGGGTGCGACGACTCAGGCGATTCTCACTATGAAGGATTGAAAGCAATGGAAGCAGAGCTGAAAAATGCAACGAATGCCAACGGCGAGCCGTTCCGTTTAATAAAATTGCCATTCCCCGATGCTATCTACGATGAACAATGCAATCGCCTGCCTGCCACCTATGCCAATTTCTTGATTACTAACAATCAGGTGCTTGTGCCTACTTATTCTCAGCCCGAGAACGATGCCCTTGCACTGAAACTGATTGCCGAAGCGTTCCCCGGCAGGAAAACAACAGGCATCGACTGCCGTGCATTAATCAAGCAACACGGCTCACTGCACTGCGTAACTATGCAATTAATTGAAAACGTAATAGAATAATGAAATCAGAAAAAACTATTAAAGTAGGAATTATACAACAAGCCAACGGTGAATCAATTGCCGACAATCGTTGCCGCTTAATGATGAAAATACGCACTCTTGCCGCTCAAGGCGCTCAACTTGTGGTGCTTCAGGAGCTTCACGACTCTTTATACTTCTGCCAAGTGGAATCGACCGATAATTTCGATTTAGCCTACTCGATTCCGGGCAAAGAAACTCAAGAATATGCCGAATTGGCTAAAGAACTTGGAATAGTGCTTGTGACTTCACTATTCGAGCGCCGTGCTGCCGGATTGTATCACAACACCGCCGTGGTGTTTGATGCCGACGGCTCCACAGCCGGGCGATATCGCAAAATGCACATTCCTGATGACCCGGCGTACTATGAGAAATTCTATTTTACTCCCGGCGACCTCGGTTTTGAACCTATCAACACTTCAATAGGTCGACTCGGCGTACTCGTGTGCTGGGACCAGTGGTACCCCGAAGCTGCTCGTATTATGGCGCTAAAAGGTGCCGATATGCTCATTTATCCCACTGCTATTGGCTGGGAAAGCTCCGATTCCGATGATGAAAAGTGTCGACAATACGATGCTTGGATTATCTCTCAGCGCGCCCACGCCGTTGCAAACGGATTGCCTGTTATTTCCGTGAACCGAACAGGGCACGAACCCGACATCTCCGGTGTCACGAATGGTATTACCTTCTGGGGTAGCAGTTTTGTGGCAGGGCCTCAAGGCGAGTTCTTATATCAGGCTCCCA
Source organism: uncultured Prevotellaceae bacterium (assembly GCA_945921235.1). Lineage (GTDB taxonomy): Bacteria > Bacteroidota > Bacteroidia > Bacteroidales > Muribaculaceae > CALZFJ01. Next base: position 10,217 of record CAMEKH010000044.1, on the reverse strand, counting down.
CCGATAGCGAGGTAGAACAAGTGGTGGAAGTGAGCCTCACTCGCTCCGAGCAGGTGCGTCGCTGGTGGCCTTTCCTGCGCGACCGTCGCATCGATGAGTTCGCTCAGCTCGCCAAAAGATACATCGATTGAAACGCCAAGCACCAAGGGGCGGATGCCGACCTTTATTAGAAAGTAAAGTGCAATTGTATGCGCAATCCGCTTTTATCCACACCCGGCGTGTCTCGGTAAGTAAGACGCCACACATAGTCAAGGCGTAGAATGGTGAGGATATTATCCAATCCCACTCCTATTTCCATATATGGCTCCTTGCCCATTGGCTTGCAGTGAGCATCAAGCGGGAATCGGAACAGATTATTATTGTATTCGGGATTATTGGTATCACTCAACTTTCCATAAAGGCCTCTAAACGAAAATGCCTCGCGCAATTTCAGATATTTTATTAGCGGAATGCGGTTCAATATTGCGCCATTCGCCCAATATGTGAAATCCCACGATAGATACTGGTCGTTGGCAAATTCCATGGCATTCATCAGTGGATAAGATTCGGGCTGAATGGTATAAGATAAGTTGGCATTAGGCAAAAGCAGATTAGGATATGACACCTCACTCCACACCTTTCCTGCTTTCAAAATAATGTCGGTATAACCGAATGCCGAGAACCAGAATCGTTTTTGAATACTCAGCTCAGTCTTATTAATGGTATATAGACTTCCCATAAAGCCCTTTGGCGCATAGGTGTGAGTGAGCGTGAATACCGGAGCATCAAGATTGATAGGAATGCGATAACTCTTTGTTTGATAAAACTTCTCTCCCGGAGCATAGCGTAATGTGACATTGAATGCCGCCTCTTTATAGTTCCTATAAACATTGCCATAGCCATCGATAAATGGCAACCATTTTGTAGCCTCCTGAATATCATGCTCTAAACCGAGCACCACGGAGAATCCTCCCTGCGTTTCAAGTGTGTATTCAAGATTCGTCTTGCGCAAATAAGTCATCTTATTGTCCTCTTTGCGCTTCAACGCCAAGAACACATTATCCATGTTGGTGAAGAAATAGTGCTGTCCGAGCTGGTCGACATCATATTTATGCGTCAGCTTCACTGAATGAATGGGAAATTCGCGCGAGTGATATTTCTTCTCGTTGAAGGAATACTCCAATTCGCCATTATATTTCCATTTTTTATCTGTCATACCATAAGCCACATATCCACGGGCAAACCAATGCTTACTGAGGTTGGCGGTTGTCATTCCTCCCACACGTAATCGCATACCCTCCACCGGATTGCCGCTTATGGTGGTATTCATCGGTCCAAAATCGAATTTACTATCTTTCGACGTAGGTATATATCCCGATACAAGAGTCACTATCACCTTTTCGGTCCAATAGAAAAGCGGCACTTCGCGCAGACGCACCAACATACTCTTTATGGCATTCTCATTCTTCTTTATCGGCACCTGTCGGTTCTCCTTCCAGAACTCATCGGGCATAAATTCGGCATCGGCGGCTACAATCTGTTTACCCTCTTTATCAAACATATCTATATCCTCAGGTGCGTCGAAGTTATGATTTGCATACGATGTCATGCGCCGTGCATAAAGACCTTGAGTGCCTTTCATTATCTTGAATTCCACCGTCATATCGTCCTTCACTTTCAGCCGCGTTCCATCGGCTGCCCTTTGAAAATCCTGAATTATGGTGATGCTCTCCACATAATTAAGATTAATTGACTTGGGAACATTCAATTTCACTCGCTTTATGAACAACGTGGAATCATTGAGCGGAACATATATACGCCCGAGAAAACCGAACGACTCGGGGGTAAATGGCGAGAAGCTAAGCTCTATGCACTTCACGCCCTCCACATCGATGGTGTCGCTGAGATAATATTTGTAATAGTCCACACCGATTCTCGACAATGGGCTGACAAAGCGGTTTTGCATCATCGGAATATCGTTGCTGAATATGTTCACCTCTCTGAATACATCTTCAAGGAAACGCTGCACACTCTCTTGGTCGAACGCTTCATCAATGCCTGCACGCTTGGTGCCTCGCACTATCTCCTTTTCACTCTCAGGCGAGCGGCGGTAGTGATAGTCGCTCACCTTCTCCTTAACCGAAACAGTGAGTATTGGCTTTCCTGAAACTTCAGAGGTGTCGAGATAATCGAAAATGAACTTAAACTTTCCCAGGAACCAATTTTTCTTCTGTTTCTCCGAGAAGTCGTTAAGTCCCATTGTTATCTTCTCATATTTATTGTAATTGTAATAGTCGTGATTCTTAGGCTCGAAATCCTGCTTCTTAGCCATCAGCCGCTTCACAAATTCCACGGCAGGATTATTCTTCTTGGAATATTTTTCCTTCTTAGGCTTCACAACAAGCTCCTTGAGAGCCACTCCCGTAGGCACCATCTCTATAACCACTCGGTTACTCTCGCCTTTGTTCACATAGACGTTCTTCGTCTGATAGCCCATTGTCGACACTTCAAGATTTATGAAATTCACCCCTGTTGTAATAGTGAACTTTCCATTCTCATCGGTCATAATGCCACGGTCGGAGCCTTTGAGGAAAATAGCCACAAATGGCAACGACTCTTGCGTTATCGAATCGCGCACAATGCCTTCTATAACCGTCTTGGGAATTGCATGTTGCGCACCGGCTGTCACAGCCATCATTGCAATACATACGATACACACAAAATACGATAGTATTCTTTTTATCATTCAAGAAATGTATCTAAAAAACATATCAATAGAGTTGCTTGCAAAAATAATAATTTTTCATGAATCTATATTAGCCCATTCTTCTTAATTATTAGTCATTAACGGCGATTAACCCTTGTGAATATTTACTATTTTCCCCTTACTAAACTTATTTTTCAGCTATAAATGTGAAGAAAGTTGGCTCAAATGGAGTAATTTTGCAAAAAACGAAAAATAATTATGGCAAAGGAAATAGAGCATAAATTCATAGTTGCCGACGATAGCTTTAAAGCTATGGCTACGGCAGCCCACTCCATAAAGCAAGGATATATTTCGCACGAAATCAATGGCACTGTGCGCGTGAGAATCATCGATAATGAAGCACGACTCACAGTGAAAGGGCGCACTTCAGGCTGCATGCGCAGCGAATTCGAATATCCCATACCAATAGCTGATGCCGAGGAGATGCTTTCCTCACTATGCAAGCTCCCCGCTATCGACAAGACGCGCTACATCGTGCCATTCGAAGGCAATATTTGGGAAGTCGACGAGTTTCACGGTCAATTGCAAGGACTTATTCTTGCCGAAATAGAAATTCCGGCACCCGATTACTCCTACAAAATTCCTCAATTCATAGGACAAAACGTAACCGATGATGCCCGTTTCTATAATTCCAATCTTGCTTCAGCCACACTTGCCGACCTCAATCTCAATTCTTGAATCAGCACCTGCCTGTCAACGTTTCTCAAGCGCTACCACATTTTCCACATGGTGAGTGTGCGGGAACATATCCACCGGTTGCACCGCTGTGACGCGATATTTTGCATCAAGTAACGCTATATCGCGCGCCTGCGTGGCAGGATTGCAACTCACATACACTATTCTTTGCGGCTCAGCTTCAAGAATCACATTCACCACATCGCCATGCATTCCTGCACGTGGAGGGTCCACAATCATCACATCAGGGCGTCCATGCTCGGCTATAAACTCGGTAGTGAGCACATCTTTCATATCGCCGGCAAAAAATGTTGTATTCTCAATTCCATTAACTTGCGAATTCAGCTTCGCGTCAGCTATCGCCTCAGGCACATATTCTATGCCCACTACCTTCCGTGCCTGCCGGGCAACGAAATTGGCTATTGTGCCGGTGCCGGTATACAGGTCGTAGACACACTCATCTCCACTCAAGCGGGCAAATGAACGTGCCACCTTGTAGAGATTGTAGGCTTGCAATGAATTTGTTTGATAGAATGATTTCGGACCGATACGGAAGCGCAATCCTTCCATTTCTTCCTCTATATAGTCGCGCCCGCGATAGAGATTCACCACTTGGTCTCCTATAGTGTCATTCACCTTTAGGTTCACCACATAAAGTAGCGACGTTATCTGCGGAAATCGCTCGGCAATGGCACTCATCACATCTTCTATTGCCTCGGCATTATCCTCACCAAACACCACTATAAGCATCAGTTCGCCCGTACTTGCAGTGCGAACCATAAGCGTTCGCATCAGTCCTTGCTGAGCCTTGAGGTCATAGAAGCTGTAACCTTTGCTCAGCGTATATTCTCGAATAAACAGACGCAATTCATTAGAAATTTCATCTTGAAGCAGGCATCGCTTTATGTCGAGTACTTTGTCGAATGCCCCCGGAATGTGAAAGCCCAAAGCATTGCGGTCAGTAAATTCATCTCCACTCTGCATTTGCTCGAAAGTGAGCCACATCTTATTGGAGAACGTATATTCCAACTTGTTGCGATAGTGCACGGTGTGTGCCGAACCGAGAATATCATTCACCTGAGGCAACTCCACCTTGGCAATGCGCTCTAATGCATCGACCACTTGCTGACGCTTACATTCCAATTGATATTCGTAAGGCAAATGCTGCCATTTGCATCCGCCACACACTCCGAAATGCTCGCAGAATGGTTCGCAACGCATAGTACTCGGCTGAATCATTCGCTCAATGTGACCTTCGGCATAACTTTTCTTTTTCTTGTCTAATTTCACATCGACAACGTCGCCGGGTGCACCATAGGGAATGAACACCACCATATCTTCTACTCGCGCAAGGCTCTTGCCCTCGGCTGCCACACCTGTTATTTCCACGCCCTCAAGCACGGGCAACGCTTTTCTTTTCCTGCTCAAAACCAATTGAATTATTTAATGATTTATGGCACAAAATTACTAAAATTGTCGGTAATTTTCACTATTTTTGCCGAAAGTATTGTCCTACATTTGCGTTATTACTATATATGACGGTGGAATTGAATATGATTCAGACGGCAGGTATCGGAGCATTGGCTCTGCTCGTCGGCATGTGGCTTACTCGCCGAGTAGGCTTCCTGCAACGATTCTGTGTGCCTTCACCTGTGAGCGGAGGGCTGATATTCTCACTCCTCACGCTGGCTTGCTATTATTTCTTCGACATAACTTTCACTTTCGATGGCACTCTTAAGGATATTTTCATGCTTGCATTCTTCACTTCTGTGGGATTTCAAAGCGACTTAAAAGTGGTGAAGAAAGGAGGCAAAGCATTAGTGGTGATGCTCCTTTTATTGGTGGTAATTATCAGCTTGCAGAACTTTTTGCCCGTTCTCATCTCTAAAGTAATGGGTGTGAGTCCGCTCGTCGGAATGGCGGCAGGTAGCATATCAATGGCGGGGGGTCATGGCACTGCCGGCGGATTTGCAAGCGTAATGGAGCAAATGGGACTCAGCGGTGCCGCCACTATTTCTATGGCTGCCGCTACTTTCGGGCTGATTGCCGGAAGCACAATAGGTGGTCCTATAGCTGAAAAGTTGATTACACGGTGGAATCTATCCGAGCCGGTGGAACAGCCCGAAACCATCGACCCTGCTATGGCGGGAATGGAAAGTGAGGAAGCATCTCCTAAGGGTAGAATGAGCCGCTTGAGCACCAACGAAATAGAATATCAGCACTATGCCAAGGCAAGCTATTGGATTATTGTGGTGATGGCTATAGGTACGCTGGCAAGCATGGCTCTTTCGTCGACGGGATTGAATTTCCCCACTTATTTCGGTGCACTGATTAGTGCTGCCATAATAAGGAATGTGATTGAAGCTACCTCCTATCGCAAAAAGTTCGACCTCGACAAAGTGGTGAGTGTGGGGAATATTTGCTTGAGTATGTTTCTCGGCATGGCAATGATTTCGCTAAAATTATGGGAATTGGCGGCATTAGCTCTGCCACTGATTACCATTTTGATATCGCAAGTAGCTATGATAGCCCTGTTTTGCTATTTTATTGCCTTCAAAATGCTTGGCAAAGACTATGATGCAGCGGTTCTTGTGGCGGGAATTTGCGGATTCGGGCTTGGTGCTACGCCCAATGCCATGGCAAATATGAGTGCAGTGTGCTATAAATATCGCTATTCGGTAAAGCCATTCCTTATTGTGCCGATAGTAGGAGCAATGTTTGTCGATATTATCAACACCGGCATAATAACCATGTTCCTCAATTGGATTAACCACTGACGGCCGAAAAGTGTATCCGCATATTGTTTGTTATCGTATTTTTATCTTATTCCGTTGTAGCAGCGAAAAAATTAACGAATCTTCCCGAGTTTGACAGTTTGTGGGGTTACATTTTGATACACAGAGCGTTACCGTGATAGCGATGTAGCTATACGGCAACCCTCTCTATAAAGACATCGCCACCATTGAAGATACGCTCAGCTCCGTTAATAAGCCGTTCAGAATGAAACTCCAGAACCACTCCCTGCTTTTCCTCCCGAGCAGCCTGACGCATGCGCTCCAATTCCTCCCTTGCCCACGCCTCGGCATCCGCCACACCATAATTCTCCATAATAAACTTCTCGTTTCCGAGTTTCTTTACGGTCTTTGACGACAACTTTCCACCTTTCTTGCGGTAGGTGGTCTGAATTATAAACACTTGGCATTCTTCGAACGAGTGATAGTAAGCTTATAGTTCATGCAATATAGTGAAATATAGCAACCAAGACAATAAAAAATTTTGACTCTACAAGATTGTGAGTCAACTATTTTCAAAAAATTTTCACCTTAAACTGTCAAACACCCGAATATGCTTAAAAACAGCTTAAAAACATATGATGCTCTTATACATTATATAAGAAAAAATTCGTAACTTTGCAATCTAACATGGATTTCATCTGTAAATGGCCTCAAAATAAAATCAATGACATACGGCGAGATCCGAAAGATATTTTTGGAATACCTAAGTAGATGTTAAAGGCTTTGGTCAGCCTACAGATGCTATTTGGGTATTCTTTGTTTTTACTATGGAGCAACCCATAATATTTGACAACATAAATACTAAAGTTGTAGATGAACTTCGACGACAGCTTCACAATGGAACTAAGCTTTCTATTGCTGCTGCCACATTTTCTATCTATGCTTTTGAGGCGTTGAAAGAGGAATTGTCAGATATTGATGAAATCCGTTTTATTTTCACTTCTCCTACTTTCAATACCGAGCGTACATCAAAACAAAAACGCGAGTTTTATATCCCAAAACTCAACAGAGAAAGGACACTTTATGGTTCTGACTTTGAGATTAGGCTTCGCAATCGCCTTTCTCAAAAGGCTATTGCTCGCGAGTGTGCAGAATGGATTCGAAGTAAAGTCCGATTTCGTTCCAATATTACTGATAGTATTGTTAATCCTCACTTGACTGTTGTAAATGGGTCGGTATCACTAAGCATACCACAGTTCAACGAGTTTACAACTACTGAACTCGGATGTGAGCGAGGCAACACGCTTAATCAAGTAAAAGTCGGAATTCCTTTCACTACCGAAACGGATAGTTATTTGCGTAGTTTTGATGAATTGTGGCGTAACTCCGACTCTTTCAAAGATGTTACAGATGCGGTTATCGACAACATCGAAAGTGTATATCGAGAGAACTCTCCCGACTTTATCTATTTCGTTACGCTATATAATATCTTCAACGAATTTCTCGAAGATATATCAGAGGACGTGTTGCCAAACGAGGCAACCGGCTTCCGTAACTCACAGATATGGGGAAAGCTCTATAATTTCCAACGCGATGCAGCACTTGCCATAATCAACAAACTTGAAAAATATAATGGCTGCATACTTGCCGACTCCGTAGGTCTCGGCAAGACCTTCACCGCGCTTTCGGTCATTAAGTATTACGAAAACCGCAACAAGTCGGTTCTCGTACTATGCCCGAAGAAATTGTATGATAACTGGGTAACTTTTCGCGCAAACTATCTGAACAATCCTATTGCTTCCGACCGTCTGCGCTACGATATTCTTTTCCACTCCGACCTATCCCGTGACCACGGAAAAAGTGCTTCAGGTCTTGACCTTGATTATATAAATTGGGGAAACTACGACCTCGTCGTTATAGACGAAAGTCATAATTTCCGCAATGGTGGAAAAATTTCCACTAATGATGACACAGGCGAAGAACGCGAAGACCGCTTCCTCCGCCTGATGAACAAAGTGATTAAGCCAGGTGTAAAAACCAAGGTGCTGATGCTTTCAGCTACTCCTGTAAACAACCGTTTCAACGACCTCAAAAACCAACTCTCGTTGGCTTATGAGGGAGACAGCGCCAATATCAATGGCTTGCTCGACACGGATAATACCATCGAAGATATTTTCCGTATGGCACAAGCTGTATATAACAAATGGGCGAAACTCGACCCACAAGAACGCACTACCGAGCGACTTCTTGCTGACCTTAGTTTCGACTTCTTCAAAGTCCTTGATGCAGTTACAATTGCCCGAAGCAGAAAGCATATCGTAAAGTATTATGATACGACCGACATTGGAACATTCCCGGATAGGCTACCGCCTATTTCTCGCCGTCCTCCGCTTACCGACCTTGCGGATAACAAGACGGTAACTTTCAAAGAAATTGCTCAAATGCTCGACGAATTGAACCTCGCTATTTATACGCCATCGCTGTTCATTCAGCCGAGTGCTAAAGATAAATACGCGCTTAAATTTGAGGGCAACGGCAAAATCTCCGTTGACGGACGAGAGAAAGGTTTGCGCAAATTGATGGCGATAAATATGCTCAAACGACTTGAAAGCTCGGTTAATTCTTTCAGATTGACACTTGAACGAATTAATGATTTTATCGCCAAATCAATTAAAGCCATCGACAATTTCGAGCGAAATTCCGGTTCAGGGCTAATAGACGTGACGGAATTTAGTGACGATTTCGACAACGAGGATTCGGAAAACGACCCATTCGTTGGGCGGAAGTCGCGTATCGACATTGCCGATATGGATTATATCTCGTGGCGTAGCTGTCTTAAAAAAGACCACGAGAAACTTTCTTTGCTTCTCGCTATGCTCGAGCCAATAACTCCGGCTCACGACAGCAAACTTCAGCAACTCTTTGCCGACCTCGCTAATAAGTTCGCCAATCCAATTAATCCCGAAAATAAGAAAGCCTTGATTTTTACGGCTTTTGCTGACACGGCAGAGTATCTTTACAAAGAACTCGCTGCTCGTATCAAAAATGATTTCGGGCTTAACGTGGCTCTCATTACTGGCAATACTGATGGGAAATGGACGCTTGCCCGCCGTGATGTAAATTTCAACAATGTGCTCACGTTCTTTTCTCCGAAATCAAAAGACCGCGAAGTGCTTTATCCGGGCTGTACTGATACTATTGATGTGCTTATAGCAACCGATTGTATTTCGGAAGGACAGAACCTTCAAGATTGCGACTACCTCGTCAATTACGATATCCACTGGAATCCGGTGCGCATCATTCAGCGTTTTGGACGTATCGACCGTATCGGCTCGCAGAACTCCCAAATCCACCTTGTCAACTATTGGCCCAATGTTGACCTTGACGAATACATCAAGCTCAAAGGGCGCGTTGAAAGTCGTATGAAAGCAACGGTGCTCACTTCGACAGGCGACGGCAATCTGCTCTCGCCTGAAGAAAAAGGTGACCTCGAATATCGTAGGCAACAACTTAAAAAGTTACAAACTGAAGTTGTTGACATTGAGGATATGGACACAGGCATCAACATTATGGATTTGGGCTTGAATGAGTTCCGCCTCGACCTTTTGGCATACATAAAAGATAATCCCGAAATCGAACACGCACCTAATGGCATGAGTGCTGTTGTTCCTGCTAACGAGGAACTTCCTTCGGGCGTTATCTTTATTCTCAAAAACCGCCGCCAAGAGGTGAATATCGGCAAGACCAATCAACTTCACCCATTCTATATGGTTTACATATCTACTGATGGTGAAGTTATCGTTGACCACCTCGCTCCGAAACGTCTGCTCGACACACTCCGATTGGCTTGCAAAGGCAAGACCAAACCGCTTGCTGAACTTTGCCGACAGTTGAATAAAGAAACAGACAATAGACGCGATATGTCGGCTTATACCGACCTATTGCATCTCGCCATTGAAAGTATCGTTAACGTAAAAGAGGAAAGCAATATTGCAGCTCTGTTTACTGACGGCGAATCTTCATTTCTCAGAAATGAAATTGCCGGACTTGATGATTTTGAG
>CAMEKH010000043.1 GCA_945921235.1 uncultured Prevotellaceae bacterium | reverse complement strand
CGAAAATTGTCGGTAATTCTTGGAAGATTTGAATGGCATTATAAAAAAATGAGCAACAAGCTCGAAAGCTTTATTGCCCATTTCCTCTCTCCACTGCGGTGCGGACGAGACTCGAACTCGCGACCCCATGCGTGACAGGCATGTATTCTAACCAGCTGAACTACCGCACCGTTTAAAGGTCTATGCATCTCGGTCTCCCGATTTGCGAGTGCAAAGTTACGTGCTTTTTATGAATTGTGCAAATTTTAGGGCAAAAAAATACAAAAATATTTTGGAAAGTCAATTTTTGAGGTCTTTGTGTGGTAGATAGAGCTTGCCGAAAAGTCTTGTTGGGTTAATCTATCATTGATGTTATGAAACAAAAGTGAGGGCATGGTGTTTTAATGTGAGAATTGCGATGGGAGAGTGAATAATGAAAGAATAATGAATTCGGAATGTTCAATTATTAGATTTTTGCTCGTTTTTGTTATGTTTCTACTAATAATTTGAAAAATAATTAGTAGATTTGTGTAGAAATAATAAAAATTACTTTTATGAAATATTACATTGCAGTGAACGGGCAGCAGACGGGTCCGGTTGATGAATGTGAATTGCCGAAATATGGCATAACGAGTAGCACACTTGTGTGGCGCGAAGGAATGACGCAATGGGTTCCGGCGGGGCAAGTTGCTGAACTTTCATATCTTTTCACACAGCAACCACTAAACCAGCCGCCAAGCCAGCCGCCATATCAGCAACCTCAGATTTGTCCCAAGACGTATTTGGCTGAGGCAATACTTGTCACGCTATTCTGTTGTATGCCGTGTGGTGTGGTTGCCATTGTTAAGGCTAGCGGAGTGACTTCGGCTTATAATGCCGGGAACATTGAAGGTGCTATTAGGGCATCGAAATCGGCAGGAAAGTGGGTGAAATGGGGCTTTTTCGGCGGCATAGCATTAGTATTGGCAAATATTATTTTCTTCTTGATATTTTGCTTGGTTTTGCAGATGCCAATGTCATTTATTTAAATGAAATAATTTGGTTGTTGATGAGAGCATCTGGAGATAGGCAGAGATAAATACTCAGCTGTTAATGTATTTTCGTTCTTGTGTGAAATTTGTGTGCCCGGGCAAGGTGTAACTTTGTGGTGTAAATTAAAAAATAATACCACTATGAACAAGAACGACATCTCCACATTGAATTGCGTGATTATTCTCATCGCTATGATTTCGATAATGCTATTTGCATAAACATAGAATAATAGGGTGAGTGCACGGCACTATTGACAAGTAAAAATGTTTCTTTGTGATATACATGGTTGGCAACGTTGCAAGACTACACTGCCAACCATGTGTGGATTTTGTCGGTAAGGGGTCAAGGTAATCCGTGAGGTAGGTGTCGGGGCGATGTTCAGGCGTCGGGTGTGGGAAGGGGATAATAGTTAAATAAAAGTTAAATAAAAGTTAAATAATAAGTTGAATAGTAGCGATTGATAAAAGAATATTAATTTAGCAAAAATAATTTTTGTATCATTAACAGCACTCTGAAACCACTTAAAAATTGAGATATGGGTATATTTGGAAAAACTGACAATGAGATTAACCTCTCTAATCAGATTAAGGCCTTGCAGGATTCAGTGGAATTGCAGCGCCGAAAGACTGCCGAGGCTGAAGCATCTTTGGAGAAGAAAGAGCAGGAAATGAAAGCCACAGCCGAGCATTTGTCCAATCTGTGCGCCGAACTTGAAAGTTGCAAAGCCGCTATGCAGCGTGTGAATGAGGAGAGCGAGGCAAAAATTGCCGAGTTGACACAAAGAATGAATAGCATTAATGCCCTCCTTGCCGAGAAAGATGCTCAAATCAGCTCATTGACAGCTACAGTAGGTGAGCGCGATGCCGAGATAAGAGCTTTGAGGGGAGAAGACGCGCCCAAAGAGGAGCCGGTGCCCATAGTTAAGCCTGAGGCTGTGCCGCAACAGGTGGTTTCGACACCCGATTATAGCCCTCAGTTTGAAGCCATAAAGAGTGAAATGACGCAGATAAAGGAATCGTATGCCGACTTGGTGCGCAAAGATGAGCTGTTCAATGCTATGCACAAAGAGCTCGACGGGCTTCGCAATGATGTGTACTCCAAGCTCACACGCCCATATAAAGTATCGATTATATCGCTCTACGACAGCATAGTGAGCACATATAATTACTACAAAGAGCGTAAAGACGAGGACGGAAGTTATGAGCGACTGATGAAGCAGCTCAATAATTACATTCTGTCGATTATCGATATGCTGTGCGATGAGTATAATCTCGACAGCTATGAGGCTGCGGAGGGCGAGCCATTCGACCGCAAGCTGCACAAGACGATGAACGTGGTCGATACTGACGACCCCGAAAAGCATGGCACAGTGGCAAAAGTGCTGCAATGCGGATTCAAGTACACTGCTTTCGACGCAGTGAAAGGCGTGGAGCGTGAAGTGATTTTCCGCCCTGCCATTGTCGATACATATAAATTGAAAAAATAATATTAATATCATAATATCAAGATTATGGAAAATCAGGATAAAAGTAGAGCCGTTTACGGTATTGACCTTGGCACCACTTATAGCTGTATAGCACAAGTCGACCAATTCGACCAAGCAGTGGTGTTGAGAAACTTCGAGGGCGATGCTACCACGCCATCGGTGGTGTATTTTGAAGACGACACCAATGTAATAGTGGGAAAGGAAGCAAAGGGAATGCTCGAAACCGAGCCGGACAAGACGGTTTCGTTCATCAAGCGCGAAATGGGTAATGATGCCGCATTCGACAAAGCCACCAATACCACACCGTTCCACCTCGACCCCTCGGAAATCTCGGCATATATCCTTAAGAAACTTGTGAAGGACGCTAATGATGCCAACGGATACCCCGAGCCGATAAAAGATGTGGTGATTACCTGCCCGGCTTACTTCGGCAACAAGGAGCGTATGCAGACCAAGCAAGCAGGTATTATAGCAGGACTGAATGTGCTTGCCATTATCAATGAGCCTACGGCTGCCGCTATTGCTTATGGCACAAAGACTTCGGAACGCAAGTCGATTCTCGTCTACGACCTCGGTGGCGGTACTTTCGATATTACGCTGATTCTCGTCAATGGCGGAGCAATCAAGGTGATTGCTACCGGCGGCGACCATCATCTCGGCGGCGTTGACTGGGATACGGCACTTGCCGAATATATGCTTGGAGCATTCAATGAGCAGAATGGCACAAGCTATTCTCTCAGCGACAATAAGATGCTGAAATATCAACTTTTGAACCTTGCCGAAACAAAGAAAAAACTGCTCACCGCCAAGACTAAGGTGAATGTGAATATCAACTGGGAGGGACAATCGGCTCGCTTTGAGATAACTCGCGAACTCTTTGACGCCCTCACTGCCGACAAGCTCAATGAAACAATCGACGCTACGCGCAAGATTCTCGATATTGCCCGTGAAAAAGGCTTTGACAAGATTGATGAATATGTGCTCGTGGGTGGAAGTAGCCGCATGCCGCAAATCAAGGAGCGCGTAGATGCCGAATTCGGTGTCGATGCCAAGTTGACCGACCCCGATGAGTGCGTGGCCAAGGGTGCTGCAATCTACGCTATGAACGAGGCTTATCGCAAGGCTGTGGAAGACTATGAGAACGGTGACCTCGACCAGCCACCTACAAAGCTTAATTGCGAGCGCACAAATGTGATGAACGTAACATCGAAGACTTACGGACTCGGTCTTATCAATAATCGTGTGGGCAATATGATTTTCGCTAACACAGGATTGCCTATTTCTTTCACCGACACTTTCTATACTACCGTCGACAACCAGACCGGTGTGCGCCTGCCTATTTGGGAGAGCGACTTCACCGATAAGGAGAAAGATGCTGAGGTAGAGGATAAATTCTGCCGATTGGTGACTACCGAGCCTTCAGTGCTTCGCCTCAATAAGAATTGGCCTAAGGAAACTCCCATTCAAGTTACTTTCAATATCGACAATGAAGGTATGCTCTCGGTGCATGCTCAGGTAGAAGCCGATGAAATTGACTTCCAGCTCAAGGTGACCGGTATAAAGAGCGATGAGGAGATTCTTGAAGCTCAGCGATTTATCAACAAGGCGAATATTGAATAATGCTTTGAGTGAGTGCTAAAAGATAGATTAGGGCACTTGTAGATAGCAAGATTGAAGTATGAAGTGTAGAGTAATAGGGGCTGTTTAGTATTGTAGATACTAAGTTTACTCTATACTTCATACTTGTTTATGTAATTAAAAATCCGATAGAAATATCATAATTTTTTCATGAATCCTATATTACTAAAGCAGAGAGTGAGCAAGTGGATTGACGCTTGCCAATATCTGAAAAGCGCAGAAATAAAGGAGCAATTATCGGCTCAGGAGTGGACTGCCGTGGAGGAGCTGAGCAACTTGTGGAACAAGAATTTCACTGCCAATGGCGTGAAAGACTTATAATGAATTTAAAGAGGCTTTGAAGAAGGAGATAAAGCAAAATCGCCCGTCGTCGCCGGTTAATCCGCCCCGCGTAGAGCAGAAACCACCCCGCGTAGAGCAGAAACCGCCCCGCATAGAGCAGAAACCGCCCCGCGTAGAGCAGAAACCGCCCCGCATAGAGCAGAAACCGATTATCACCGCTCGCGATATAAGCATTTCGAGCGTGGAATTCCGTAATACCGATGATAATGAACGTATTATCAACGACTACGGAAAGACGCTTTTTGTAGGCTCGAAATATATAGGAGCTCGTGTGAAAATCACTACAAAATATTCAGGTCCGCTCAAACTTATTATCCGCATCTACGATTCCACTGGCAAGCACCGTGGCGATAGCGATGTAGATGTGCAACTCAAAGGAACCGGAAACTATGAGCTTATAGGATATGGCAACGACACCGGCACTTTCTATAATAGGGCAGGCAATTGGCGATTCTCTTTTTGCGTAGGCAATGAGGAAGTCTACAGCGCACAGGTGAACCTTGTTGTTTCGCAGCACGCCAAAGACCCGGTCTATATCGATTCGGCCACTTTTGCCAATGTTACCTACGATGGCACTATTATTGTGGATTATGGCGGTACGCTCTACAACGATACGCAATATCTGAAGCCAAAACTGAAAATACGCACCACTCGTGTAGGTATTACGAAATTTAATATCTCTTTCAAGTCGCCATCGGGTAGTGTAAGCACTATCGATGATGAGGTGATGCTGTCGGAAGATTTGAGAGAGGTTGCGCTTGTGGGCTATGGCAACAAGCAAGGGTCTTTCTTCACCCCCGGGCGTTGGACGGTGTCATTCTCAGTCGATGGCACGTTGGTGAAGAGCTTCAATGTGAATATAGCGTCGAAGAACGGCAGTTACGTTCCGCCGCGCGATACTAACAATGACCGCAGTAGCAACGACAGCGGAGGAGGAACCGGTGGCTCGGGTATAGGAGCTAAAATTCTGCGCTGGCTCTTGATAGCGGCAGTGGTGCTTGGCGGACTATATGCCGTATCCAACACAAATTGCAGCGGCGATAGCGACCTTGTTGCCGAATATGCCGTGGCAGAAGGCGTGAAGATGTACTCAAAGCCCGCACTCAATAGCGTGGTGAAGATGCGCCTTGCCTCAGGGGCAAAGCTCTATCTGCTTGAGCGCGAAGGCGATACCGGCTGGATTCATGTGAAGACTGAAGACGATACCAAAGGCTATATCCACGAAAGTTATGTGGTGAATGAGGTGATGCATGGGCGCATAGAGCAAATCTTTACAAACAGTGGTGAGGAAATTGTGAAGAAGCTCAACAAAATGAAATATCAGGTTATGAAGCGCCAAGCTCTTGTAAATTTGCTCAGCGGCATTGGTGCCGATATTTCATTGACGGCTAAAATCATTGATGCTGATGTGGCGAGCGCATCGCCCTACGAAGCTGTGGCATTCCTCATTGAAGATGGCACCGATTGTGTGGCGGCGTCATATAAGTTTAGCGATAGCGGTGAACCTATTCTGCTACACTATGCTAAGGGTACGGATTGGGTGTCGATAAGTCGCTTTACCACTTCGACGATGAAAGTGAAAACCGGTGCCGGCAAGACTACTACCATCGACAAAGCCAATTAATTGAGTCTATGCTTCAAGGAGCGTAAGCTACGAGTTTTTGGAGGAAGCGAAAAATGGAATTCCGAACGTCAATAAAAGTCAATAAGATAGAAGAGCCAATCAAGCACAGTGATGAGCTGATGCTGATTGGCTCATGCTTTTCCGACAACGTAGGTGCGAGGTTTGCCGATGCAATGATGAATGTTATGGTGAATCCCCTCGGCACCGTATATAATCCTCTAAGCATTGCCTCGGCGGTGAGTCGTATAGTAGAGTGCAACAAGGTGCAAGCCGAAGAGTTGTTTGAGGCTAATGGTGTGTGGAACAGTTTCGATTTCCATTCGCGATTTTCGCAAGCCGATGCGGCGATAACGCTTGGCGGAATGAATGCTGCCATAGAGGCAGCCCATGAGCATCTCAAGCATTGCAAATGGCTGTTCGTAACCCTCGGCACAGCCATAATCTACAGTCGAGGCGGGGCGGTGGTGGCAAATTGCCATAAATTGCCGGCGGCGCAGTTTCGGCGCAGAATGCTCGGAGTGAGTGAGGTGGAAGATGCATTAAAAGGCATAATTTCACAGCTCAAGACGTTCAATAGTGAGCTGAAAGTGGTGTTTACGGTGAGTCCGATACGTCACATAGCCGATGGACTTGAGCAGAACAGTCTCAGCAAGAGCACACTGCGCGTGGCGGTGGGCGATGTGGTGGCACAATCGGGAAGCGATTGTCGGTATTTCCCGTCGTTTGAGATAGTGAACGATGATTTGCGCGATTATCGCTTTTATGCCGCCGATATGGTCCACCCCGGAGAAGTGGCGGTGGAATACATCTGGGAGGTGCTTCGCGAGGCTTATTTCGATGAGCAGTCGCAAAGGGTGATAGAGCGGTGCGAGCGCATGACCAAGAGGTTGCGACATCGCCCCATGAGTGCGAATCCTGAGGTTGTGGCGCAATTTCGAGCCGATACGGAGGCGGCATTGTCGAGGTTGCTGGCGGAGTATCCTTATATAGCCCGATATTTTCGGCGCGAAAAATAAATCTGCGCGGAGTGGAGGATTTGTCTACATTTGTAAGCAAAAAATAAGAATAAAAATATAGCGAGAATAGTAGAAAAAAAGAAGATTATGAATAAAATTAAGAAATTAGCTATGCGACTTGCACCTATGTGGGTGGTTGTGCTACTTGTGGCATGCTCGGTGAAGGTGCAGAGCGGAGTCAACGGCAATATAGCCGACGTAAAGCAGGTAGACACCATTGAGGTGAAAAGTGCCAAGATGAGCAAAATGATTAAAAATGTGGTGGTGCTTCCGGCGCAATACTTCGATGCCGATTTGCAGAACGAGCAGTATCCGGTGGTGTATCTTCTGCATGGCTACAGCGATGATTATAGCTCATGGCTGAAAATCAAGCCCGAGCTTGATGATATAGCATCGGATTACGGCATAATATTTGTGTGCCCCGATGGCGCCACGAGTTGGTATTTCGACTCGCCGGTGAATCCCGATGTGCAATATGAAACGTATGTGGCAAATGAACTCGTTGACTACATCGATAATAACTATCGCACCTATCCCGAAGCCAAAATGCGGGCAATCACCGGATTGAGCATGGGCGGGCATGGAGCAATGTGGCTTGGTTTGCGTCACCCTGATGTGTTCGGCTCATGTGGCAGCACGAGCGGAGGCGTGGATTTCCGTCCGTTCCCTCAAAAATGGAAAATCAAGGACGACCTGGGCGACTATGCCACGCACAAAGATGTGTGGGATTCGCACACCGTGCTTAGTTTAGTGCCGAAAATCAATAAAGAAGCCCGGCAGCGCATTATTTTCGATTGTGGCACGAAAGATTTCTTCTTCGAGGTCAATAATAATCTGCATGAGGCGTTGCTCAAGGCAGGAGTGGAGCACGACTACATAGTGCGCCCCGGCAGTCATAATTGGGACTATTGGAACAATTCAATTGATTACCAAATACTTTTCTTCGTGAAATCCTTTGGTGCGAATTGAGCTGAGCGATACTTATCGGTTGTTAATGTGAATATGTTCCACCGGTTGTGTCGGTGAAACATCTAAAGGGTGAGATTGATAATGCACATTGGCAAAGTCAATCTCATCTAATTTTATGCAGCGTAGGGTGCTGTTGAATGCTGTTTTGTAGTACACCCGACGGTTGGACAGGTCGATGGCTGAAGTCCACTGCGTGGCACTCGGCACATCAGGACATTCGCCTGCCGGGTGCTCTATTCCTATCGGAATATCAAAATTATTAAGCAGGTGGAAGCATTGAGTCACAGTGTCGAACGCGCTCTCGAGTTGCGGAGCCGTGTTGCGGTAGAAAGCCGCTCTCACAAAGCGCGATGGAGGAGTGGCATCGCCCGGGATGCCGAGGAATCCGGAGTTTCCGCCGAGCGGTTGCAGCCAAGAGTTGCCGATGTGGTGCGATGAGGCATCGCCGGGAAACAGATTTACATAATTATTGAGATTTGTCAAGTGCCATTCAAAGTCGGGGGCATTGGTAATCACGCCCACCGTATTTTCGTGAAAATGAGGCACACCACCCATAATTTCGAGCACAACTTGCCTTCCCGAAGGCTCGCCGATGCGCCAGTGAACCACCGAGCCGGCTTCAAGACCAATGATTCTCACCGAGGAAATTGCACGTTTCACTTCGTCGATTGATGCAAATTGCGTGAGAATCCATTGCACCACTTGCAAGTCGGCGAGCGAAGTGCGGCTAAGGTCGGCATCGAAAGTCTCATAGCTGCCATAGACAGGAAAGAAGAACAATCCTGCCGAGAGTCCGGCTTCATTGATTCCTTCGGCGATAAATTGCTTTTGCACCACCGAGAGTCCCACAACACCATGTTTTGCCGTGAATTTCAGTCCGTTGGCACCATTAGGAGTGAACGATGTGATGCTTTCGCCGCGTGGAATCACCACATATTCGCTTTTCAGTGCACCGTGCGCCCATTCAATAGTGCGAGCCTGCACATAGCTTCCGTCTTTAGCCGTCAGAGATATTCCGGTGCATGCCACCGATTGGAAAGAACTGCCGCAAAAAGCGGTTACTCCGAGCGCAAGTAAGTTTTCGATGTGTTTCATAATAATAAATTATCGTTTCAATAGAATAACGCATAAAAGGCATCATTTTGTTCGCATAGTGAATGATAAATTTAAGTCAGTTAAATAGTTAGGTAAAACATAAGAAAGACTAACGTTAAATATTACTAAATAATTGTATATAAAACATAAATTCAGTTCAAAATTCCAAAAATAATGTCTACTTTTATGGTGGAAAATAGTGGCATTAACAATGTTGCTTAAAAAGCGTCAAAATAAATAATATAACTTTAAGAATAAAACAACTTTATTATTAACCATTTAATACAACTCATTTATGAAAAAAGTATTATTTACTTTTGCTGTTTGCTTGAGTTCGGCTGCATTTGCACAAGTTCTCGACGTGGCTTCTTTGCAGAAAGTTGCCATGCCGGAGAATAAGCGTGTGGTGGTGGCTGGAATCAGCCCGCAAGGCGATTATCTCCTTGTGACTGATAACCATAACCAAGGGCTTAGCAAATATGATTTGGCTACCGGTGCAACAACGGAAATTACATCGGCGGCAGGTGCCGGATTCGGAGCTGCAATCTCCGTCGACGGACAGACGGTAGTTTATCGTGAAACTACAATGAAGAATCAACTTCGCTACAACGAGGTGAAGAAAGCCAATCTTGCCACCGGCGAGAAGACGCAACTTGTGAAAGCCTCGCGCAACGTGCAAGGCGTGGCAGTCGACAAAGATGCAGCTATTGCCGTGAACAATGGCAAAATAGCTATGAAAGCCATTGGTGCTGCCAAGGCTAAGGTTGAGGCTCCGGTTCTTTCAATCAAGAATCGTCAGCTCATGATTACGCGCAACGGCAAGACCGAAGTGTTCTCGCCCAACGGACAGCAATTCAGCTACATCTGGCAGTCGCTGTCGCCCGACGGAACCAAGGTGCTCTATTTCGTGTGCGGTCGCGGTGCCTACGTTGCCGACCTTAACGGCAAGATTGTGGCAAGCCTCGGCTTGATTCGCGCCCCGAAGTGGTATAACAACGAAATCGTTGTCGGAATGAACGATAAGGACAATGGCGAGGTAGTGACTTCGTCGTCAATCGTGGCTGTTACCCTCGATGGAACACGCCAGACGCTTACCGACAGCTCAGTTATCGCAATGTATCCCTATGCATCGCTTAATGGCGAGAAAATAGCTTTCACCACAAGCAACGGCGAGGCTTACATTATTAATATTAACCCTAAAAAGTGATTGAGCCATGAAGAAAGTATTTTTATTTGCAGCAGCGGCTCTTTTGGCAGCCGGCGCAATGAATGCCAAGACTATCGACGAGGTTCGCCTTTATCTTAATGCCGGACACGGAAGTTGGGGTCCCAATGACCGTCCGATGGCTACTATCCCATATCCCGCACTCTCTGAGACCGGTCGTCCCGACACTTGCGGTTTCTATGAGAGCAACACCAACCTCTGGAAGGTGCTCAAACTCGGCAATACCCTTGAGAAGATGGGTGTGAAGCATGAGAATATAATGTATTCGCGCGTGAAGAATGGTCCGTATCCCTATGTGAAAGACGCTGAGGATGCCGAGCTCTACAACCGCGCCCTGAGTGAGATCAGCACCGAGGTTGAGGCCAACAACATCGATATGTTCCTCTCAGTGCACTCCAATGCCGCCACCGAGGGCACATCGACCAACTATCCGCTGTTCCTATATGCCGGAAAAGACGGCAATGGCAATGAGATGAATGCAGGAAGCTATAATATTGCCGCCGCAATGTGGCCGTTGCTCTACACCAATGCAATCGACGTGATGAGCTATTATAGCCCTACTCAGCCCAACTTGCGCGGCGACATCTCATTCTATGGAAGCTCCTACGACCGCACCGACCCAAAAAGCGGCATTACTTACAACTGCTATCTCGGCGTGCTTCACCATGGCGCTCCCGGCTTCCTGAGCGAGGGATACTTCCACACCTATCAGCCTGCACGTCACCGTGCGCTGAATGAGGACTATTGCGGACAGGAAGGTGTGCGCTATGCTCGCGGTATTTGCAAGTATTTCGGTGGAAATGCTGAAACTACCGGCTACATTATGGGTACGGTGAAGGACCTCCACGAGCGCATTCAGAGTGACCTCTTCAAATATGCGGCAGGTTCTATCGACCAGTGGCTACCTGTCAATGGTGCCGTTGTCACTCTTTACAAGGATGGTGAGAAAGTTGCCAAATACACTGTCGACAATAACTACAATGGCGTGTTCGTATTCGAAGGCATCGCACCGGGCGAGTACACTTTAGATGTTACAGCCGAGGGTTACAAGCCGCTGTTCGACGAGTATAAGACTCCGATTACCGTAAAGGCCAACGAAACTACTTATCCTATCGTTTATCTTGAGTCGGAAACCTACGACCCGCCGCAAATCGTCTACACCGATTTCCCCGATGAAATCAACAACCCGGCTATCACCGTGGCAAGTGAGTACAACTTTGGCACAAGCTATCGTGAGGCTGGCATCGCCGAGCTTGAGGGTAAGACGGTGCGCCGCTCAGTTCTTCGTGGCAACAACCTCTATGTTCTTGCTATCGATGAGGCTAAGGCTCCTTATATCTATGTAATTGATGCCACTACTCACGCCGTGCTGAAGACTTTAGGCACCGAGGGCACCGAGGGCACCGAACTTGCAGTGTCGGATATAGCAGTTACTGCCGATGGCATTCTCGTGGGCTGCTCTATGGAGCTTTGCCACTACAATGACACACACGTGGGAGAAGGCGAGACTCGCGGTGAGGTGAACATCTACAAGTGGAAGAACGGAGAAGACGGAATTGCCGAGGGCAATCCTGCAATTTGGTTCAAGAGCATGGCTTCGGGTAACTTCTACCGTGCTTATACCGGCGGTTCAATGCTCTACAAGGGAACAATGGCTGAGGGTACTATTGTTCTCACTTCGCGCACTGCAACGAATGTGAAGATTTACAATAATATATACTCTATCGTCGACGGACAGCAGGTTAGCTACGGCTTTAATAACAAGCTCGGCTCAGCACATGCAAAAGACGTATTCGGCGACGACTATACACTCAACCTGTCGCCGCTCGATGCCGATAGATTCATTATCAGCGGTAGCAAGCACGTTGCCCGTCAATTTGGTATCACTGAAACTACCGGTGCTTACGTTGACCTCGCTGAAGGACTTGTGAACGTGCCGAGCGCAAAGGTATCGTTCTTCAAGTATGCAGGTCACTCACTTATGGTTACCGGCGACGTGGTAGATGAGAAACCGGTGGTTAAGATTATTGATATTACCGATGGTCTCGACTATGCAAAACTTGTAGCAGTGAAGACAACTGATGAGGCTACTGCCGGTGCACTCACAGCGGCTGGACTCACCAAGGTGACAAAGAACGACGACGGACTTGTGACTGCCGCCAATATTGACCTTGTGACTGTGAATGAAGGTGGTTCGGTGACCAAGCTCACGACTGCCGGTACAGAGCAGCCCAAGAACATCACAGCCTATGCCTACGATCTTAAGGCTGAGCAAGTAGGCGACAATGTCAACTTTGCCTTCAAGATCTCGGCAGCTGCCAAGGAGGTTGCAATCCGTGTTTACAGCGAATCACAATCAGCAGAAGAAGGCGAGGAGGCAGGCGAGATAGAGGAAGAATTCTTCGATATTCCTATGGGCGCACTCGACAAGGGCGAGCACTCCTACTCTGCAAGCACTGAGGGCCTTCCCGTAGGTAAGTACACCTGGGGTGTTGCAGTGGAGAGCAACACTGTAGGTACTCCTACGTTGGTTTATGCCGGTCCTACTTTCGGTAAAGATCTTCGTGGCGGTGTAGCTGTCGATAACGATCCTGAAAGCCCGTTGTTTGGCAATGTCTATGTTTCCAAGGGAAAATCAAGCGGCTTGAAGGTATATGATGCACAACTCAACGAAAAGGGAACTTATCTTGCCGATAAATTCACTTCGGGTAACACATCATCGCCGTTGCGTATTGCTGTAAGCAACAGTAAGGTTTATCTCACCGACTGGAGCGATGCTCATTCCGGCTTGTGGATGTTCGACCCGCAATCGGGCTCAAATGATATTACCAACGTATTTGTGGGAACCCGCGAATCTTCAGGTCGCATTGTGAATGCCGAAGGCGTTGCCGTGGGTGGTAGCACAACCGGTGTAGCGTTCCGCGGAAAAGGCGAGGACCGCCAGATGTTTGTATTCTGCGAGGATTATCCTACCGGAAACGCCGGAAACAAGACCGTTCGCTACGACATTGGCACAGCCGACACTTGGGACAAGGCTCCATCGGCAGTATTCCCCACTCCTTCGGCTAAGATGCTTAATACGAATGTTGAGGTTAACCTCACCGATAAAGGCTTCTTCCTGTCGCAGATTCGTGGAGCAGGAAATAACAACACCGGCGCACCGGCATTCGTATTCTCAAATTATGATGGCGATATGCTCTTCAATGCAGGAAATATGACCGACCTTAACGGTTGTCAGGGTGGCGGTCTTGCTATCGACGAGGTGAATAATGTAATGTTTATCGTTGATGGTAATGCCAACATTCGCGTCTACGATATCTATTGGACCGAGACAGGTGCTCCCGAGTTCAATTTCAAATACTCATTCTCGATTCCGGGCGCAACTGAAATCAATCAGCTCAAGCTCGACTATGCAGGCAACTTGCTCGCCGTGAACCGCGCTACGGGTCTTATGGTCGTTGCATTGCCACGTGAGAATGCCGAGGTGGTAACACCGGGACAGGGTACTTTGATATCTACCGGCGTTGACGCCGCTCTCGCCGACAAGGCAGGCGCACTGAGCGTTTATCCTAACCCCGCTACCGACGTCGTTACCGTTGAGGCAGGAGAGGAGATTGAGAATATCGCCGTTTACAACCTTGCAGGTGCCATGATTGCAGCTCCGGCCAACATCGAGGACAACAAGGCTACTGTGAACGTTGAGAATCTCGCTGCCGGCTCTTACATCGTCAAGGTGAACAAGCAGGCTGCTCAGCTCATCAAGAAGTAATCGCATCGAGGAGAAATAATCCTTGAAGATTTAAATATCGAGGCAGCTGCGGGGCACTCCCGTAGCTGCCTTTGTTGTGTAGGGGGAAGGTTGTGCCTTTGATAAGAATTGATAATATAGGTCTCGGCTTGGAAATAACTGAATAAAAAAAGATTTTTATTTTGTCATTCCGCTCGCCTTGCACTATCTTTGAAAAAATATTTTTTATGAGGAAATATTGTATTCTTGTGTTGATTTTGCTAATGTCGGGCACAGTTTTCGCTCAATCGAAGATGTCGGCTTACTCTCGGGCTATGCTTAATGCCTGTAGCCGGGTTACAAGAGCGTCGGACGATGCAAATTCGCATTTTGCGCTTAAGCAGGCTGCCGGCGGCAAGAAATTTGTGGAAGCCTTCGTAAGATTTGCCGATAAAGCGGCAATTGCCGATATGGAGACAATGGGCGTGAAAGTAGGTGTGGTGGCAGGCGACTGCCTCACGGCACTTATTCCGCTTGACGCCGTGAATGAACTGTTGCAGATGGAAAGTGTGCGAGAGGTTGAGATTCCTCGCCGCGCACATCTTCACAATGATGAGGCGCGTGCAGTGACCAGCCACAATGCCACGCTTGCCGGCGATGCCACATACCCTCCGTTTACCGGACGAGGAGTAATCTATGGCACGGTAGATTGCGGAATCGACTTCAATCATGCAAATTTCCGCAATGCCGACGGGAGCACGCGTTTTCTCTCAGTGTATTTGCCCGATAACGACACGGGCGAGAAATATACCGGGCGTTACATTGACGAAGCTGCGAGCAGTTTTGTCACTTCGGAGCTTCCCGGCTCGTTTTTCAACAGTGATGAAGCCGTGAAAGCACTTACCACCGATGCTCAAAATATGTCGCATGGCACGCACACCATTGGCACTGCTGTCGGCTCTTGCTCATGTGAGTATAGCGGATTTGCTCCCGATGCCGACATTATAGCCTGCGGAACTTCCGATTTATCGGCGGTGAACATCATCAATACAATTGCCTATACCTTCGACCGTGCCGAGTCGCTTGGCAAGCCTGCCGTGGTGAATCTCAGTTTGGGATATAATACCGGTGCGCACGATGGTAGCGACATAGAGGCTCGAATGATTGACCGGCTCGTAGGTCCGGGCAGAATAGTGTGCGTCTCGGCAGGAAATGAGGGCTACCGCAAAATTCACATCGACAGCTCTTTAGCAGGCGGGAAACCACTAAAGACAATATTGTTTCACGGATATCTTCAGGCGGTGGAAGCCTACAGCGACTTTTGGGGCAAGCCGCAGGATAATCTTAGAGCACACCTTGAACTCGTGAGGAGCTCTGGTGAAATCGTGTGGACCGACACCCGGGTGTGCCACAAAGACAATACCGAAGTGAATAGCGAAAATGGCATTGATGGCATCTTCGATGGTAAAATAGCTATGGAGTATAGTGAAACACCCGGTGGTAAAGCCAATATTTGCGTGCTTATAGAGGGAATGTTGTTGACTGAGGGTAGTTGCTTCTTTTCGGTGGTGATAGAAGGCTCTGAAGGTGCTGAAGTTACGGGGTGGTGCGAACAGACGGCTCCGTTTGCCACATTCGGAC
>CAMEKH010000042.1 GCA_945921235.1 uncultured Prevotellaceae bacterium | reverse complement strand
CCCAGAGCAGCATTGCCGTAAGCAAGAAAATCATCAACGAAAAGCACATTATCTTCCTTGCCGAGATACTCCTTATCAACAACCAACTGATATTCCTTACCTTTCGTAAAAGAATTCACTTTAGCCGTGTAGGAATTGGCAATAGTCCGCGGCATACGTTTCTTGGCAAAAACCACCGGCACACCCATCTTCAATCCTGCCATCACTGCGGGAGCTATTCCACTCGCTTCAATGGTGACAATCTTGTTGATTCCGCTCCCTGCAAACAACCGAGCTATCTCCTCGCCTATTTGCTCCATAAGCCGTGCATCAATCTGATGATTCAAGAAACTATCCACTTTCAGCACGCCTCCGGGCAGGAATTTGCCGTCGCGTGCTATGCGCTCCTGAAGTATTTCCATACTCTTCCTTCGAATATCAATTCTTGTTTTAATTTTCTCCTCGGTTTATTACATAATGCCGCGCTCACGCAACTTTAACTGCCAATTCCATGCCGAGCGCATAGTGTCTTCAATTGATGTAGTAGCTTTCCAGCCAAGCACATTGTTTGCTTTGTCGGGATTTGCCCACACTTTCTCAATATCACCTTCGCGACGTCCGACAATCTTATGCGGCACCTTCACTCCGGTGGCAGTTTCAAATGCATTGATAAGCTCAAGCACCGAAAGTCCTACTCCCGTTCCAAGATTAAACACTTCGAGTTTCTCCTCGCTCTTATCTTCGAGCATACGCTCAAGTGCCTTTACATGAGCTTTAGCAAGGTCTACAACATTGATAAAATCGCGTATGCACGAACCATCGGGGGTGTTATAGTCGTCGCCAAACACGCTCAACTCCTTGCGTATGCCGATTGCAGTCTGTGTGAGATATGGAATAAGGTTTTGTGGAACACCATTGGGCAATTCTCCGATTTCCGCACTCGGGTGCGCTCCAACCGGATTGAAATAGCGCAGAAGTATGCTCTTTATCGGTGCTCCCGAAGTGATATAGTCGGATATAATCTCCTCTGATATCTGCTTTGTATTACCGTAAGGCGATGTAGCTTTCTTAATAGGTGCCGTTTCGTCTACGGGATTCACATCGGGTTCGCCATATACGGTGCACGACGACGAGAATACTATTCCCTTTGTGCCATATTTCGGCATCAGCTCAAGCAAGTTGATAAGCGTAACGAGATTGTTGCGATAGTACAATAACGGTTTCTGCACCGATTCTCCTACTGCCTTGCTTGCTGCAAAATTGATAATTCCGTTGATTCCCGGATTCTCTTCAAACAACTTAGTTAGAGCTGCCATATCCGTGCAATCAGCCTCAACAAATACCGGGCGAATGCCTGAAATCTTCTCGATGCCGTCGAGCACTTCTTTGTTACTATTCGACAAGTTATCGATAATTACCACCTCATAACCTGCTGCCTGCAACTCTACAACGGTGTGCGAACCGATATAACCGGTGCCACCTGTCACTAATATTTTACCTTTCATTTTGAATTATGTGTTTATGTTACATATATTTATATGTGCAAATTTACTACAATTCCGCTAATTTCGCCAATATAGCCCTATAAATTTCACTTACTCCCCGAAATTTGCTATCTTTCTATAGCTTTCGGAATTCATCAATTCTTTCACTGAAATAATTCGTTACTCTCCATCTCGCACAGCTAATTACTGCAATAAGAGCAACATTTACTATCAATAACAGCAATTTATAACCTGTTCCCTCAAGGTTTTTTCTGGCGAAAGTTGGCGATAAAGGAGATTTAGCTTATTTTTGTGGAAAGTTTCGGCTTCATTAACAATGTAGTCCCGACAACTATTGACAACATTCAATAAATGATTTAAAAGAGCTATGAACGTCAGCGAAATATTGACTCACCGACAACCCACAGGATTCTCATTTGAAGTACTTCCTCCACTTAAAGGCAAAAGCATCAACCAGCTATTTGCTAATATCGACAAATTAATGGAATTTAATCCGTTATACATAAATATCACCACACACCGCAGCGAAATGGTGTTCAAAAGCACCGCCGACGGACTCTATCGATGCATCACCGAGAGAAGTCGACCGGGAACTGTGGCTGTCGCTACAGCTATTCAGCAAAAATATGGCGTTCCCGCCGTGCCTCATATCATTTGCAGCGGATTCTCGAAAGCTGAAACCGAATACGCTCTTATCGACCTTAATTTCCTTGGCATTGACAATCTGCTGATTCTTCGGGGCGACAAAGCAAAGCACGAAAACAGATTCGTGCCGGTGGAGAACGGCCATAGTTTTGCCTACGAGCTTGAAATGCAGGTGAATAATTTCAACAACGGGTTCTTCGCCGACGGCACGAAAATGGATATTATCAGCCACAACAAATTCTCCTACGGCGTGGCAGGATACCCCGAGAAGCACGATGAAGCGCCTAACGCCGATATCGACTTGGCTTTCTTAAAGAAAAAAGTGGACCTCGGAGCAAGCTACATAGTCACTCAAATGTTCTTCGACAACAGCAAATTCTACGAGTTTGTCGACCGTTGCCGTGCCGCCGGAATCAATGTGCCGATTATTCCCGGACTAAAACCTATCGTGAACCGTACGCAACTGACAGTTCTCCCCAAGATATTTCATGTGGACCTGCCGAGTGAACTCGCTTCGGAGCTAAGTGCTTGCCCCGACAACGATGCCGCAAAGCAGGTGGGAATTGAATGGTGCACCATGCAGGCTCGCGATTTAATAGCTCATGGGGTGCCAAGCATTCACTTCTATTCTCACAACGCTACCGAAAGCGTGCGATGCGTGGCTAAAAATGTTTATTAAACTTCTTTATTCGGCTATCAGAGAATAATACACATCAGAATTTATGAAATTCAGCGATATTATAGGCAATCAAGCCGCAAAAGACCACTTGAGGCGACTTATCGACAACGATACTATGCCTCATGCTTTGCTTATTCATGGCGCAGCCGGAACCGGAAAGCTCGCTTTGGCTCGTGCTGCAGCTCAATATATCCACTGCACTAATCGCACCAATGGCGAGCCATGCGGTGTGTGTCCGGCTTGCAAGCAGCACATCAATTTCAATCACGCCGACACGTTTTTCTCTTTCCCTATTGTGAAAAAGAAAGGCTACACGGTGAGCGATGACTATATTACCGAATGGAAATCGTTTCTTCTCAACAACCCTATCGAGAGTTTTGAGCATTGGCTCAACGAACTCAAAGCCGAAAATTCACAGCCCATAATTTATGTGAATGAAAGCGAGAACATTCTGCGCAAAATGAGCTACGCTTCTTATTCCTCAAAATATAAAGTGCTGATTATGTGGCTCCCCGAGAAGATGAAAGAGGATTGTGCCAATAAGCTGCTGAAACTGCTCGAAGAGCCGTTCAGCGACTCGCTGTTCATTCTCGTGAGCGAAAACCCAAAAGCTATACTTCCCACAATTTTCTCGCGCGTCCAAAGGCTTGAATTGAAAAAACTTTCAACTCCCGAGGTGGCGGCATATTTGCAAAGCCGTTACGGGCTTGACGAGCAAAACGCCTTGGCTGTGGCTGCGCCTGCCGACGGAAATATCCTTATTGCTGAAGAAAATATTACACTCGACGGCGAAAATAAGGAATTTTTCCAATATTTCACTTCGCTAATGCGCCTTGCCTACTCGCGCGACCTTAAATCACTCAAAAAATGGGCGGAAGAGGTTCACGCTTTTAAGCGCGAGAAAGCTCGCCGTTTTCTACAATATGCAGCTCGAATGATTCGCGAAAACTTCATCTACAATATTCATGTGAAGGAGCTTAACTACCTTAACAGCCCTGAAGAACAATTTAGCACTCGCTTTGCGCCGTTCATCAATGAGAATAATGTGGAGCAAATGATTAACGAAATTGAGAAAGCCGACATCGATATTCAAGGCAATGCCAATGGAAAAATCGTGCTCTTCGACTTCGCAATAAGAATAACAATATTAATAAAACGCTGAAACCATCGATGCTTTATGGAAATTGAATCTCATGAGCCATTCCTTCGACTTGTGGCACGTGCTTTTGTCAAGCACTATGCAGCATCTCTGCACGACATTTGCTTCATCTTCCCTAACCGACGAAGCGGTGTATTTTTCATGAAAGAACTGGCTGAATGCACCGGAAATCATGCAACTTTGGCTCCTGAAATTATGACAATTTCCGATTTCCTTTGCGACATCACAGGCTGCATCGAGCCTTCTAAAATTGAGCTGTTACTGATTCTTTATAATAAATATCGTGAAGTGGCAGGTAAGAAAGCCGACGACTTCGACCGTTTCTCTTATTGGGGCGATATTATCCTCAATGACTTTAACGATGTGGATAAATACCTTGCCGATGCTCAAAATATTTTCAAGAACATTCGCGAATTAAAAAGCATTAAAGCAAATTTCCTCACTAACGAGCAAAAAGAGGTTATCGCACGATATTTCGGCGACTACTCTTCACTAAAGCCAGGCGATAACGACTCTTTCTGGCTTGGCAACGACCTATCGAGCGACTCAGCCGAAAAGTTCCGTAGCATTTGGGATATGCTTTACCCTATCTACACTGCTTTCAACAATGAAATGGAACGGCTACAGCTCTCTTATCCCGGAAAAACCTACCGCAATGCTGTGGCGCGCATAAAAGATATGGCACCCGAGGATTTCAAGCACTGTCGTTATGTGTTCGTGGGATTCAATGTGCTTTCTATTTCGGAAATTAAGATTTTCGAAAGCCTAAAAAACAAAGGTATTGCCGATTATTACTGGGATTGCAATTCGCCTGCCTTACGCGACAATTCTAATAAGGCTTCGTGGTTCATCTCGCAAAACATAAAAATGTTTCCCTCGAGAATCGACATCGATGAACCGGAAATAGACAATATATGCCCTTTAACAGTTAGGGGTATTCCTTCAAACATCGGGCAAGCTAAGTTCACCGCTACGATTATCGACAAACTTATCGACAGCGGTGATATTCCCGACACTGCAAACGCCATCAACACGGCTATCGTACTGCCCGATGAGGGACTTTTCCTGCCAATGCTTAATTCCATCAACAGTCGCATTTCAAATGTCAACATCACTATGGGATATCCATTGCGACTGTCTGGCATCGCTTTATTCATAAACCAGATTGCCAAAATGCATAAGCAAGCGAGAAAAGGCAAACAGGGATTCCAATACTTCCACGAAGATGTGAAAGACCTGCTCTCCCACCCTTTCACCCACGCAATAGCCGGCAAGAATATCGAAAACATATATAAGCTTTTAGCTCAATCTAATCGGTTCTATGTGTCGGCGGCTGATATTTGCGAAGCCTCTCCCGAGCTGGCTGACCTGTTCAAACCTGTCGGCAACACTAAGTCGGCGGCTCAGCTTATAGAATATGTGCATAATATTGTGCAATTCGTGGAAGCAAAACTTATCAACTGCGACAATATTTCTCACAATTCGGTTGAAGCCGGATTTATTGCACGATTTATCGACACGTTTTCCCACCTCGCATACGCTGTGGAAAAATACACCGTGGAAATGAATGAAAACACATTCTTCTATCTCGTAGGCAGAATGGTGTCTTCTGCCACAGTAGCTTTCGAAGGCGAACCCCTGAAAGGTCTGCAAATAATGGGTGTACTCGAAACTCGCTGTATGGACTTTGAGAACCTTATTGTTCTCTCCATGAACGAGCGCACCTTCCCACGCAAGCACTATTCCCGCTCTTTTATCCCGGGTAGCTTGAGGCATGCTTTCGGTATGGCTACAGTGGAATTTCAAGACTGCATGTACGCCTACTACTTCTACCGTATGATTAGCCGGGCTAAAAATGTATATCTTCTCTATGACGCACGCACGCAATCTCTCGGCTCGGGCGAACCTTCACGCTATATTGAGCAGATAAAAACTCTTTATCCCAAGGTGAAAGTGGACCTCGATGTGATAAATTTCAGCATTAAAGTACCTGAAGAACGCCCTATCAGTGTCGTAAAAGACTCACGCATAATGGATTCGCTGAGTAAATACGCTACTCCCGGCTCCGGATTCTTCCTTTCGGCAAGTGCCATAAATAAATATATCAATTGTCCGCTAATGTTCTACTTCGAGAAAGTGGAGCACCTGAAAATAGATGATGAAGTGACGGAATTTATGGACGCCAGCACTCTTGGCTCTATTGTGCACTCAGTGATGGAACAGCTCTATAAAACCATTGCGACACCCGACACTCATGAAGTCACCAAAGAGGCTATATATAAATTGCTGCGAAACGATAAATTGATTTCCGACACCGTGATGATTACAATCAACGATGTCTATTCGGGCATAAAGAATTGCACCGAAGTACTGACGGGTGAAACTCTTATCGTGCGCGACGCCATAATATTCTATGTAGCAAGCATATTGCACTATGATGCCGATTTGGGTGGTTTCACTCTCCTTCAAGCTGAGAAAAAAGAAGAAATAAGTTGGCAGATAACTCCCGACCTAAGAATCAATATGCGGCAATATATCGACCGCGTAGATATAATAACCGATAAAAACAATAATAAAATCACGCGAATCGTCGATTACAAGACGGGGAAGGACTCCGCCTCGGCATCTTCTATCGATATGCTTTTCAAGCCGGAATCCGCACACCGCAACAAGGCTATGTTACAACTTATGATTTATTGCAACATTTACGCATTGAACAATCCTAAAATCGACAACTTAAAGCCGGCTATCTACACTGTGAGAAAAATGCACGAATCGGGATTCAAAATTAAAGGAACCGAATTGACAAGTTACCTCGACAATAACTATAACGACGATTTCTTACGCCAGCTCTCGGTCGTTATCCATGAAATGTTCAACCCCGATGTGCCTTTTACGCCTACCAAGCGACGCGACATTTGCGATTATTGCAAATTTGCCGCATTCTGCCACCGATAAGTAGCTCTCGGCTCCGCCTCTTACCCTCATAGTTTATCCATTGAGCTAAATTCTCGCACAAAAAGGCGCAAAAGTGTCAAATCACTTGATTATTCGAGAAATAATTCTTACCTTTGCACCGCTTTTTAACAAAAAATCCCGTGTGATGGGAAATTAAGAGCAAATAACTTAATTTTTAGTAACACAAAAACAACAAAAAATGAAAACATTCCAACTTGAAGCAGAACCAAGAACCGTTCTTGGCAAGAAGGCAAGCAAAGCTCTTCGCAACGACTCTAAAATTCCTGTAGTGCTCAACGGCGGCAAAATCGTTGACCTCCCCTACGAAGGTAAATTGGCTGAAGGCGAAAAAGTGGTTGAACTTTGCAACAACAAAGGTATCATCACTACCGACCTCACAGTTACTACTGAAGCTGTCCGCAAGCTCATCTACAGCCCCGATATTTTCGCTATCGAATTGACAGTGAACGGCGTGAAGAAAAGCGCAATTCTTAAAGACCTCCAATTCCACCCTGTTACCGACAAGGTGCTCCACATCGACCTCCTCGAAGTTACCGACCAGAAGCCGGTAGTTATCGAAGTTCCTGTGAAACTCGAAGGTCACGCCGAGGGTGTTAAAGCCGGTGGTAAGCTCACTCTCTCAATGAAGAAGCTCAAAGTTCGCGCTATCTACACTGCTATCCCCGAGCGCATCGTGGTTAATGTAGACAATATCAAGCTCGGTCAGTCACTCAAAGTTGGCGACCTCCACTACGAAGGTCTTGAGCTTGTAAATTCAAAGAATGCTGTGGTTTGTGCAGTTCAATTGACTCGTGCCGCTCGTGGTGCACAAGCTGCTGCCGCCAACGCTTAATTGCAGGCTGAAATATTCACTGTGAACTATAATAGTTAACGATGAAATTTCTTATTGTAGGATTGGGTAATATAGGTAATGAATACCGAAATACCCGCCACAACATAGGATTTAACGTATTGGATGCCTTAGCTGAGGCATCCAATATTTCTTTTAGCACTCAGCGCTATGGCGATGTTGCCTCGATGAGGCTGAAAAATCAGAATCTTGTGTTGCTCAAACCCTCCACTTATATGAACCTTAGTGGCGATGCCGTGAGATATTGGCGCACAAAGGAGAACATCGAAATAGAGAATATCCTCATCATTGTCGATGATATTTCTCTGCCTTTCGGTGCTATAAGAATGAAAGGGAAAGGAAGCGACGGCGGACATAACGGACTGAAAAACATTTCTCTTGCTTTGCAGACCGAGGCTTACCCTCGTTTGCGTTTCGGCATCGGCAACGATTTTCCAAAAGGTACTCAAGTGGACTATGTGCTGGGACACTTCACTGCCGAGCAGCAAGAGCTGATGCCCGAAAGAATTAAAGTGGCTATTGAGGCTATCAAGAGCTTCTGCCTCGCCGGTCTGCCTTTCACTATGACTCATTTCAACAACAAATAACGGTTTTTATCCACACAATCTTAATTTTTCATTATGCCAAAAGAAGAGGTTAGAATCGACAAATGGCTGTGGGCTACGCGAATATTCAAGACTCGTACCATCGCTTCCGATGCATGCAAAAAAGGGAGAGTCACTATTAATGGAGTGAACGTAAAGCCCTCGCACTGCATTAAGATTGGTACAATTGTCGACGTGAAAAAGCCACCTATTACCTATTCTTTTGAGGTTATAGGCTTAGTGGAAAACCGCGTAGGTGCCAAACTTGTGCCAAACTATCTCAAGAACGTCACTTCACCATCGCAATATGAACTCCTTGAAATGGTGAAAATAAGTGGTTTTGTCAATCGCCAGAAAGGACTCGGACGCCCCACAAAAAAAGAGGGACGCGAACTTGCTCAATTCACCGAAACGGCTTTCTTCGGCTTCGATGACGACGATGATTTCGATGATGAATTAGATGATGACAACTATTAACAACAATTGCGTTGAAGAATATCGCCGATAAAAATCACAAAACGTTTTTTATCGGCGTTTTTATTTGCTTTTGCGCTCACCTTGCACTATCTTTGCAAATCATGAAGTTGTGGATTAAATACATATCGGCTTGCCTGATAGTGGTGTTCGTATTCAGCTCAGTGCTACAATTCCACCACCATGATGTGAATGGCGAAATTGACCTTTACAATTTCGACAATACTACTTGTGTGGCAAATCATCGCTGTTGTCATGTGGAAAGCCCTGAAACCCACGATAAGCAGCACGATAATGATTCCGATTGCTCGCTGAAGCTAAGCACGCAGAAGATTACTCGTCCTACGAGCCTGTTGGATATCTACCAATATTCCACACTTACATTTTTCGGAATCCTTAATCCTGTCCTCAACGAGTTTTTCGCCAAAGGACGCACGCCTCTCATCATAGCAAAGTCGATAGGATTGCTCTCATGCGTGAAATCCTCACTTTTGCGGTTGCGTGCGCCTCCTGCATCTCTATAAACACCTCATAAATAATGCAACATTCTCCTGAATGTGGCAGAATTGTTGTATGCCCCGGCTTTTAATTCCTTAAAATGGCATGGGTGCATACTATCAAATATACAATATTACTACACTCATTTTTCCATTGTCAATTGACGAAAAATTTGTGTAAATTCCTAATCAATAATTCTAATTATGAAAATAAAATATATTGCAATTTTCACAGCAGTGGCAGCTTTGCCGATTCTTTTCTCTTGTGGCAACAACTCTGCTACTACCCATAATCACACTCACGAACACGAGGAGCACGACCACGAACATGAAAGTCACCACGAGGAGCACGAAATGGAAGATGACCACGACAACGAGCATAAGCATGCCGATGGCGCTATTGAATTCTCGCCCGAGAAGGCAAAGCGATTTGGCATAGCTACCGAAAAGGTCACAAAGCACGAATTCAATGAAATAATACGCGTTGCCGGTCAAATAATGCCTGCACAAGGCGACCAAGCTACCATTATTGCACGCTCGGCTGGTGCCGTGAAGCTTAACGTGAAAGCTATAGTTGGCTCTTCGTTTGCTCAAGGCAGTTCCTTAGGCTATGTCTCAGCTAAAAACATCGTAGGCGGTGATGCTAATGAAGATGCTCGAATCACCTATATCAATGCTCAGCGTGAATTGGAGCGCATCACTCCTCTCTACAAAGACAAAATTGTGACACAAAAGGAGTATAATGCCGCCAAAGAAGCATTCGACAAGGCTCACAACGCCTACAATAACCGAACCGGTGCCGGAAGCCCGGTTATATGTCCTATTGCAGGCACTATAACACGTATTTTCGTTGCCGACGGCGAATATGTGGAAGCCGGTGCTCCTATCGCTGAAATCTCACGAAATGCTCGTCTGCTACTCCGCGCCGACATGCCCGAGCGTTATGCGCAATCGTTGCAATTCATCACCACCGCCACTTTCAAGCCTTCTTACAGCGACACGGCTTTTGACCTCCGCGAATTGAAAGGTGCTCGCACATCTTCCAACTCTGCTGTAGCTCCCACTCCGGGATATATTCCCGTGTATTTTGAATTTGCCAACAATGGCAAAGTGATTCCGGGTACTTTCGCCGAAGTATTCCTGATAGGTGCAGGCAAACCGGGCTGCATTGTGGCTCCGCTAAGTGCCGTCACCGAGGAACAAGGCGAATACTTCGTGTATGTGAAAGTGGACGATGAATGTTACATGAAGCGCAAAGTGACCATTGGCATGAACAATGGAAAAGAAATTGAAGTTACTTCAGGACTTAACGTCGGCGATGAACTTGTTACTGAGGGCGCAATAATAATTAAAATGGCAGCCAATGCAGGAGCCGTGCCGGGTCATACTCACGAACATTAAAACTCTGCTTGAACAATGCTTAACAAAATAATACGATTCTCATTACACAACAGGATTCTTGTGCTCTTGCTCACAGCTTTCCTGATTATCGGTGGAACTTTTGTGATAATGAATTCCGAAATCGATGTGTTCCCCGACTTGAATGCCCCCACGGTGGTGGTAATGACCGAAGCTCCGGGTTACGCACCTGAAGAGGTGGAAAAAACCGTAACTTTCCCTATCGAAACAGTAATGAATGGTGCTACCGATGTGCGCCGAGTGCGCTCGTCTTCGTCGACCGGATTCTCCATTGTGTGGGTGGAATTCGATTGGGGCACCGACATCTATAAAGCGCGTCAAATTGTGTCGGAAAAACTGTCGACCGTAGCCGACCAATTCCCTAACGGGGTGAAAACGCCGGTTCTCGGACCGCAATCATCGATTCTCGGCGAGATTCTTATTGTAAGTCTAACTGCCGACAGCACTTCACTCGACAATCTGCGCACCATTGCAGATAGGAATATCCGTCCGCGCATTCTTTCGCTCGGCGGCATTTCTGAAGTTCAAGTCATTGGCGGTGGCATCAAGGAATATCAAATTTTGCTTGACCTTAACAAGATGAAGTATTTCGATGTATCGCTCGATGAAGCAGAAAAAGCCACTCTCAATGTGAATAACAACGTGGGTGGAGGCATTCTCTATGAATATGGCAACGAATACATCATTAAAGGTGACATCAATACCACCAACCTCAACGACATTGCGAATGTGGTGGTTCGTAGCGATAGCCGAGGCACGGTGCTTGTGAGTGATATAGCCACTGTGAAAATCGGAACCAAGACGCCAAAACTCGGTCTCGGCTCTGAAAAAGGGAAACCCGCCGTGCTACTCACAATCACCAAGCAACCCAACTCAGACACCAATGAGGTTACCGACAATATTCTATCTGCTCTCAACGACATGAAGCCTACTTTGCCTACGGATATTCACATCTCAACCGATACTTTCCGTCAAAGCAATTTCATCAATAGCTCGGTGAGCAACATTCAGCAATCGCTGATAGAAGGTGCAGTGTTTGTGGTAATAGTGCTCTTCATTTTCCTTATGAATGCACGCACCACGATAATTTCACTTATCGCACTCCCTCTTTCGGTGATTATTGCCATGCTTATCCTCGCTATGTTCGGCTACACGGTGAATACCATGGTACTTGGTGGCTTGGCTATTGCCATTGGCTCTCTCGTTGATGATGCCATTGTCGATGTGGAAAATGTATACAAGCGTATGCACGAGAACCGGGCACTTCCTCCAAGCGAGCGCAAATCGACCATTGAAGTAGTGTATAATGCTTCTACAGAAGTGCGCATGCCTATTTTCAATTCTTCACTGATTATTATAGCCAGTTTCCTGCCATTGTTTTTCCTCAGCGGAATGGAAGGGCGACTGCTCATTCCTCTCGGCATTGCGTTCATCATAGCTCTTATGGCGTCGACCATTGTTGCGCTCACTGTGACGCCTGTGCTGTGTAGCTATCTTCTCGGCACTACAAACAACAAAAACGATAAAGAAGCTATTGTCACCCGAAAAATTAAATCGGGCTATCTCTCTGCCCTACAATGGAGTTTCAGTCATAAAACGCTCTTGCTGGGGTCTACAGGAGCATTACTCATTGTAGCTATTGTGTTGCTTTGCAGCTTGGGGCGTAGCTTCCTGCCTCCATTCAATGAAGGCTCTTTCACAATTAATGTGAGCCTTATGCCGGGTGTTTCGCTCGATGAATCCGATAAAATAGGGCGTGAGGCTGAAAATATTATCCTCTCGATTCCTGAAATAAGCACCGTGTCGCGAAAAACCGGTCGTGCCGAACGTGCCGAGCATTCTTTCGGCGTAAACGTATCGGAAATTGAAGCTCCCTACTCTATCATCGACCGCCCTAAATCGGAAATCATCAAGGAACTTCGCCATAAATTGGCTGAAATTCCGGGTGCTAACATAGAGATAGGTCAACCTATTTCACACCGCATCGATGCTATGCTTTCAGGCTCGAAAGCACAGATTGCCATAAAGATTTTCGGCAACGACCTCAATACACTTTACCGATTGGGCAACAGCATAAAAAGCACTATTTCCGGAATAGAGGGAATTGTCGACGTGAACGTAGAGCAACAGATTGCTCGTCCGCAGCTACACATAAAGCCTAAGCGCGACCTGCTTGCAAAATACGGTATCACTATGGAGCAGTTTGCTCGATTCGTGGAAGTTACGCTCGCCGGAGTCTCGGTTTCTCAAGTGTATGAAGACGGCTTACCCTACGACCTCACATTGCGACTCGCCGACGCCGACCGTGATGCTATTGATAAAATACGAAATTTGATTATCGATAGTAATGTCGGCAAAATACCATTTTCGCAAGTTGCCGACGTGATTTCAGCCGACGGTCCGAACACCATAAATCGCGAAAACGTGAGCCGACGTATCATAGTATCTGCCAATGTTGCCGACCGCGACCTGCGTGGAGCAGTCAATGAGATTCAAGATGCTATAACTGAAAACATTACACTTCCTGAAAATTATTATCTCATTTACGGCGGTCAGTTTGAAAGCGAAGCTAAAGCATCGCGCACTCTTGCCATTGCTTCGTGCATCGCTCTGCTCATAGTGTTCATGCTGCTCTACCATGAGTTCAAGGACACCACCCAATCGTTGATAATACTCCTAAATCTGCCTTTGGCAATGATAGGTGGCGTGCTGATTCTTTTCTTCACTTCGGGCGAGCTGAACATTCCGGCTATTATTGGATTTATTTCGCTACTCGGAATCACTACCCGCAACGGAATGTTGCTCATGTCGCGCTACAATCATCTGCGCGATGAGGGAAAAGCTCTTACCGAGCGTATCTTCATCGGCTCTGCCGACCGCTTGAATCCTATAATCATGACGGCACTCACTTCGGCTCTTGCGCTTATTCCACTTGCACTGAAAAGCTCGGAACCGGGCAACGAGATTCAAAGTCCTATGGCTATTGTTATTCTCGGCGGACTGTTCACTTCTACCACTCTGAACGTCTTTATCGTGCCAATAATTTATTATCTCACTCAAAAGCGTAAATTGCAGGAATGAATCGATTAAATATATCACTCACCAAATACTTCGGTTTTATGAAGAATAAACATATTGCTGCATCGATATTGTCGGCTGTCGCCCTTACGGCTTCGGCTACCGGAGGAATCGACGACGTACTATTCAGCATAAAGCATAATAATGGTAGCATAAAGGCTGCCGAAGCTTCCTTTAGCAGCGACAGCTTGGCTTTGCGCGCAAGCAACAACCTCGAAGACCCTAAAATGGGCTTTGAATATAATTTCGGCAAAATAGGCGATAAATGGAGCGTTGGAGTGTCGCAAGGCTTCGATTGGCCCGGAGCATACTCTGCCCGGAATCGCGCAAACCGCAGTCGCATAAAAGCACTTAATGCCGATACCGATGTGCGCAAACTTGAAGTGCTTGTAAAGGCTAAAGAATTATGCTTGGAAATCGTGTACACCAACCGCCGAATTGAAGCCCAAAAGCTCATTCTGAAAAATGTAGAAGAACTCTACGACACCTACTCCACTGCCTTCAAGCATGGCGAAACGTCTATTATCGACATCAACAAGCTAAAAATAGAACTTATCACGGCTCGTCAAGCTCTCACGGAGTTAGAAACTTCGTTACAATCGCTGAAAACTTCATTGAAGGGACTTAACAACAATGCCGATTTCAGCAACGTGAATATCGGTGAATTGGTGGCTTATCCCATCGATGCAATAGAACCTATCGACACTTACATCGATGGGTTCGAAACAGGCGACCCTCAAAATTGTTTCTTTGCATTCAATGAAGAATCCATAAAAAGTGATGTAAAAGCCACGGAAATGGGGTGGCTCCCTAAGTTTGACATTGGCTATAAATACACTAATGAACTTGGCGATGGGTTCAATGGTGTTACGCTTGGTGCCTCAATCCCGATTTTCTCAAATAAGCGAAAAGTGGCTGCGGCAAAGGCTCAAGCAGTGTCGAACGATATGAACCGAAATTCCTATCACAACGAGAATATAGCACGTATCAAGGCTGAATATGCTAAAGCCGTGTCGCTGAAATCACAATTAGTGCAATATGGCGACGTAATAGGCGATGAAAGCAATTTCACCATGTTGCGAAAAGCTCTTGATGGCGGACAAATGTCACTACTCGATTATTTGCTCGAATTAAGGTATTTCCTTGAGGCAAAAACGAAGTACCTTGAAATAGAGTATTCATATCACTCAGTGATGGCTTCGCTGTTGCGTTACACTCTTCTGAAGTAACTATTTACCCATAAATAATAACTGCACCTCGAAAATTGTGTAATCAACTATCGGGGTGCAGTTAGTATTTTATATTTATTGTGTATCGGCGATTACCGCATAACGGCAGGTTACTGTGCTCTCTTGCGGTCGAAACGACGTGTAATAAGCGCAAATATCAGCAGCATAACAGCTGAAATAAGTCCTATGCCCGCAAACCAATACCAAATATAGTGGGCATTGACACTCGCAGCCTCCCATGCGGCATGCGAATCGAATAATGCCGGGTCGGGGCAGTATTTAGTGAGTAGAATACCCGAAATTCCGAATCCAAGTATCGATGAAAGGAATGAATCGAGATGACTGAACCCCAAGTATAATCCTTCCTCACCTTTAGGTGCCTGAAGCGAGAAATACTCGAGATATCGAGGCGAAATAAAGCACTCTGCCAATGCCTGAAACACTATTCCCACTATCATCATCAGTGTGATATTCGACATTCCTGCTATTATATCACTCTCGAGCAAGTTCCCACATGCCATAAGCAATGCCGACAACGGAATAAGAAACATTCCTATGGTGATTGAAGTGATTGCCGAGCGACGCGACATTAATTTAGTGATAAATCCCACTCCAAGCACTACTACGAGTGGATTTACATTTGCTATCCAGCCCGGGCGTGCAGCCTCGCCTGCCATGCGTATCACATATTTAGGCATTGTAGCATAAAGCTGTTGCTGCACAATCCAGAACCCCGTGACAATGATTATAAGCGACACCAAGCGCCAATTAGTGAACACCCTCACAAAGCCGGCTCCTATCTCGCGCATGCTCTTGCCCTCTCCGGCGGTGTGAACCGACCTATAGAGCAATATCACGGCAAGCAGTGCAATAAAGGTCATCACTGCCGAAAAATAGTTGATTGCTATGTATGCTTCTTCTCCTATTGCATGGCGCAAGGGGTCGATTATCGACTTCCCGGTAAAAGAACCTACATTAACCATCATGTAG
>CAMEKH010000041.1 GCA_945921235.1 uncultured Prevotellaceae bacterium | reverse complement strand
AGTGTTTTTCATGTTTTTATCACTAAAAACGTTGCGTTTCTATTTGGATTCTTCATTCAGAATCCTTGTCATGAGGAGTAGTGTCGACTTGCACAAGCTCAATTCGGGCAGCTGTTTTCTTTAAGATGGTGAATTTTCGCCCATCGATAACGAACGAATCGCCTACGGCAGGGATAATTTCGAGGTTGAAGAGAATGTAGCCGGCAATCGTCTGATATTCATCGTTTTCGGGCAATTCGAGGTGAAAATTTTCGTTTATTTCCTCAATTTCCATACGTCCGGAAAATTCGTAGACGTTTTCGGCTATTTTGCGAGAGATGAGTCGATTGTGGTCGTGTTCATCTTCTATTTCGCCGAAAATTTCTTCCACGAGGTCTTCGAGGGTTACGATACCTGCCGTTCCGCCAAATTCGTCGATAACCACAGCTACGCTTTTCTTCTCTTTGAGGAGGCTCTGCATCATTTTGTTGGCGAGCATCGTTTCGGGAGCGAAAATCACGGGCTTAATGCACTCTTTCCAATTGTTTTGGGGGTTGAAAAGCTCGCTCACATGGATATATCCGAGCACATTGTCGATGTCGTTGCGGAAGACGATGATTTTAGAAAGCCCCGATTGCGTGAATCGTCGGCTTAGTTCCTCACGCTCGGTGGTGTCGATGTTCACCGCCACCATTTCGTTGCGAGGCACCATGCAGTCGCGGAGGTGAGTGTTAGAAAAGTCAATAGCATTTTGGAAAATCTTCACTTCGCGCTCCACTTCCTTGTTTTCCTCCTCGGTGGTGTCGATGTTTTCTTGGAGGTAAGCATCGAGCTCGCCCATTGTGATAGCTTTCACGCGGTTGTGCTTTAATTTCACGCCGAAAATTCGCATCAGAAGTGAAGAAAGAGCCGAAGAGAGCAGCGAGAGAGGGTAGAGGAGCAGATATATTAGATAAAGCGGAGTGGCGAAAGTGCGGAGTGAGTCGTTCGGGTTCACTCGGAATATTGTTTTTGGGAAAAATTCGCCGGTAATAAGAATTATGCCTGTAGAGATTATAGTCTGCGCAATAAGCACAATAGCATCGTTGTCGCCGAGCACCGAGAGAAGCCATGGCTCGCAGAGCTTAGCCATTCCCATACCGTAAATAACGAGCATAATATTGTTTCCAACGAGCATTGTGGAGATGAACATGTCGCTGTGGTTATAAAAAATGTCGATGATTCGGTTCACCAAACCTCCCTTTTGTGTGTCGATGCCTATTCTCACCCTATTAGATGAGATAAAGGCAATTTCCATTCCCGAGAA
This sequence comes from uncultured Prevotellaceae bacterium, assembly GCA_945921235.1. GTDB lineage: Bacteria > Bacteroidota > Bacteroidia > Bacteroidales > Muribaculaceae > CALZFJ01. The sequence continues at coordinate 15,024 of CAMEKH010000041.1, read as the reverse complement.
GAAAGCGGAGAAAACCATCGAAACGAGAGTGACGATAAAAACCGTTAAAGTAGCTGAATCCATAAAAATGCATTGAATCTTATGGTGCAAAGGTAATAAATTTTGGGCAAAAAGGTGTTAAAACAATTAATTTACTCAAGCCGACGTGCAGTTTTCTTTAAATCATCGGATAAGGGTAATGCTAATTTGAGAAATGCGAGTAGAACCGATGCATAAATAGTGCACCTGCTGTGACGAGCGATATGGTAAATGATAAGTATATTCCCACTATTCCCAGCCCGCAAGGGAATCCGAGCAGGTAGCATACCGGTAGCCCGACTATCACGTAGGCGATAATTGCAATGAGCATTGTTGGCTTCACGTCGGCAATACCTCGCAGAGCATTGGCGTAGGTTATTTGAGTGGCGTCGCCAAATTGGTAAAGAATCATAGGGATAATAAGCGACACCGATACGGCAATAACCTCCTTGTCGGTGGTGAATAATCGAATGAACGGCTCGCCGAAAAAGTAGAACACAGTGCAAGCAGCAAAGGCGCATAGAAGCACTATGTGATATCCGGCAATGGAACATTCGCGCACACAGCGCATATTGCCCGCTCCATTGTAGCCGGCAATTTTTATTGCAATGCTTGCCCCTATGCTGTAGTAAATCATAAAACCAAGCATACCGATGATAATCATAATTTGATAGGAAGCGAGAGGAACTTTGCCGAGCCAGCCAATCATTACCGAAGCGGCAGTGAACGAGCCTGTTTCGAAGCCGAGTTGAAGCGAAATAGGCAGTGAAGTGCGGAATATGTGGCGAAGTGTGGATTTATCGATGTGCGAGTGCCTGAATTCCTCGATGAAACGGGCATATTTCGAGCTGTTTTTCATTACTATTATGTAAGCGAAAGCCATGGCACAACGAGCGATAAGAGTGCTTATTCCGGCTCCTGTGAGTCCTAATTCAGGCAAGCCCCATTTGCCGAAAATCAAGAGGTAATTCAGCCCCACGTTCAGGGCGTTTCCGGCGGTTAGAATCCACATTCCGAGTTTAGTGTCGGTGATTCCATCGGAGAATTGCTTCATTGCGTTGAGGAAAAGCACCGGAATATTCGATAATAATATAATCACATAGTATGGGCGGATAAGAGGCAGAAGTTCTGCAGGTTGCCCCAAATCATCGATTAATTCGTAGAAAGCCACCATGCCAAGCAACATTACGATGCCGAAAGCCATGTTGAGCAACAAAGCATTGCGCATGGTGTGCCCGATACTCTTGGTGTCGTCGCGAGCGAATGAAGCCCCAACAATCGGTGTAATTCCGTAAGAAAAGCCCATGCACATCACTGTTACGAGCGTGAACACATTGTTGACAAAAGAAGCCGAAGCAAGAGCCTCGGTGGAATAGTGCCCCACCATAAGCGTATCGCAAAATCCGGTCATAATTATGCCGATTTGACCGAGCATAATAGGGAATCCGAGCGATAGAATCGAAGCATAATAACGCTTGTATGTGCCTAAAAAGGGTTTCATTTGTTTTTACTAAATTATATTCTGAAAAAATGCGATGAATAGGTGTTTTTCTATTCGATAAAGACGCTACAACCGTGTATGTGCAAAATTACTATATTTATTTGAGATAGCAAAATTGCATCGTTGGGCAAATATTCGTATATTTGTGAAAAGTAAAAGATAAGTAAATGAGAGATGTTTTTTTCTTGATATTGATTATCGCTGTGGCAAATATCTGCGATGCGCAGAGGGTATTGAGCCAAGAAGAACTGAACAGGCTTGATGAAGAACTTGAAATGGCGGTAAAATACGATGAAATGAAGTTGTCGAGGCTCGACAGCTTGAAGTCGCAGTATATGAAAAACTCGATGAAACCGCAAGTTCGACTACGCTTGTGCATGGAGCTTGCGCATGAATACGAGAAATTTATATCCGATTCGGCACTACTCTACTATTCAAGAGCTGTGGAGATGGCCGGTGCTTCAAAAGACTCGATTTCCTCGATGAAATCGCGCTTGGGACGCATTAAAGTGCTCGGAGTGCTTGGACTTTTCAAGGAGGGTGTAGATGAGCTTACTGAAGTGGAAAGTGGCGAAATCCCCGATGAAATGAGAGACGAATATCTCGATACCGGCAGGCAGTTGTATTCCTACATGGCGTCGTTTGCGGAGAGTGGCACATATTATGAGCAATATAACTACCTGCTCAATTATTACATGAATGAGCAGATAAAAATACTCGATAAAAAGGCACCCGCTTATAGGGAATTTCTTGCCGAGCATTACTATGCCCAGGGCCTTGCGCAGCGTGCCAAGACACTCTTTACGGAATTGGTGGCAACGGTTCCCGAGAATGACAATGTGTATGCACGAGCGGCAGCCAATATGGCAATAATAAAGGAAGCCGAAGGTATAGAAGATGAGGCGGCATATTTCTTCGCTTTATCGGCTATTTCCGACATTAAAAGTTCGGTAAAAGAGAATACTGCATTGCAGAAATTGTCGCTGTATCTCTACAAGAAAGGAGATATCGAGCATGCCTACAAATATCTGTCGGCATCGCTTGCCGATGCCGTGTTCTGCAATGCACGGCTACGCACGAACGAAGTGTCGAGGTTGATGCCCCTTGTTGACGGGGCATATAAGGTGAAGCTCGATGAACAACGCCGCACGCTGATAATTACCACCATTGTAGTGAGTTTGCTCTCGATAGGCATGATAGTGGCTATATTGATGATTCTGAAGCAGATGCGACGTCTGCATCAGGTTAGGCTTCACTTGAAGGAAGCCAACAGCATCAAAGACGAGTATATAGGGCATTTCCTTGAGCTGTGCTCAATCTATATGGACCGCCTTGACAACTTCTGCAAGGTTGTAATACGCAAGATTACGGCAGGACAAGCCGAGGAGCTTGTGAAGATGACAAAATCGTCGAAATTTGCCGAAGACCAGCATAAGATGTTCTATGAGAATTTCGATGGAGCATTTCTGCATATTTATCCCACATTTATCGATGAATTCAATGATTTATTGCAGCCGGAAGAACGCATAGAGGTGAAAGAACAAGGGAAATTGACAACCGAGCTAAGGATTTTTGCATTGCTGCGTATGGGAGTCGACGACAGTGCCAAGGTGGCACGATTCCTGCATTATTCGGTTAATACTATTTATGCCTATCGAAATAAAGTGAAGAACAAGGCTGTGGACCGTGAGAATTTTGAGGAAAATGTGATGAAAATAGGCACTATAAATTAATATATATATTTATATTGATTGCTGAGTCGTGCTACGTTAAATTATTGAATGCCAAATTAATAATATAAAATAAGTATGTAATTAATTTATATTTCAGTTATATGTGGTAACAATGGTTGAGGATAGTGATTAATTTTGTGAATGAAAAAGGAAAATAAGAAGAGTTTATACTTTTTCACACTGGATTCCTTAACCTGTGATACAAACTGAAAAGATATATAGTCCGTTGAGAAACTGTTGCTATGTAAATTGTTAGATGATTTGAAATGTTAGTTAGTGGTATAGGTATTTAGGTAAAAAAGATTGGTTTATTTTATGGTTATATATGGTAAATCTCTCTCCTAAGAGAAAATAATCGGAACGCAATGCGATATTTGTGTTCCGATTATTGTTATTAATATGGTGCCGAAAGAGAAGCTACACGAGCCGGATTCAATTAAGGGGGGAGGCGTGTGGTTGAGACAGAAAGAATGTTGCCAAAATGAGATAAATTTATGTGAAGCACAAAAATCGAGTTCAAAAGATGCTAAAACGTTCGTAGTTTCATTATTTATTATTATCTTAGCAGAAAATAAATCAAACGAAAAAACTGATATGAACAACAGGTATTGTGTGATAATGTGCGGAGGAGTAGGGAGCAGATTTTGGCCCTATAGCCGTGCAGAGCGACCGAAACAGTTTATAGACTTTTTCGGGACAGGGCGGTCACTATTGCAGATGAGTTACGACCGCATAAAAGGTATAGTGCCTGCCGAGAATATAGTGGTTGTGACTAATGGGACTTATGCGCCGCTTGTGAGGGAGCAGTTGCCCGAAGTAAAGGAAGAGTGTATATTGCTTGAGCCTGCACGACGCAACACGGCACCATGCATAGCGTGGGCAGCTTATCATATTTATGCAAAAAATCCTGAAGCTTCGATAATGGTTGCGCCAAGTGACCACTTGATTCTAAAGGAAGATGAATTTAGGGAGAACATATTGAAGGGCTTTGAATTTGTGGAGAGCCATGATGCATTGCTCACGCTTGGAATTAAGCCCAACCGACCGGAAACGGGCTACGGCTATATACAGATAGGTGGGGTCACCGATGCAGAAGGCATTCTCAAGGTGAAGACATTCACTGAGAAGCCAAATCTTGAGCTTGCCAAGGTGTTTCTTGAGAGCGGCGAGTTTTTTTGGAATTCAGGAATGTTTTTGTGGTCGGCAAAGAGCATAATCAGTGCCATGCGCAGTTGTGCACCCGATGTCGCCGAGCAGTTCGACAAAATAAGCGATATGATAGGCACACACCGTGAGCAGGAAGTAATAAATACCAATTTTGAGTCGTGTCCTAATATTTCAATTGACTTTGCGGTGATGGAGAAAGCTCCGAATGTTTATGTGCAATGTGTGAATTTCGGGTGGAACGACCTTGGCACATGGAGCGTGCTTCATGAATTTTCGCCCAAAAACCGCGAGGGTAACGTAGCTCAGAATTGTAAGGCACTGCTTTATAATTGCAACGACAATATGATTGCCGTCAGTGGCGACAAACTCGTGGTAGCTTCGGGGCTGCAAGGTTATATAGTAGCCGATGCCGACGATGTGTTGCTCATTTGTCCTAAATCGGAGGAGCAGAAGATAAAGCAGTATGTGAATGATGTGAAAGCTTCTTTCGGCGATAAGTATCTGTAGAAAGGAGTAGACAATCACCAACGTATAAAGGCAATATTTTGCACAGTGGTTAATGGTGTCAAACCCCTTCAAACATCAATGCTTGAAGGGGTTTGATTTGTGAAATAATGTAGGTGGCTGCGATGTTATCGGCGGTGAGGAAGATGAAAGTGCTCGGCACGAATCACCACGGCGAGGAACAGCAGCAGTCCCAAACTCTTGAGTGCTGTGTCGGCTATGAGTCCTATGTGAGGCATAGCGATGAAAGCGGCATAGATAGCCGCAGCCAGTAGCGTGTAGCCGAAAATGCTGCGAAGCGGATAGTTGATAGGATACTTTTTCTGCCCCACGAAGTAAGATAGCAACATTGCAGTGCCATATCCGGCGCAACCTGCCCAAGCGCAAGCAATGTAGCCGTAGCGCGGTACGAAAATCACGTTCACAGCCACCAAAACCACGCAACCGATACCCGAGAACAATGCGCCCCACATAGTTCGGTCAATCAGCTTATACCAGAATGAAAGATTGAAATAAATTCCCATCATAATTTCAGCAGCCATAACGATAGCAACAACTTGCAAACCGCTCCAATAGTCGGGTGCGATGAGATATTTCAGAATATCCAGGTAGGCTATCACGGCAAGGAAAGCCAGCAAAGTGAAAATGATGAAGAATTTCATAGCTTTCGAGTAGGTCTCTTTACTGTCTTTGTCGTTGCTCTTGCTGAACACAAAAGGCTCATAGGCGTAGCGGAAAGCCTGCGTAATCATAGCCATAATCATGGCAATCTTGCTTGCCGCACCATAAATGCCCAGTTCTCGCGAGGCATTGTCGGCAGTACAAAGGAACGGGAACAGAATCTTGTCGATAGTTTGATTGAGAATCCCGGCTATTCCCAGTAGCAGAATCGGCAGGCTGTAGGAGAGCATGCGGCGCATCAGCCGACGGTCGAACACATAGCGGAACCCCGTGAGTTCGCGCCTGAAGAAGAACGTGATAAAAGCCGTGCAGACGAGGTTCAAAGCGAAGGCATAGCCTACGCCAAAATCGGGATTATAGAATTTGCCAATAAATTGCGGATAATCCATGTAGAGCCGAGGCAAAGCAACGAAGTAGAGCAGATTAAGAGAAATGTTCAAGAAAATGAACAGCAGTTTCAGTGCAGCAAACTTAATAGCTCTTTTCTTGTAGCGCAGATAAGCGAACGGAATAGCTTGAAAGGCATCAATAGCAACGCAACACGCCATTATTGCCACATATTCGGGGTGAGCTTCATAGCCCATGAATCCCGCCACGGGTGAGAGGAAAAGCATCACTATCGCAATAAACAGTAGAGAAGTGCTACCCACGGAAATCAGCGAGGTGGAATACACCGTGTCGGGGTTCTCGTCGCTTTTATTTGAGAAGCGGAAGAAAGTGGTTTCCATGCCGTAGGTGAGAATTACGAAAAGAAGCGCCACGTAGGAGTACATATTGGTGATTACGCCGTAGCCACCCGATTCAGCCGATAGCTTGGCGGTGTAGAGCGGAACGAGCAGGTAGTTGAGAAATCGCCCGATAATGCTGCTTGCTCCGTAGATAGCAGTTTCTTTTGCTAAAGATTTTAGAGAAGCCATTATGATATAAAAAGATAATTTAGCATAACAAAATTACAAATGCATGGCATGCACAACGATGCCACATTAAAACAGCGAGCCGGTTTCCGACAATCGATTGCGATGCAGATGGCTGTAGGCAAGGTCGGTGACTTCTCTGCCTCGAGGAGTTCGCTTAATGAAGCCTTCCTTGATGAGATAAGGCTCATAGACCTCCTCCAGAGTACCCGGGTCCTCACCGAGGGCAGTAGCGATGGTTGTTAAACCCACAGGACCACCTTTGAACTTATCGATAATTGTGGTGAGAATCTTGTTGTCGATTTCATCGAGACCGTATTTATCGATGTTGAGAGCTTCGAGCGAGAAACGAGCAATGCTTGTGTCGATTTTTCCGCTTCCTTTCACTTGAGCGAAATCGCGCACACGGCGCAACAGAGCATTGGCAATACGCGGCGTGCCACGGCTTCGCAGGGCAATTTCCAGAGCCGCTTCGTCGGTGATAGGCACACCAAGCAACCTTGCCGACCTCTTGACTATTTGTTCGAGCACAGTGTGGTCGTAGTATTCCAGGTGGCAGTTGATGCCGAAACGCGCCCTAAGAGGCGACGTGAGCAGTCCGCTACGCGTAGTTGCCCCGATAAGAGTGAAAGGCGACAGCGTGAGTTGCACGGAGCGCGCTCCCGGACCTTTATCAATCATTATGTCGATTCGGTAGTCTTCCATAGCCGAGTAAAGATATTCCTCGACAATAGGACTCAGGCGGTGAATTTCGTCGATGAACAGCACATCGTTCTCATCGAGCGAGGTAAGCAATCCGGCGAGGTCGCCCGGCTTGTCGAGAACCGGACCTGAAGTCACCTTGAATCCCACTCCAAGTTCGTTGGCAACGATGTTGGCAAGTGTAGTCTTTCCAAGTCCCGGAGGACCGTGTAGCAAAGTGTGGTCGAGCGATTCGCCGCGCAACCGAGCAGCAGCGACAAACACCCTGAGATTTTCGATAATCTTATCCTGACCGCTGAAATCTTCAAAGTGAATAGGGCGCAGAGCGCGCTCAAAGTCGCGGTCGCTTTCGAGTCGCTGGTTCCTTATGTCGAAATCTTCGTTCATATTATCAATTATAAAGCGTTCAGAAAATTAATGAAACTCCCGCCAATAGCGAAAGCGGTTGTGCGCCCATCATGTAGAAATTATCCCAGCGTCGGTCGAGGAGATTATCAGCCGATATGAAAATTCCAAGCATTTTGCTAATTTGATAGCTTGCACTGAGCGACAGATTGCACACATTGCCAATGTCGCAGAGTTGATAGCTCTCGGAGATAGGAGCAAGAGAATTGTCGGATACAGCTACAGCAGGCATTGCAACGCTGCGTTTTGCCCTCAATTCATAACCGGCAGTCACTTTCAGCCCGGCAATAGGATTAACGGTTACCGAAGCCGTAGCCACGCACTTTGCGCGGTCGGGACCGAGCAGATAGCCCTTATCCACCTCTTGAGGAGCATAGGTTACCGCAAATTCAGCCTCGGCATAGTGGAATTTGTAGCCGAGTTCTACTCCGGCTTTCCACCCCTTAACGTCGAAAGGCAAATAAGTGGTGGCGAAATTAGCAGTAAGGTCGGTGTAATCGGCAGTAGGCAAAGGCATATCCTTGAAAACCCCGTATCCGGCAAAAAGTTTGGCGTGGAAACCTGCAAACATTCCTATTTTAAATCCCGCTTCAGCATCAATCGGCGTGTAGCTGTTGCTTAGAGGTGCAGAAGGGTTGATGTAGCGGTTGGTGGCAAACATATCGCAGAGAGCTGTCAGGCGTTTGCCGCCACGAGCATCGAGGAAAAAGTTTAACCCGTCGGTGAGCGAGCAATTCAAGCGAATATCGGGCGAAAAACGAAGAGCCGTGCCGTCGTTGAACGAAATATCCACGTTGATACCCGCTTTAGCATTGATTTTATCGTTTTTATAGTGCAAAAAAGGCGATAAAGACACCAGAGCAGTGCTTTCAGAGTGCACGGCAGGTTGAGCATCATCGTTGGTTAATAAAAGATTATTCGCCGAGTGGAATTTACGGCTGAGGTAGTCGATTTTAGCATTAGCACCAAAGGAAGTAGCATTGCCGCAGTCGTTGGAGGCATTGAATAAGAGCGATAATCGATTATCAGCTAAGCCTTTGGAATTGTCGACGTGGTTCATAGCCTTAGCGAAGTCGAAATGATTGAAAACGAGAGAGGCAGAATACTTCAGTGCACTGTTACGCGGGCTATTGGTCCAGCCGAGAGCTATGCGAAATTCGTTAATAGTCTGCATAGTATCGGCGATGTTGGAGATGCCGCCATAGTAGTTGAAGTGGTCGTAGTGATAACGTAAAGAAGCCGATAGAGTCCCCTGATAGAACTTATGACTCAGGTTCAAGCAGATAATATTGTCGTTGAATTTCTGCTTTGGAACCACATTGAGAGTAGGAGGAAGATTCAGCGACTTGTTGCGACCATTCCACGATGAATTGTGACGTACCCACAGATTCAGGCTCGTCTCGGACTTGTCGACGATAGCCAATCCGGCATTTCCGGCAATGTCAATAAGCGAGCTGATGCCAAAGTCGAAGTATCCGCGTTGGTTAGAGAAATTGTGCGAAGTAAGATATCCGTAGGGGAGCATAAGTGGAGCAAGAGCAGGCACATCGACCGGCTCAGCCCATTCGCTATATTTCAGTGAATATTTAGGCACGTCGGATTTAGCCACTACAGGGAGTTTGTTCAGCTTCGACACTTTACGCTCGGCAGGGCGATAATCGGTTTCCACCGTAATCTCTTTAGTCAGCTCGTCTTGCTGCTGAGCAGAGGCATTAGCAGAGGCGAAAACAGCTATTAGCGATAAGATTATATATTTTATGGAATAATTCATAAGCAGAGTTATTTAGAAAAGAAAACAATTTTTTTTGATGGTTCATCGGGCTATTTCTTCTTGGAGGAGGATTTAGAGCTTTTCCAAGAGTTCAGGCGCGAGTCAATCATCTTGAAAATATCATCGTCGTTGCCCGGATAGTTTTTTCGGAGGCTTTCGAGATATTGCCGAGCCTCAAACACGTCGCCCCGCTTGTGGCACACATCGGCGAGGAGAATGAACGCCCTTGCCAGCCAATAGCTGTGAGGAGTCCCGGCATCGATAAAATCGTTGATAACCGCCTCAGTGCGCTTCATATTTCCGGCATTGAAATGATATTGAGCAAGTTCGAAAGCTGCGCGAGCGCCGTAGACCGATTGAGTGTTACCGGCGAGTGAAGTCAGGTCCTTCACTGCTTCGCTACCACGCTTCAGTTTCAGGCGCGCAAAAGCACGATTGAAAGTAGCTTCAATCTCCTCATCGGGCGAGAGACCGCCGAGTGAGAGCAGAGCGTTGGCACTCTTTTCGAGTTTGGAGTATTGCTCCATACTTGCGGCAGTGCGCATTATCCCGAGGTTTGCATTCAGCTTATTGTCGTGCGAAGCGGCACAAGCCAGAAGTTTCTCATACACTGATTGCGCCTCTTTCAAGTCCTTTTTGCGAAGCAGAATGTCGGCTTTCATGGCCAGAGCGTCCTCGGCAAAAGCGGCATCGGCATTGTTGCTCAGCACTTTGTCAATATCGCTGAGAGCAGCATTGTAATTACCCTTTTTATATTCATATCGAGCAATGTAATAAATAGCTTTAGCCGAGTAGGCACCTTTAGGGAACTTAGCCACATAGTTTCTCATCTTAGTGATGTCGGATTTTTCAGCCATATAGGCTTTTTCAGCAGCTTCGAAAGTCAGGCGGTCAATTTCACTGACGTCGATTTTCGGAGCATTTGGGATAGAGTTCAAGAAAGCCACATATTGCTGAAGATTGCCATTGTCGGCGAAAATAAGTTTCAAGTCCTCGGCGGCAACAGAAGCCTCTTCACTTGCAGGATAGACTGAAATAACCTTTTTGTAGGCATCAATCGCACCATCGTTATTCCCCATATTACGCTTTGTAATAGCCATTTGCAACAATCCTTTGCGAGCCTCGGGAGCCGATGGGAAGCTCTTTGCCAGCTTTTCGTAGACGGTAATAGCGGCAGAGTTGTTGTTCATAGCCACGAAAGCGTCGGCTTTTTGCAACATAGCCGCAGGAGCCAGCGCTGAATTGTGGAAATCGCGAAGCAATTCATCGAGAAGAGCGATTTTCGATGAATGATTTTTGTTGAGCCCCTGCATCATTGCACGCTGATAAAGAGCATAATCGCCTGCCGACGAGTTTGTCTTAAAAGCCTTTTCGTAGAAAGCGGCAGCTGAGGAATAATCCTTAGCGTAGTAATAAGTGTCGGCGATTCGATTGAAGGCATCGGCACGAGTGTCGGCAGAGAGAGCGGAAGATTTTGCAGCTATGTCAAACGCCTCACGAGCCGCAGCATAGTTACGCAAGCTGAAACGTGAGTAACCGAGATTGTAGTGGGCGAGAGCGAAATTTTTGTTGCTTTTCGAGGCACCTTTCAAGAATGCTTCCTGACTTTTAGCAGCTTCGGCAAATCGCCCGCTGCGATACCTACATTCGCCAATCCATAAGTTGCATTCGTTTCGAAGCGTTTTGTCGAGGTTTCCGAGGTTGTAGGCTTGCACGAAGTATTTTTCAGCTTGATTTGTCTTGCCATTAGATATTGATTGCACACCGAGATTAAAAAGCACAAGTTGCTTGGCCTTTTTCACCTTTGCCGAAGGCGATTTAATGTGTGAGATGCTTGTTAGGGCACGTTGGAAGTCTTTGCCATTGATGTAGGCAGTAATAAGATAGTCCTCCACATCATCGGAGTATCGAGAATCGGGATATTTATTAATAAACTGCTCAAAGATGTCGATAGAGCGGTTGAAAGGCGTTCGCCCGCCGTCATTTTGCGTCAAAGCATAGTTGAAGAAAGCCGTCTGCTGCACATTTAGGTCGAAAGGCATGTTGTAAGCCTTTTCAAAAGCCATAGCGGCAGAGTTCAAGTTGCCGGTTTTGCGGTAAGACTGACCGATAAGCAGATATGCGCTCTGCGAGAGAGCATCTTGAGCCTCAGTGACCTCGCTCAGGTGGTCGATGCAGGCAAGAAAATCGCGGTTGCGATAGTCGAGCACGCCGATAATGTATTGAGCGGTTCGCTCAGCCGAGCCGTTGCATGATTTGATGTATTCATTAAGGTGCTTTGAGGCGTCGGCATCGTTGCCCTCGTGATACAGACTTTCGCCCACAATTCGGTTCATTTCGCCCGAAAAATCGGCAGGAGTGTTTTCATTCAGCAGTTTGCGTCCATAAGATATAGTGCCTGCGAAATCTTTTTGAGCGAATCGAATCTGGCAGATGTAGTAGCGAGCAGCCGCTGCCAATTCGGCATGAGATTTCACCTCGCTGAATTTTTCGAGAGCTGCCGAGTGGTTGCCATGGGCATAATCAACGTATGCTTGAAAGAATTTACCGGCATCGCTGAAATTGCGATTGAACGTAAGTCGGTCGAATCGCACTTTAGCTTCGTCCCATTCGGCAAGACGAAGCAACGCATATCCCTCGCGGTATGTTACGGTGAAATCGGCATCGGAGTCGAGAGTAGCCACACCCACGTTTGCGTAGGCTTTTGCGGCATCGCCATATCGGGCATTGAAGAAGTGGAAATCGCCAATTGTAGCCCAAGCCCGAGGTACCCAAAAAGAAGTCGGGTGGTCTTTGATGAATTTCAACAACTCGTCGATGCAACATTCCTTTCCCTGCTCGAAGCGGCATATTGCAGTGAGAAAATCAGCCTCCTCGAGCATGTTAGCTGTTGCCGGAAGCGTGTGCAAGTGCTTGAACATATCGATAGCTCCTGTGTAATTTTTGTCGCTGAGCATCATTTTGCCTTGCGACAGGAAACCATCGGGTGTAGAACACTTGATATTGTTTAGGGCGCCGGCGCAGAGCGGAATAACTGCGCACACACCCATTAATGCTTTGCAAATATTCATGATGTAATAATTATCACTGCAAATTTACACAATTTTGTGCATATCGGAGGTAAAACTCGGTGCTTACTTTCAAAGTTTTGCACGTAGCGCAGCGATTTAGTAGGTTTTTAGTGGAAAGAATAGTAGCCGATGAGAAGCGATGTGGCAACAATGACGGAACCACGAAAAAATGATAATATGGTAAAATTACCAAGATATGATTTGGCGAATTACCATAAACTGATTATCTTTGCATCAACATTGAAAAACACAAAAAATAGTTACTATGAAAGAAAAACGAGAATTGACGAAGATGCGCGATGCAGAGTTGTTGCGCGACTATAGGGCAAAACTTGAGGAAACCATGCGAAGCGGGAAGCCGATAAATCGGCGGGAGATAGTGAGAGAGGTGCTCGAGAGCGGTCGGCCGCGCTACTACTTGAAGTTTGAGCAAGCATATAATGTAGTGACACGAATGCATAGCAGGGGAGTGACCGGGCGAAGACTGACGCTAAAGCAGCAGATGTGGCAGGAAATCTACGACAAAATGCAGCAGGAAATGGCGTCGAATGCCGGAATGGTGATGCATGAGGCATTGGCAAGGGTGCTCTATTCGGGGCGTGCATCGAGGTATTTTATTTCGCCGGGTTATGCTTATCGCTATATCTATGGCGTGCAGCGTGAAGCATACAAGAAATTTGTGGCAAAACGAGCGTGAGGAGGCTATGTCGATGAGAACGAGAATTATTATTTCGGGCATCGTTGTCGCTATGGCGTCTGCGTCGTGCAGTACCGGGCGAAAGGCTGTGGAAAAGACTGACAGCATGGCAACTGCTACTATAAAGGCTGAGACATCGAGTGAGCAAGCTGAATCGGCTGAGGTGGTTATCGATGAATGGTATGTTTACCCGGCGGCAGATGACGAGAGCACGGCTACGGAGAAAAGTGAGTCGAAGCGAATTGTTGCAGGGCAGCCTAAGTTGGTGTCGAGGCGAGTGGAAGTGAAGCGGCTGAGTCATAAGAGGGAAGTGAAAGCCGATTCGATAGCGGTGAAAGAAACCGTTAGCGAGGAGGTGTGTGAGGAGAAGTGCGAAAACAGCTATGAAAGGAATGTTGCGAGGTTAGTGCTTCTGCTTGTGGCGATAGCGGGGATTTTTGTGATAATTAGGTTTAGGAAATAATTTTTGATGTAAAAAAATAAGCAAATACTGATGCAATTTAATATGGGAAACGATAGAAAATTAGAGATTAAGTTAGACGTGAAGCGTATGTATGCCTCGCTAATGAGTGAATACGCCTTGATGTCGGCGGGGAAGAGCGAGGACGAGATGCCTATGCAGTATGCTCGATGTGAGATGCCGGCAATATGTGAGGTTCTCTTTATGGAGGAGATAGGCACAATGTGCTCGCGCATAGGAGGCTATGTGGACGACTGCAACGAGGATAGCGATGGATTGGTAAGCCTGAAAATGCGTCTGCCTGTAGATTTGCCAACAGAAGCCGATTCTATGCTTCGGCGTGGCATGGAGCGCTATCTTGTGGCGGCGGTTTTGGGCAGGTGTCTTGTGCCGGTGCGAGTGTCGCAAGCCGAATATTCGGCAGTGGTGCAACGGTCGCGACGCGCTATGCGCTCGCTGCGGCAAATTCTGGCAAAAGTAGCTACGGCATAATTCGGCAGATGAGCTTAGTGTGCTATAAATGCCGAATTTGAGATTGACTATTACTTCACATCTTCGAATTTAGCATCGGAGATTTGCGGCTCGTAGGGAGCTGAAGCATCGAAAGGTTCGGAGGAAGTGCGCTCGCAAATTATTTCCTCGAACTCCACATATTCGCCGACATTGCCCGGGAAGCGGTTCTCGCCGTGGCGGTGTCGGTTTTTTCGATTGTCGTTGCTACTGAATGGATTATTGTGTGAAGATGATTGCCGAGAGTGTTGGGCGTCGTTGAATTGCTCTTGGAATTGCCCGAACTGTTTTTTTATTGCATTAACCTGACGCCAAATGGTGAAAGCTATTTTCGCCAATGGATAAAGAATCAAGAACAATAAGATGAGAAAAAGAATCTCCATTGAAAAAATAAAAAAATTAGGTACTTTTTTGTGTAGTTACAAATAGTATGCCAAATTTTGTCAGCCTTCGCGCTTGGTGATGTTGTGAGTAAGGGCTGAGAGTGCTATGTAGAATAGAATGGTGGTGGCGAATCCCGACAGACCTTGCAGTGCAATGAGAATCACGGCTACTGCAATTAGAATATATCGGTGGAAATTGGTTTTGAGTGCAAAATTCTTGAACTTGAATGAGAACATTCGCAAGCGGCACACCATAGTGAGTGAAATTGCCACGGCGAGAGTTGCCACGGCATATTCGTAGGCACCGGTGGTGTAGGAATTGATGTTCTCATACTGCCAATTGCAGAATCCAATCCAGAAAATAGCATTAGCGGGGATTGGCATTCCGAGGAACGAAGTGGATTGGGTGACGTCGACGTTGAACCGGGCAAGGCGAATTACTCCGCACACGGCAATGAACAGAGCCGAATAGTGCAGCCAGCCTTCGGGGTTTTGAGTTTCCATGAG
>CAMEKH010000040.1 GCA_945921235.1 uncultured Prevotellaceae bacterium | reverse complement strand
ACCCTTTGTGGGCACATCGTAGCGACGCAAAAGCTCAATAATTCCTGCCGGAGTAGCCGAGAGGAAGCACGGCAAGCCTATCGACATACGCCCAACATTGATTGGGTGGAATCCATCGACATCTTTGCGGTAATCTATCGCTTCGATAATTTTCTGCTCCGAGATATGCTTGGGCAGCGGCAATTGCACGATAAATCCGTCGATATCGTCGTCGGCATTAAGTTCGGCAATAGTAGCCAGCAGTTTATCCTCAGTGACGTCGTCTTCAAAGCGAATGAGAGTCGACTTAAATCCACATTGCTCACACGCCTTCACCTTATGAGCCACATAGGTTTCACTACCTCCGTCGTGCCCAACAAGCACAGCGGCAAGATGCGGGCGTTTCTTGCCCTCGCTTATCATTTTCTCCACTTCAGCCGCTATTTCAGCCTTGATAGTATCGGCAATCTTCTTTCCGTCGATTAGTTCCATTGTCGTAGTCAGGGGGAATAAGTTATAAAAAAGTTCAGTTTTTTCGGTGCCGGAATGTGTGGGTAGCATCAGCGACGACGCATTCCGCGCATCATCTTCATTGGGTTCTTCATTGTGGTGGCAAGTTTCATCATCTTGCGTGTTTCGCTAAACTGCTTAAGCAGTCTGTTCACCTCCTGAATCGACGTCCCGCTACCGGCGGCAATGCGCTGACGGCGGCTACCATTGATGATATCGGGATTAGCACGCTCGTAGGGTGTCATAGAGTAAATAATAGCCTCTATGCTCTTGAAAGCATTGTCGTCGATATCAATGTCCTTGATTACTTTGTTCACGCCCGGAATCATCGAAGCAAGGTCCTTGAGGTTACCCATCTTCTTGATTTGAGCTATCTGGCTCATAAAATCATTGAAGTCAAACTGGTTTTTGGCAATCTTCTTCTGCAAGCGTTTTGCCTCTTCCTCATCATATTGCTGCTGCATGCGCTCTACGAACGACACGATATCGCCCATACCGAGAATACGGTCGGCCATACCTGCCGGACGGAACACATCGATGGCATCGAGCTTCTCGCCCGTACCGACAAACTTTATCGGCTTGTCCACCACCGTGCGTATTGACAATGCAGCACCGCCACGGGTGTCGCCATCGAGCTTAGTGAGCACTACGCCATCGAAGTCCAGACGCTCATTGAACTCCTTGGCAGTGTTCACGGCATCTTGACCGGTCATAGAGTCAACCACAAAAAGCGTTTCGCTCGGGTTCACAGCGTTCTTGATAGCTTCTATCTCCCGCATCATCTGCTCATCGACGGCAAGACGTCCTGCGGTATCTATAATTACCACATCGTTATTGTTCTTCTTTGCCTCGTCAATGGCATGGCGTGCTATATCGATAGGGTTCTTGCTGTCGGGTTCGGAATACACGGGCACTTCAATCTGCTCGCCGAGAACGCGTAGCTGCTCGATAGCGGCAGGACGATACACGTCGCAAGCCACAAGCAAAGGGCGCTTAGCCTTCTCGCTCTTCAGTTTCCTTGCAAGTTTTCCCGAGAAAGTAGTCTTTCCCGAGCCTTGAAGTCCCGACATAAGGATAATGGCAGGCTTACCATCGATTTTAAACTCGGCGGGTTCGCCACCCATGAGCCGGGCAAGCTCATCGTGCACGATTTTCACCATCAGTTCGCTCGGCTTCAAAGAGTTGATAACATCTTGACCGAGAGCCTTTGCCTTCACCGTGTCGGTGAATTGCTTGGCAACTTTATAGTTTACGTCGGCATCGAGCAATGCGCGGCGCACTTCTTTCAAAGTTTCCGCCACATTGATTTCGGTGATTTTGCCTTGTCCTTTCAGAACCTTGAATGAGCGTTCAAGTTTTTCGCTTAAATTTTCAAACATTGTTTTATCGTAAGTTTTTTGTTATCAATAAAAAAAGGGCACAAAGCCAAGCTACCTCCTTTTACTTGTCAATCAGCTTATTGGTAGCAGTGTCGGGGAAAATTACCGCCGGCTTGAATTTCTTTGCTTCTTCAAAATCCATAATGGCATAAGCCATGATGATTACGGTGTCGCCGGGCTGCACTTTGCGCGCCGCCGCCCCATTGAGGCAAATCACCCCCGAGCCACGTTCTCCGGCTATTACATAAGTGTCGAGTCGCTCACCGTTATTATTATCCACAATGTAAACTCGCTCACCGGCAATAATATTGGCTGCATCCATTAAATCTTCATCAATGGTAATACTGCCTATATAGTTGAGATTAGCCTCAGTCACTGTCACGCGGTGAATCTTCGATTTTACTACTTGTATCTGCATCGTCTCTCTTGTGTGTATAATGAAAAAATCTACTGTTACATTATTTCTTATAGGCGATATTGTCGATAAGTCGCACATCGCCACAATACACTGTCACACAGCCTACCACATAATTCGAGTCACTCCAATCGGCAACAGGCATCAGCGTGATTCCGTCGACAATCTGATAGTATTCCACCTCCATTTCAGGATAAGCATTGATGCCATCGGTCACCATTGCACACGTTTCCTCCACGCTATGGCTCTTGGCAAAATCCACACTTTCGCGCAATATTCGGGCAATATTCGGAGCTATGCTACGGTGGTGTGCATCGAGGCGCACATTGCGGCTGCTCTTAGCAAGTCCATCAGCTTCACGCACAATAGGACAGGGCACTATCTCAAGATTGAAGCCTTCCTGCTTCACCATCTCGCGGATTACTGCTATCTGCTGAAAATCTTTCTCGCCGAAATAGGCACGGTCGGGTTCTACCATCATGAACAATTTGCTCACAATCTGCGCCACGCCATTGAAATGCCCGGGGCGCATAGCACCCTCCATCACTTCAGCCACTTTGCCGAGGCTGAATACACGGGTATCGGGTTCGGGATACACTTCTTCAACCGTGGGCATAAATACGATATCGCACCCCGAAGCCGCAAGCAGAGCCTTATCGGCTTCTTCGGTGCGCGGATAGGTGCGTAAGTCCTCTTTATTATTGAATTGCGTGGGGTTCACAAACACGCTCACCACCACCACATCATTCTCCTTGCGGCAACGGTCGACAAGCGACTTATGCCCTTCGTGAAGCGCACCCATCGTTGGCACCAAGCCAACGGATTTTCCCGCTTCACGCGCTGATTTCACTGCGCTTTTCAGCTCATTTACAGTTTGTACAGTTAGCATTGCTATTTGCTTTTATTGCCGGTTCCTCAGGGAGTCGGCAGTTTGTTTAACATTGCAGGCAACCCTCGCAAGCTACCCGCTAAAAAAACTTTGCAAAGTAAATACTTATTTGTCAATTACACAAATATCAAGCTCTTTTTCGCCCTAAATTATTAGGAAACGGCTAAGAAAAATCCGTTTTCAGCCGGAGCAATAGCGCAATAGCATGATGCTAAAACCATGCCGAGCCGAGCAATATTTTAGCTAACTTTTCTAAAATGTGGCAATTCTTTATTAAAGAATGTAGTTTATGAGCTACAATGATAAGAAATATCACGTTTTTGTAGTAATTTTGCACGGAAATGATATATATTTTAATTTATGATGAATTCCGGACGGTCATTTATGGGAGGGATTCCCGCAGTGACCAAAAATTTGCTGATAATTAATATACTGATGCTATTAGCCACAACAGTGTTCCAAAGCCGTGGCATCGACCTGAATAATCTGCTCGGGTTGCACTATTGGGAAGCATCGAAATTCAATGTGGCACAACTCATCACCTACATGTTTTTGCACGACGGATTTTCACATCTGTTCTTCAATATGTTCTCGCTGTGGATGTTCGGGCGTATTCTCGAGCAGGTATTCGGTCCTCGCCGTTTCCTGTTCTACTACATATCGTGTGGCATAGGTGCTGCAATAGTGCAAGAACTGGTGTGGACTTTCTCATGGGAGAGCACGTTTGCACTGGTCGACAGCAATGGATTTGTGGCAATGAAAGGAGCCGAAGCCATCGACTATGGCATAAGGCACGGAATGATGGACGGATTTTTCAATTCTATGCTCACCATTGGAGCAAGCGGTGCGGTTTTCGGCATTCTTCTCGCTTTTGGCATGACGTTCCCCAATTTGCCGCTCTACCTTATGTTTATTCCTATTCCCATCAAGGCCAAATGGATGGTCCTGGGCTACGGCGCCATTGAATTGTTTTTCGGTGTCAGCGGCTTTCAAGGCTCGGTGGCTCACTTCGCCCACCTCGGTGGAATGATTTTCGGATTTTTGATTCTTCTATATTGGAAAAAGAAAGGAGTGACAGGTGGCGACATTTATTGACACTTTGAAGCGCAATTTCTCGGCGGCTACTACGCCCGTAAGGCTCATCTACATCAATGTAGCAATGTTTGTTGCAGTGCGATTGGCTGCAATAGTGTGCATGCTTTTCAATGTTGATATTATGCCCGCAATATGCTATCTTGAGTTTCCATCTGACCTTTCGTTGCTACTCAAGCAGCCGTGGACTATAATCACCTACCAATTCCTGCACTACGACCTGATGCACATCTTGTTCAACATGCTGTGGCTATATTGGTTAGGAACTATGTTTTACCAAATTTTCGGCACCCGACGTCTTATAGGTCTTTATTTCCTCGGTGGCTTTGGCGGAGCATTGATATACTTGGCTGCCTACAATCTGCTACCCGTCTTTGCCGGCTCAATGGGATTTTTGCTCGGTGCATCGGCTTCGATTCTCGCTATTGTGACGGCTATGGCGGTGTGCCGCCCCGACTTCAAGGTGGGAATGTTGTTCCTCGGCTCAATATCGCTGAAATGGATTGCCATAATCACTATTTTCATCGATTTCATAAGCATCGGCGCCGACAACACCGGCGGTCACATAGCACACATTGGCGGAGCTGCGATAGGTGCGCTTTTCGGCATTGCCGACCGCAAGGGAATAGACATTACAGCTTTTTTCAATAATTTTATCGACACTGTGGTGAATCTCTTTCGTCGCGGCAAGTCGAGTGGCTCGGGCAAATTCCGCTTTAAGAAGTGGCGCAAGAGTAAGCAATCATCTTTCGGCGAGCAAAAGAACGATAATCGCATGCACAATACCACTATGACTCCCGCCAATGAGGCTGAACTCGACAAGATTTTGGCTAAAATCAAGCAATCTGGCTACAAATCACTCTCAGTCGAGGAGAAAAAGCGGCTTTTCGATGTGAGCAACACTCGCAAGCAATGATTTAATTTATTTACACTCTTTATAATAGCAATGGAGCACCGACACAACAAAATATTCACCGCTGCAACAGCCATAGGAGCCTCAATAAGCATCTTGCTAATTGTTGCCTATATAGCTTCGGCTTTCGGCGGAATGGTCGACCCTGCCGAGTCGGCTAAATTATCGGTGCTCGGACTATGCTTTCCTATTCTGCTCATTGCCATGCTCATAATGCTACTGCTATGGCTCCTCTTGCGGAAATGGAGCATGGTGGCGCTCATTGCTACGGCTCTAATTGTCACTTCAAGCGAGATTCTCACTTTCTCGCCACTCAATATCGGCAGTTGCGATGCATCAGCCGACAAGTCTTTCAAGGTGCTAACGTTCAATGTAATGTCGTTTGCCGACAATGCCGGTTGCGCTACCGACACCAACCGCACCATAAGCTATATTCTCCACTCCGGTGCCGACATTGTGTGCCTGCAAGAGGTGGGGTTGACTCCCTCACAATCCAATAACGACAGTCTGCTGCACCGAATGTCGCAAGTGGAAGCCGTGTATCCTTATCACTATCGCAATACCGACGATGTGATGCTTCTATCGAAATTCCCATTCAGCATCACCACCGACTCTCTCGACATTGATGGCATTGTGAGAGCGCGTGGCTGGGACATCGACGTCAATGGCAAGCTCATCAGGCTCATCACCTGCCACATTGAGTCGATAGGACTCACCGATACCGACAAGGTATTATATCAGAAACTTACAAGGCTCGACAATATGAGTACAGTAAACGACATCGAGGAGGTGCGAGGGACTCTTGTGGCTAAGCTCACCCGAGCGTTCCGCCGACGCGCATTGCAAGCTAAAGAACTTCGCAAACTACTCGACAATGCCGGCGAGAATGTGATTCTTTGCGGCGATTTCAATGACACTCCAAGCTCTTTCGCCTATCGCACAATCCGAGGCACCGACATGCACGATGCTTATGCCGATTGTGCTTTCGGCCCCGACATCACTTATCACAGCAACCGCTTTTTCTTCCGAATCGACCATATTCTCTACCGCGGAGGATTCTCGGCTTGCAACATTGAGCGTGGCAAAATCGACAGCTCCGACCACTATCCGCTGCTCGCCACTTTTGCGTGGAAGTAGGAATACGTTACATCAAAGACAAGCAATAAAATAAAAAACAATATATTATAACAACCCAATTATGAAAAGAACATTATTAACATTAACAGCCGCCTGCGCAGTGATTCTGACTGCAAGCGGAGCAAAAAAAATGGAAAAAGCCGTAAAAAATCCGTTTATGGAGGCTTATACCACCAAGTATGAGATTCCTCCTTTCGACAAAATCAAGTATGAGCACTACATTCCTGCAATGAAGGCAGGTATTGAAGAACGCAAGCAGGAAATTTGGGCTATAGTGAGCAACCGCGCAATGCCCGATTTCGACAACACTATCCTCGCTCTCGACAATAGCGGCTCACTGCTCAATAAGGTGTGCTACGTGTACTATGCCTTGAGCGAAAGCGACAACACTCCCGAAATGGAGAAAATCTCCGAGGAGGCTATGCCGTTACTCACCGCTGCCGCCGACGAAATGATGCTCAATCAGGCTCTCTTCGAGCGCATAAAGCAAGTATATGACCGCCGCGAGGCTCTTAACCTCACCACCGCTCAATTGCGATTGCTCAATAAATACTACAAGTCGTTTGTGCGCAATGGCGCTCTCCTTTCGCCTGCCGACAAGGAAACGCTGAAAAACATTAACCAGCAACTTGCCAACTATGAGCTTTCCTACAACTCCAACATCTTGAAGGAAACAAACGAAAGTGAAATCATCGTTGACAATGCCGCCGACCTTGCCGGTTTGCCCGAATCGACAATCGCTACTGCCGCCGATGAAGCTACTCGCCGCGGCAAATCGGGGAAATGGGTATTCACAGTGCACGCTCCGAGCCGTCTTGCCGTGCTCACATATGCCGACAATCGCGACTTGCGCCGCCGCATGTATGAAACCTACACTTCATTAGCAAGCAACGACAATCAATATAACAACTCAGCCAACATTAATCGCCTCATCGAGCTGCGCACAAAGAAAGCGAATTTGCTCGGTTTTGAAACTTTCGCCGACTATCAGATGGACGCCGTAATGGCAAAAACGGTGAAAAACGCCGAGAACCTGCTCTACCAAATCTGGAACCCTGCCGTGGCTAAGGTGAAGGAGGAAGTTGCCGATATGCAAGCCTATGTGAACAATCACGGCGGTAACTTCAAAATCGCTCCCTACGACTACTATTACTATGCCGAAAAAGTGAAAAAGGAGAAGTTCGACCTCAGCGAAGACGATGTACGCCCTTATTTCCAGCTCGAAAATGTGGTTAAGGGTATTTTCCTTATGGCTAACCGCCTCTACGGAATCACTTTCACCGAAATGCCGAAAGCTCCGAAATATAATCCCGAAGTGAAGGTCTACGACGTGAAAGACGCCGACGGAAAGCATGTGGCTGTGTTCATGACCGACTATTTCCCGCGCAGTACCAAGCGCCAAGGGGCTTGGATGAGCGAGTTTAAGGGCGAATATAACTACAATGGTGTGAGCGAGCGTCCTATTATCTACAATGTAGGCAATTTCACCAAGCCATCGAAAAATATGCCTTCGCTGCTTACTCTCGATGAAGTGGAAACAGCATTCCACGAATTCGGTCATGCTTTGCAGGGTATGCTCACCAAAGCTCAGTTCCGCGGTCAATCGGGAACCAACGTCGACCGCGACTTTGTGGAGCTTCCTTCACAAATCGATGAGCACTGGGCTATGGAACCTGAATTGCTCAAGGAATATGCCAAGCACTACAAGACGGGCGAGGTTATCCCCGATGAGCTTATCAAGAAACTCGACGCTTCGGCTAAGTTCAACCAAGGTTTTGCCGCTACCGAACTTGTTGGTGCCGCTCTGCTCGACATCGAATGGCACAAGGTGAACTATGCCAAGGATATCGACGTGAAAGCATTCGAGCGCTCGGTGGCTCGCCGCCTCGGCAAGCCCGATGAAGTGCAATTCCGCTATCGCAGCCCTTATTTCAAGCACATCTTCGGCAGCACTCAATATGCCTGCGGCTACTACACCTACTTGTGGGCTGAAGTGCTCGATGCCGATGGATTCGAGCTGTTTAAGGAGAAAGGTATCTTCGACCCCGCAACAGCTAAAGCCTACCGCGAGAATATCCTTGAGCCGGGCGACAGCGAAGACCCGATGGTGCTCTACAAGCGTTTCCGCGGTCAAGAGCCGTCAGTGGAGCCTCTGCTCAAAAATCGCGGTTTGAAATAAGCCCGAAGCCTTAGTGCCGATGCTCGATTGCACGGCAAAGCTAAATATATCATCGCCCCCGCTATCGACATTTGCGTCGCTGCGGGGGCGTTTTTTGCTGAAATTGCTCGAATAATTTGCAATTACAGCTCTTCTGCACTATTTTTGTGCTAAGATTATTACTTTTAAATCTACTTACGGCTATGACACTTGCAAAATCTTTATATAGGGGAATAATCGCCTCGGCACTGGCGGTAACGATAGCTTTTTGCGGTGCCGCACAAAAGAAAATAGTGGCTCTTACTTTCGATGACGGTCCTAACACATCGACTACCGTGAAAGTGCTCGATGTGCTGAAGGAGAACGATGTAGCGGCTACATTTTTCCTTTGCGGAAAGAACATCAACAAAGACACCCGCCCCATTATGAAGCGTGCCGTGACTCAGGGTTGCGAATTAGGAAATCACTCACGCACTCACAGTGATATGAGAGGATTGACCGTGGAAAAAATGCGCATGGAGATAGAATATACTTCACACATTATAAAGCAGACCACAGGTGTGGCTTCTGAATTCTTCCGCCCGCCCTATCTGCTCTGCAACGACTTGATGCACTCTTCGATAAAAATGCCATTCATCGGAGGCTTCTCGATAGAGGATTGGCTCCCCGAAGTCGATGCCGCCGAGCGTGCCCGCCGTGTCGTGGCTAAGGTGAAACCCGGCGACATAATACTGCTACACGACTTCGAGGGCAACGATGCCACTGTAGATGCTCTGAAAACGATAATCCCCGAGTTGAAAAAACAGGGCTACACATTCGTAACCGTCGGCAACCTCTTCAAGGAAGCCGGTATAGAGCCTCAAGCCCACAACAAACGCTTATATTCCAACGTGTATGAACAAGAATAACCCTCAACGAATGCACTGGGACCGCCTTATCTGCGACAAGCGATTAGGGCTGGAACACTACAACGACAATAAGGGTGGTATTCGCAGCGACTTCCAGCGCGACTACGACCGACTGATTTTCTCATCACCGTTCCGCCGACTGCAAAACAAGACGCAAGTGTTTCCATTGCCGGGAAGTATATTCGTGCACAATAGGCTCACTCACAGCCTCGAAGTGGCAAGCGTGGGAAAATCGCTCGCCAATGAAGTGGCTCGCTCGCTGAGACTGAAATATGTCGGCGAGCCGTGGATTGCAAAATTAGACGACATCGATGAGATTGTGGCTGCGGCTTGCCTCGCTCACGACCTCGGAAATCCTCCTTTCGGTCACTCGGGAGAGAAAACCATTGGGGCTTTCTTCAGCGAAGGCGACGGACAGCTCTTTCGCTCTAAGCTCACCGAGCATCAATGGGCTGACCTCACACACTTCGAGGGTAATGCCAACTCGCTGCGGCTGTTGGTCCACCAATTCAAAGGACGACGCCCGGGAGGATTTGCCATGACTTATTCTATGCTCGCTTCGATAGTGAAATACCCCTACTCTTCGCTCCATGCCAACGAAAAAGGGAAATTCGGATTTTTCTCCACCGAGCGCGACTTGTTTTGCCGAATTGCCGATGAAGTGGGACTGATTGACAAAGGCGACGACGTATTCTGCCGCCACCCGCTCGTGTATCTCGTGGAGGCTGCCGACGACATCTGCTACCAGATTATGGACATAGAAGATGCTCACAAGCTGAAAATCCTCGGCACTCGCGAGGTTATCGACTTGCTGCTCGGCTTTTTCGACGATAACCGCAAGAGTCACATCACTGAGGTGATGAAACGTGTTGCCGACAAGAACGAGAAAGTGGTGTATCTGCGCTCCTGCATCATCGGAGTGCTCGTAGATGAATGTGCAAAGGCTTTTGTCGACAATGAAGAGCTGATAATGCAGGGAAAGTTCACGGGCTGTCTGATTGACCACATCGGCAATATTCCCTCGGCTGCCTACCAAGCCTGCTCGGCTCTCGCCTACGACAAAATCTACCGTGCCGGCGATGTGGTCGACATTGACCTTGCAGGTAACCAAATAATCAATATGCTGCTGAAAAAGCTCACCGATGCCGTGCTTTATCCCGAGCGTAACTACTCGCAACTGCTACTCAGCAAATTCCCGCAGCAATACGATGTGGAAGCTCCCACTCTATTCGAGAAAATACAAGCCGTAATCGACCATATCAGCGGTATGACCGATGTGTATGCACTCGACCTCTATCGCAAGCTCAATGGAATGTCGCTCCCGGCAGTGTGAGGCAATGTGCTCTACGCTCTGTGTGGCGAGGAAAGCGATTGACAAGTGATTGTGCGAGTGCAAAAATAGAAGCAAAAAAATAAGCCGATTTGAGAAGGACCAAATCGGCTTATTTTATGATTTAAAAATGAATAAATCGACGATTATTTAATTCCAAGTTTTGTCTTAACAAGTGGTGTAACGTCCTCAGCTCCATTTCCCGAATATAGGATTGCAGGAATAGAGAGGTCGTAGATGAAAGTAAATCCGTTCTCGGCACCTACAGCCTGAATAGCTTTCTGAATTTTATCAGTGATAGGAGCAAGGAGGGTTTCCTGCTGCTTTTGAATATCTTGTGCAGCCATTTGCTGGAAATTCTCTATTTTCTGCTGGTTCTCCTGAAGCTCACGCAGACGGCTGTCCTTGATTGATTGGAGAGTGTTGGCGTCGAGAGCTTGGAACTCCTTGTATTTTTTCTCGAATTCTTCCTGAAGTTTCTTGTATTCAGCCTGATATTTCTCCGACACGCTTTTCAGTGTAGTTTCAGCAGTCACCTTGTCGGGCATCAAGTTGAAAATCTCTTGAGTGTTAATGGTTCCAAACTTTAAAGTCTGAGCTGCGAGGCACATTGGCAAAGCCACTAAAGCAGCCAAAAATAATCTTTTCATCATTGTTATATATGCTATTTAATTTTTAATTGACAAAATTATTGTGCAAAATTAATACTTTATTTTGAATATCCTAATTTTGCAAGCACTTCATTGCTAATATCTATCTTCGGAGAGGCAAAAATTATGCTTTGCGACGATGCACGGTCGAAAATCACTTGGTATCCACGCTCTTCACTCACCTTTTTCACTGCATTGTAGATATCGTCTTGAATAGGCTTAATGAGCGACTCGCGCTTCTTGAAAAGCTCACCTTGCGGACCGAAGTATTTGTAGCGCAGTTCGGTCACGGCTTTCTCCTTTGCCATGATTTCTTCCTCTTTTTTCTTCTTCTGGTCGTCGGTGAGGAACACCATATCGTTCTGGAAATTCTTATAAAGTGCCTGAGCCTCTTTAGCAAGGTCATCTACCTCCTTCTGCCAGCGGAGCGACACTTGATTGAGCTGTTCGTTTGCCATCTCATAGGCAGGGATATTTTTCAGCACATATTCCATATCGACCAATGCAAATTTCTGTGCCCACATTGCAGCGGAGCATGATAACACAGCTATAGCAGCAATTAATAATCTTCTCATGACATTTCAATTTTTTAGTATTTATACCTTTATGACAGCGGAAGCCACTAATGGTTTATTCCGCTGTCAATTTTTAAATTTCTTAAACATATTTGCGACTCACAAGCATGAGCCTTGTGCCCCACGACATTAGAATTCCTGCCCGAGCACGAAGTGGAAGTGACTTCCGCCCTTGGTTCCATACACCTTGTCGAAACCGTATGCCCAGTCGATACCCATCATACCAATCATAGGCAGATAGATACGCACTCCGGCTCCTGCCGAGCGCTTGATGTGGAATGGAGCGAACTCTTTAACTGAAGTCCATGCATTTCCACCTTCGAGGAAAGCAATTCCATAGATAGTGGTAGTAGGCTGAAGCATGAACGGGAAGTGAAGCTCAAAGCAGAAGCGCGTGTAGGCATAACCTTCTTTTCCGTATGGGGTGAACACACCATTGTCGTAACCGCGTAATGCTATAGTTTCAGTAGCATAGGTGTAGCTTCCCGACATTCCGTCGCCACCCACATAGTATGTTTCAAACGGTGATTTCAGGTGCTTGTTATAGCTGCCGAGCAGTCCTACATCGGCACGAGTCATCAGCACGAGAGTCCACTTATCATCGGGGCTGGTGAGCGGAGTGTAGGTCTTCGACTTAAACTTCAGCTTCCAGTATTCTATCCACTTATAGAGTTGCTTCTTTGCTTCGGTGGTGCCGGCAGCAGCAAGTGCCGCCCAATCCTTCTTACCGAAGAGCGATGCCGGAGGAGTCATCTGCAAGCTGAGCGAGAACGAGCTACCGCGGCGAGTGTAGAGCGGGTTGTCGATACTATTGCGAGCGAGAGTCAATCCCAGCGTTAGAGAGTGCGACACGCCATTATTCATATAGTAGAGATATTCCCAATTCTTCAGGTAGTACCATTGGTAACCCAGTTCGGCAGTGAAAGTGAAATAGTCATCAGGCCAGCTCAGACGTTTTCCGAATCCCACGGTGATACCAGCCATCTGCAAGAACTTATTGGGGTCGTAGGCGTTCTCATAGTAATTATTATAGCTGCCATTATAGTAATTATTGCCATAATAATAGCTGTTATAGCCATAATAACTATTCAAGTAGTTATTGTTATAGAACGATGAATTTATACCCGTCTGGCGCGAATAGAATGCCGACACCGAGAGCGAATTAGGGCGTTTGCCGCCGAACCACGGGTCGAGGAACGACACGCTGTAGGCTTGGTAGTATTTGGCATTCGTCTGCGCACTGATGGTGAACGTCTGTCCCTCGCCTTGCGGAATAATGCCCTTGTAGGACGATGGGCGGAAAAGGTTTTTGATAGAGAAGTTAGTGAACTTCAAGCTCAGTTTACCAATGATACCCGTCTGTCCCCAACCTGCCGATAGCTCAATTTGGTCGTTGGCTTTCGATTCAAGATTGAAGAGAATATCCACCGTGCCATTCTCCTCGTTAGGCTCGGGGCGAATATCCATTGCTTCAGGGTCGAAATGCCCTGTCTGAGCGATTTCGCGTGCCGAGCGCATCAACGCCTCTTTGCTGAACAGCTCACCTGGGCGCACACGCAGCTCACGGCGCACCACTTTCTCGTAAAGGCGGTCGTTACCATTGATAACCACCTTGTTGATACGCGCCTGCGGTCCCTCCACAATGTGCATTTCGAGGTCGATTGAATCGCCGTGAATATTCGTTTCGATAGGCACAAGGTTGAAGAACAAGTATCCATTGTTCATATATAGGTTTGCCACTGCATCGTCGTCCTCGGTAGTGCGCTTATTTAGCAGTTTTTGATTATACACTTCACCGGCTTTAATTCCAAGTATATTATCGAGTACAGCCGAAGGATAAATAGTGTTACCCACCCATTCAATATCGGAGATATAGTATTTGCGTCCTTCATCAATCTTCAAGTACACATCAACCTTCTTCTCATTGTAGTTTACCACACTGTCAGAGAGAATCTGAGCATCGCGATATCCAAGCTCATTGTATTTATCGATAATAAGTTGCTTGTCGGCTTCATAATCCTCGGTAACGAATTTCTTCTGGCTGAAGAGTTTCAATAGGTTTCCGCCCTCGTTTGTTTTCTTCATTACGCGCTTCAGCTTGCCGTCGCTGAGCACCTCATTACCGTCGATATAAATTTTGTGGACTTTCACCTTTTCGTGCTTATTGACAATTATGTCGACAATCACTTCATTCTTATTACTTAAATCCTCTTTTTGGTCCACACGCACCTCGGCATTCTTAAATCCCTTGCCATCGTAGTATTTTTCGATGATTTTGCAGGCACGGTCGGCAATATTCGGTGTGATTTGGTTACCCTTAGTCAATCCGAGGCGCTGCTGGATATCCTCACGCTCGCCCTTCTTCATGCCGATGTAGTTGATTTGCGATATACGCGGCTGCTGACGCAGCTCTATTTCGAGCCAAGCCTTGTCCTTGTAGATTTTCTCCACCTTGATTTTCACCGAGGAGAACAACTGCTGGCGCCAGAAACGCTTGGCAGCCATCTTGATTTCATCGCCCGGAATTTCAATTTTCTGTCCCACCGAGAGTCCCGAATATCCAATGATGATATAGTCCTCATAGTTGTCCACACCGGTCACCTTTATTCCGGCTAATTCATACTTCTGAGGCATTCCCGAGAAAACGATTTTAGGGTTGTAGATAGTATCGTTGGTAGCCTGAGCCACTGCCTCCACGGCAGTGCCGACGGCAAGCAGTGCAACTATTATTGACAAGAGCTTAAATCTCATATTTTTCGAAGTCTTAATTATATTTTGTCGTAATCATTGTTAGTTTCTCTCTCACGCAGTTTCACCCTCCACCTGTTCGCTGGTCTTGCCGAAACGTCGTTCACGGCTCTGATAGTCGATTATAGCCCTGCAAAAATCATCTTTTGTAAAATCGGGCCAATAAATATCGGTAAAATACAATTCCGAATAGGCAATCTGCCACAGCAAGAAGTTGCTGATTCGCAAATCGCCTGCCGTGCGTATCAACAAGTCGGGGTCGGGGATATTGCGAGTGGTGAGGTGATTGCCGAACAGCGTGTCGTCAATCGCCTCTACAGCGATTTTGCCATCGCGCACCTCCTCGGCTATTGCTTTCACGGCTTTAAGAATCTCCCACTTTGAGGAGTAGCTCAAGGCAAGATTCAGCACAAGTCCGTTGCAGTGGGAAGTATCGTCCATACACTTCTGCAAGCGCTTGCGGGCGAATTCGGGCATACGCTCTATGTCGCCAATCATCGTCAGGCGCACATTGTTCTTGATAAGGTCGGGGGTCTCGCGCTCTATCGCCACTACTATGAGGTTCATCAAAGCATCAACCTCCTCCTTAGGGCGATTCCAGTTCTCGGTAGAGAACGTATAGAGAGTGAGGTATCCTACACCTATTTCCGAGGCTATTTCCGTGATTTTTCTCACTGTATTCACGCCCTCCACATGACCTTGCGAACGCTCAAGGTTGCGCTTTTTTGCCCAACGTCCATTTCCGTCCATTATCACCGCAACGTGGCGGGGCAGACGCGACTTGTCTATTTGCTCTATCAGTGATGACATATCTATCGCTACTACTTGTTTTTTTTGTTACTCTACATAATGACAAACCCGGCATCGCTTGCTGAACTCGTAGGTGATGCTCACCATAATAAGCGAGTACCAATCGGTATTCTTTGCAAATGAGCTTTTTATACCGTTGAGGTCGCTAAGCCCGTCGATTTTGTCACCGAAACACTTGCGCATTGTGAACTCAGCCCCAAGGTTCAAGCGTTCCTTTAATTTATATTTTATACCCACTCCCATAGGCAGGTTAATCGCCATAAACGATTTTCCGCTGCTCGAAGCCATCGTAGCTCCTATGCCGAGTGTCATATATGGTGTCAGTCGTTTCAGGTTCTTATATTTCGAGCCTATGCCGAAATTGAAGAAATTGAATTCCACCTGCCCTCCCATGTCAAGCAGTGTCGACTTGAAGTTATATGGTGTGCCGTCGGCAAAAACTATATTCTCGCTCTGAGAATCTCCGCTTATCGTAGCCATTGTCAGGTTGGCTTTGAACGCCCACCGATAGTCCTTCAAGTAGCGGAACACGGCTCCGCCCGAAATGCCCGGCTTGCGCAGGAAGTTGCCCTTGTTCACATCGCCGAGATAGCCGCTTGTGCCAAGCGATGCTCCTATCTCAAAGCGATAATCCTGCGCCACAGCTCCGAGAGCGGCAACTACGATTAACGATAATATGACTAAAGCTCGCTTCACGTTAGTTATTCAGCTATTTTTCGAGGTCTTATTGCATCAATATATAGGCTTGAAGCTCAATCGATTAATCACGCCTCGCCATATATTGTTACTTAATTCGCCATAGGAGTTCACACCGCCAAACACATAGATGTAGGGGCAATTCCACTCGGTGATTTCAGTTGTGGCGCGCGACATAATGTCGCCGCTCACCACAG
>CAMEKH010000039.1 GCA_945921235.1 uncultured Prevotellaceae bacterium | reverse complement strand
ATCGAGCGTTAACCACTGCTTAACGAAAGCTACCGTCCACGATGGAGTGTAGCAACCCCATGTGTGAGAGGCTACGGCAAAGAGGTTGAGCTGGCGCTGTGGCTTGTCGATGTTCTTAAACGATACGCGCACCGTGCCTTCATCGTTGATAGGTTCGCTCCAGCTGCACACAAGGTCGTTGAATTGTGAATAGTTGGCACCCACGGTGAACATTCCGAACATTGATGTCAGCGACAGGGTGTGCTCGGTCGATGGCTTCAGCTTGGAGTTTCCTTGCTGAAATACATAACGGTTGTGATAGCTCATGGCATTGCTCAATTGCCAGAACGACGGGCGCTGAGTGCGGCTCGCATAGCTCAGCGAGAAGCTCGCTTTTCCTATTTTTGTGGAAATAGAAGCCGAAGGAAACACGTTGTCGTACATGCGGTTAAGGTTGTCAACGCCCTCAAGTATATCCTTGTAGTCGAAATAAGCGTGCTCATAACGTACACCCACATTGAGGCTTGTGCTTTGGTCGATAGCCATGCCATATTGCAAGAATCCTGCATACACATTGTCTTTCACCTTCGATGCCGAGTTGGCGAGTCCGGTTCCGGTGCTCACGTTTGTGTTTTCTCTGCCCACGAAAGTTTCCTCGGTGCCGGCAATTAGCATACCTTTCCACACCGGATACGACAGCACGAGTTTGGTGGCTACCATGTTGTTCTTGGAGTTTGACACGGCTTCCACATCGCGGTTGGTAGTAGAGGCATCTTCCATCATCGATTGATGTTCATTATCCCTTGAGAAAAACATATCGGTATTGAAATCGATGTTGAGTTTGCCGATATTTCCGTTGTAATATGCATTTACGAGAATATTATGAGGATTCTCGCTCCATTTTTTGCCATTGCTGTTCACGGTTTCCACAAGTGTGCCACAGTCGTGTTTCACCATAGACAGAGCCTCGTCGGTGTCGGCTTTGGTGGAAATTGCATAATCAATTTTGGCACCAATGGAGTGGCGGTCGTTAATCTGCCAGTTGAAGCCGGTGTTGAGATGTGTGCCTACGCCGGTCCACTCGTGATTGAGATTGCCGTCGTAGCGAAACAATTCGACTCCGGTGCGGCTTTCGGTAGTAATATTACCGAGGTCGCTCCACTGGTGGGTGCGATATTGCCACTCTTTTGCAGAAGCAAACACATCGAATCCTCCAAAACGGTAGTTGACGTTGATTTGAGCCTCAGGGTCGTTTTTGCCCGAGCGAAGGCTCTGCTCACTCTTGGCAAAAGTGTTGAAACTGAATCCATCGCCCTGTCGGCGCACGGTCTTTATTCTCACCACAGCCGACACTGTGGCGTCATACATAGCTCCGGGATTGGCGATTACCTCCACATCGGCTATCTCATCGCTCATGAGGCGTTTCAGCTCATCAGTATCGTGCACTCGGCGACCATTAATATAATAGACCGGTGTTCCTCGTCCTATCACTTCGAGGTCATCGCCTTTCTTAATCATTCCCGGGACCTTGCGCAGCACATCTTGTGCCGTGCCCGCCTTTTCAAGCACCGAACCCGAAATTTTAGTAACCATTGCATTTCCCTTTAAGCGAGTATTGGGCAATTGTCCTTTCACCACCACTTCTTGAAGCTCATAAATGGTGAGAATAGAGTCCAAAGCAAGTGAATCAAGTTCGTTTTGAGCTTTAGCAGTAATTGCGGCGGCTACCAAAGTAGCCATGATAATAAACTTTTTCATAGATAATTTTGTGAAAATTTCCGGCAAAGGTAAACACAAAGATTTTAATTGCCGTGTAAAAAACGGACATTCTTGCGAGAATCGCACTATTCGTGATAAGCCTTGTATCCTCCAAGGAAATTACTACTCTTAATGGCTTTGATATGCGCAAGGTAATTGGTGGGCGACATTCCAGCAAAAATCTTGAATTCCTTGTTGAAATGAGAGTGGTCGGTGAATCCCAATCGGTCGACGATATCAGATAAATCACATTCGTCGAGATTTTGAATTAATTTTGTGGCATAGTACATGCGCTTGGTGCGTATCATTTGTTTGGGAGTCATTCCCACATTTTCTATGAAAATTCGCCTGAATTGTCGCTCACTAAGGCAAGCAGCATCGCTCAGTGTACTTACCCCCACATCAGGGTTACTGTCGATAATATCGCAAACCGCTGTCATGCGCTTCAATGTGAGGGCATCGTAGCAGTCGGCAAGACGACGGCTGATGAACTTTTCAATAATGCCGATAGCTGTAGCATTGTCGGGGGCATCGAGCACCATACGCTTCAAGTCGTACATCTCGGGAATACCCACACTGTCCATATCGATGTTGTCTTCCATGAATAAGTCGCAGGGAATGCCGAGAATCGCCTTTAGTGCATACGGACGGAAAAAGACGAAAATAAGGTCGGAATAATTTTTTGTTCTCACAAAAACGCCTCTATTATACTGCCCGCATATCGTTGCTACATGTGAAGCATTGTCAATTCCGTTCACCACAAATGGCACTCCTCGATGGAACATCCACTTCATGCACCCGGTGGGTATGATGTTCATTTCCATCGAGATTCTGTCGGCTTTCATCACCCAATAGTGATGCACTAATGAGCGCAAGTGTGCCGACGGCAATATTAACTTCGTCTGAAGCATGTGTTCTTAAATGTGTTTTCTGCCTTGTTTCTTCGTTTGTATTATAAAAATATGCTTTGGTGACTATATGCGCCGAATTTGTTCTCCAAATTTAATGTTATTTCCTTAATATTTCAGCTTTTATCCACCAATTTCACTATTATTTAGAATTATATACACTATTTTATGCTTTTTATTGTCATAATTTTCGAGAAAATTAGGGAATAATCTCTATATTTGCAAATAATTAGCTGATTATTACATTTAAACACTATACATACATGAAATTTCTATCAAGATGCATTGTGGCGTTAGCGGCACTTGTGGCTTGTTCAACGCAATTATCGGCAACTGTTTATTCCACGCCTAAGCAAGAGATGCGTTCGGCTTGGGTGGCTACCGTGTGGAGGCTCGACTGGCCGCAGACAGTGATAACGAGCACCGGCAATACCGCTCAAATCGAGGCGCAAAAGAAGGAGATGATAACTCTCCTCGACTCGATGGCTGCCAACAACATGAACGCTATTAATTTCCAAGTGCGAAGCCGCGCCGATGCCATGTATAAATCATCGTATGAGCCATGGTCGGAAGACCTTGTGGCAAAACGAGGCATGGACCCCGGCTATGACCCACTGGCATTTGTCGTTGAGGAGTGCCACAAGCGCGGACTCGAATGTCACGCTTGGATTAATCCCTACCGCTACGAGAGCCAGATAGGACAATGGAACGATGACCCTACCAACTATCGCACCAATCACCCCGATTGGCTGCTTGATGTGGACGTAGCTTCAATACTTAATCCCGGAAAGGAGGAGGTGATAAAGCGCATCACCGATATCTGCCGTGAAATCGTTACCAACTACGATGTCGACGGTATTCTCTACGATGACTATTTCTATCTTCAAGGCACAACTAATTCGCAAGATGCCGACCTTTATAATGCCTATAAGGCTGCCGGAGGCACTCTTTCACAAGCCGATTGGCGTCGCAACAATGTGAACCGCATGGTGAAATCGGTGTATAATATGATTCAGGAAGTGAAGCCGTGGGTGCGTTTCGGCATTTCTCCTGCCGGTGTGGCATGCACAAGTGGCTCCGTGGCATCGAAATATGGCATCTCACCTTGTCCTTCGGGCAGCGATTGGCAATATAATGGTATTTACTCTGACCCCGTAGCATGGCTCAACGACCACAGCATTGATTTCATTTCGCCGCAAATCTATTGGACTATAGGCAACAGCACCGACTATAGCAAAATTGCACCGTGGTGGAGCGAGGTGGCTAACAAATTCGGACGCCATTTCTATTCATCGCACTCTATCACCACTCTTACTTCGTCGAGCAAGGCTCCTGCTACCGGAATGGAAAACAGCTTGATTTCATTGAAGGCATCAGGTCCTAATAATACGAGCTTCAGCGAGTATGCCAACGAGATTGAGCTTAACCGCACCAGCTCGCTCGACGGCGCTCCCGGTTCGATTTTCTACTCTTGCAAATATCTGTATCGCATAGGTACAAAGGAATCGTTCGCTCACTTC
Organism: uncultured Prevotellaceae bacterium; assembly: GCA_945921235.1. Lineage (GTDB taxonomy): Bacteria > Bacteroidota > Bacteroidia > Bacteroidales > Muribaculaceae > CALZFJ01. The sequence continues at coordinate 12,537 of CAMEKH010000039.1, read as the reverse complement.
TTGAAGCGCACTACATTCTCCTGCAAGGCTATTGTGCCTGCTATGGCGTGGAAGAAGGGTAATAATCCGGGTGCCATAAAGAACCTGTCGTGCACCGGAAAGGTGCTCTCTTGGGACGCCTACGACAATGTGCGCTACACGGTATATGCCATTCCTACATACATCGAAAATGCTAATTTCGAGAAAAATGCGGAATATCTGCTCGGTTTCACCTACAATAATTCATTCGAACTTCCCGATGACAAACTTGTGGGCTACAAATATGCGGTGTGTGTGCTCGACCGTGTGGGTAATGAGTACTCACCATCGTTCTACGAAGCTACATCTTCGCTGAACCTCGATGCTCCGACACTCTTGACGCCTGCCGACGGTGCTACAGTTCTCGACCCCTTTGAGCTGAAATGGAGTGCTGTGAAGAATGCTACGGTCTACGATATTCAATTTGCTCGCGATGCGGCAATGAACGACATTGTGAAGTCGATACGCACCACAAGCACTACTCTATCATCGGCTGCATTCATTGACTATGTGGATAATGACGTGAAAATATATTGGCGTGTGAACGCTTGTGCCCAGGGCTATAACGATGGCGTTTCGGCTGTAAGTTCATTCATTCCTCAAATATTGTCGGTACTTTATCCCACCAACGGCGCTGCCGGCGTTAATCCGTCGTTTACAGCTACATGGAATCTCTCCGATGGCGTGAATAATGCACTGCTCGAGATAGCTACCGATGCCGATTTTACCAATGTAGTATTCTCAGGCGAATCGACTACAGGAAGTATCGACATTCCGGCTTACACACTTCATTGCATCACCACATATTATATAAGAGTGAAAATGAATGGCGAGTATTCGCGTACCAATACGTTTACTACCGATGCTCTTGTAGCCGATGTTCCTTCTTTCGTATGTCCGGCAAGTGATGGCGCCATAGTGTCGCCCGACGACCACCTTGCAGTGGCTCCACAGCAGGCTATCAACAAGGTTGTTATTGAAGTTTCGACTTCGGCAACATCTTGGGGCCGCACTCGCTATGTGGAGAATCTGCCCGATTATTCTTTCGTTTCAGCGATTAAGGCGAGCGAAATCAAAACCGGAGGAGCATTGCTCACAGCCGGCAAAACTTATTATGCCCGAGCTCGTGCAGTGTATCTCGATGCAGAGAGCAATGCGTTATACACCGAGTATTCCGAGCCGGTGAGCTTTGTCTACAATTCAGATGAAGGTGCCGTAGATGGTATTTCCTCCGCTTGCGAGGCAAGGTTGGTTACCGGTGCCGCTCCGCGCGTGATAATTGAAGCTCCTGTGGGGGCTTTTGTGAGCGTTAAGGCTGTAACAATGCTTGGAACGGTGTGCAATGTGCTCTACGAAGGCTCTGAGTGCGCAACTGAAGTGTCGCTTGCCGACCTCAATGCCGGTGTGCACATCATCACCGTGACAATCGATGGCAGTGTGCATACATTTAAATTCGTGAAATAAAACGCAGGCTTAAGTGCGAAAAATATTCTAAATCAGGGACACACCGATATTTGTGCGTCCCTGACTTTTCTTTAAGATTTATTTCACAGAGTGTGAATCATAAGCAAGATTTAAATATATATATATGGCAAACAATTATAAATGGTATGTAGTGTGGGTTGGTAACAATCCCGGAATTTACGAAACGTGGGAAGATTGCAAACAGCAGGTGGAGAACTTCCCCGGTGCGCGTTACAAGGGCTTTAAATCGCGCGAGGAGGCTATTATGGCTCTCCGCGGCGATAACGATAGCGAAATGGCTATCCTTCGCAGCATTGCTAATGCCGACCGTAATATGGTGAACTTTGAGGCTTTCCCCGAAATTATCCTTGATAGTATTGCCGTAGATGCGGCTTGTAGCGGAAATCCCGGAGTGATGGAATATCGTGGCGTATCGCTACGCACAGGCGAGCAGATTTTCCACAAAGGTCCGTTCCCGCACGCTACCAATAATATAGGTGAGTTCCTTGCCATTGTGCATGCTCTTGCTTTGCTGAAACAGCAAGGCGACGGCTCTACTCCTATATATAGTGACAGCCGCACCGGAATTGCTTGGGTGCGCGACCGCAAATGTAAGTCGAAGCTCGTTCCTAATGCCAAAAATGCCGAGCTGATGCAGATTGTGCGCCGGGCTGAGGCGTGGCTTTTGCGCAACACCTTCACTAATCGCATAATAAAGTGGAACACCGAGGAGTGGGGTGAAATTCCCGCCGATTTTGGAAGAAAATAGCACACACGCGGGTATCACGACGCCTGTCAGCTAAAATGATGCATCACCCGAAAAGAGAACGTGCGTCGGCGATACGCAATTGTACTTTATATATTTAGCACCAAGCCGGAGTATATAAAAATGAAAAGTGCGCTTTTTCACAAAAGCACACCCCCCTCATAACCAAAATTCAAGTATATATTTTTGTTGTTTGTTGTTGTTTGATTTTCAGTATTTACATAATTTTACGTTGCAAAGATATATTGTTTTCTGTGAATAAAAAACTTTATTTTTCTAAACAATTCAAAATAAATGTAAACAAATAATTGCGATTTGTTTATTTAGCTGATAATTAACTATTTATGCGAAAGTGCTTTTTTGCTACAAACCAAAAATACCGACATTTAAACTTGTGAAAAACAATAAATTAGAAAACTCTAATCATAGAATCACAGTGCGATTCGAAAAATCGTGACAGAAAAAGTGCGGTTACAGCTCGCGAGAGGAGTAAAAAAGCTCAGATTTTCATTGAGAGGGAATTATTGAGCAGTAATTTCACTTCGAAGCAAAGATGCACCCTATTGCAGGCTGTTTCGCGAAAAAAATTTAAGAATCTTTAGGTAAGAGAAAAAGTGCTTTGCATAAAAGAATAGCAATAAATTAATTAGAAAAAGTGAAGTGAGCCGGCTGAGAATAGCGGGCGACAAGGCTTGTCTAACGGCTGAAAAGCGGCTAAAACGGGTAATTTTGCTGAAAATATGCAAATTTGCGCCCAAAATGGTTGATTATTAATAAGAATGTTTGTAACTTTGCGCCGATTTAACTTTACACTTTTGGAAAAATTGACAATATTTGAACTGCCTTTGAAGGCAATGCCCGACGGTGTACAAAATTTTGAGTACGAGTTGGGAATGGATTTTTTCAGAGAAATGGAGAGTACCGATGTGCTTGCCGCCGAGGTGAAAACCACCGTGGAGGTGAAGCGCAGCGGAGATATTTATGAGCTGTGTATCACTGCAAAAGGCGTGTTGGGAATACCCTGCGACCGCTGTCTGTATGAGATGAAGCATGAAGTAGATGCCGAGTATAGAGTGAGCGTGAAATACGGCGAGGAGTATAACGATGAGAACGACAATGTAATTGTCATTCCCGAGAGTAGCAACACGATGAACGTGGCGAGGATTATCTACGACACCGTGATGCTGACAATTCCGATTAAGCACGTGCACCCCGAGGGTGAATGTGATGAGGAAATGCAAGAACAGCTCAACGCTCACCGAGCTATGGTATCGACCGATGAGGATATGGAAGATGCCGATTGCGGCACTTACGGCGATGAGATTGAAAAAGAAGACGAAAACGATTTCCGATGCGACCCCCGGTGGAATGCGCTGAAGAAACTAAAAGATAACAATTAAAAATTATATAACAAGATGGCACATCCTAAAAGAAAACAATCGAAGACAAGAACAGCCAAGAGAAGAACTCACGACAAGGCTGTAGCACCTACTTTGGCTCTCTGCCCTAACTGTGGAGCATGGCACATTTATCACACCGTATGCCCTGAATGCGGCTATTACAGAGGTAAAGTGGCTATCGAAAAGGACGCAGCCGTGTAATATCGGCAATACCCTTTTTCAGTGCTAAAAAATGAGAAAGTCATGATATCCTAAATAACACTTCAGGTTTTTATTTAGGATATATTTTCTTGATTTTTCGCTACAAGCCATAATATAGAGATAAGTATTATTTTTGACTCCAACAATCAAGTTTATGCTTAACGCAAAAATAACAGGCATAGCTTCCTACGTCCCCGACTATGTGCTGACCAACGATGAACTATCGACAATGGTCGACACCAACGACGAGTGGATAACCACTCGCGTGGGCATAAAAGAGCGTCGCATTCTCAAAGATGAGAGTGTAGGCTCGTCGTTTATGGGCACGAAAGCCGTGGATAAGTTGCTTGCCGAAACAGCGACGCCTGCCACCGATGTAGACTTGGTGATTTGCGCCACTTCCAATCCCGACTATCGTTTTCCATCGACAGCATCGGTGATTGCTCACGATTGCGGTGCAGTGAATGCTTATGCCTACGACATTCAGGCAGCTTGCGCCGGTTTCATCGTGTCGCTTCAAGCCGCTACCGCCTATGTGCGTAGCGGAATGTATAAAAAAGTCATTGTAGTGGCTGCCGAAAAAATGTCGAGCATGACCAACTATAAAGACCGCTCCACTTGTCCGCTCTTCGGCGATGCGGCCGCTGCCGTGTTGGTGGAACCCACTGAGGAGGAGAATATAGGAGTTATCGACGGCGTGTTCCACGTAGATGGTATAGGGCTTCCGCATCTGCTGATGAAAGCAGGTGGCTCGGCTCGCCCGGCTTCACACGCCACAGTCGATGCCGATGAGCACTATGTGTATCAAGAGGGCCGTGCCGTCTATAAGCACGCCGTGACCGATATGCTCACTTCTTCGCAAGAAGTGATGAAGCGCAATGGCTTGACGGTAGATAATATCGACTGGTTCATTCCTCACCAAGCAAATCTCCGAATCATTGAAGCCGTGGGCGACCGTCTCGGCATTGCCAATGAGAAGGTGCTTGTGAACATTGAACACTACGGTAACACCAGCGCAGCCTCTATCCCCTTGTGCCTCGACGAAAACAAGGGCAAGCTGAGAAAAGGCGACAAGATAGTCCTCACCGCTTTCGGTGCAGGATTCACTTGGGGTGCGATGTATATCGTCTGGGGATTCTAATATTACGACATATAATCTCACATTCCTCGCTACACCACCATTGAGCGGCGCACCGAGGAGGGTGAGATTATTTTATATATTTATTAATAACGATTATGCATAAAGCAGGATTTGTAAATATCGTGGGAAACCCCAATGTGGGAAAATCCACTCTTATGAATGAACTTGTGGGCGAGCGCTTGTCGATTATCACGGCTAAGGCACAGACCACGCGGCACAGGATTATGGGTATAGTGAACACCGACGACTACCAGATTGTGTTCTCCGATACGCCCGGTGTGCTTTCTCCCAAGTATAAGCTGCAAGAAAGTATGCTGGAGTTTTCCGAAGAGGCTCTTGTCGATGCCGACATTCTGCTTTATGTGACCGACGTGATTGAAGACCCCACGAAGAACAAGGCTTTCCTCGACCGCGTGGCGAAAAACGAAAACTTCCCGGTGCTGCTTGTCATCAATAAAATCGACCTGCTTAAAGGCGATGACGACTTGCTGAAGATTATCGACCGCTGGAAGGAGTTGTTGCCTCGCGCCGAGGTGTACCCCACTTCGGCATTGGCAAAATTCAATGTAGGCAATATAATGGCGCGCATTGTGGAACTGCTTCCCGATTCACCGCCATTCTTCGGTAAAGACGCTCTCACCGACAAGCCGGCACGTTTCTTTGTCACCGAAATAATTCGCGAGAAAATTCTTCTCGACTACGACAAGGAGGTGCCCTATGCCACCGAGGTGATAGTGGAACAATTCGCCGAAAAAGACAATTCGATTCACATCATGGCTGTTATTTATGTGGAGCGTGAAAGTCAGAAAGGCATTATTATAGGCAAAGGAGGTGCGAAGCTCAAGCGCGTGGGAATAGAGGCTCGAAAGGATATCGAGACTTTCTTCGGCAAGCGTGTGATGCTCGAACTCTTTGTGAAAGTGGAAAAAGACTGGCGTAACCGCGACAACAAGTTACGGGCTTTCGGCTACAAGGAGTGAGCTTCGGCTAAGCCGACCTAATGATTATTAATTTCAAATTAACGTTAACTAACAGCACAGAGAATCAAGAATTATGGGAAAACTTATAGCAATAGTGGGACGCCCTAATGTGGGTAAATCCACACTTTTCAACCGCCTGACACAGACACGCTCGGCCATCGTCGACGATGCTTCGGGCACAACTCGCGACCGCCAATATGGCAAAGTCGAATGGTGCGGAAATGAGCTGTCGATTGTCGACACCGGAGGCTGGGTGGTAAATTCCGATGATATTTTCGAGGAAGAAATCAACAAGCAGGTGTCGATTGCAATAGAGGAAGCCGATGTGATATTATTCATGGTGGATATAAAAAATGGAATTACCGACCTCGATGACCATGTGGCTGATATCTTGCGCCGATGCAAGAAACCGGTGATTCTCGTTGCCAATAAGGCCGACAACAACGAGGGAGTATATGCCGCCGCCGAGTTTTATGCTCTCGGTCTTGGCGACCCATTCTCGGTGTCGGCTGTCAACGGTTCGGGAACGGGCGACTTGCTCGACGAAGTGGTGAGGCTTATGCCGCAAACCGACTCTGAAAGCGAAAAACTCGAAAATCTGCCGAAATTTGCCATCGTGGGGCGCCCGAATGCCGGAAAATCATCGATTATCAATGCATTTATAGGCGAAGAACGCAACATCGTTACCGATATTGCCGGAACCACTCGCGACAGTATCTACACGCGCTACAATAAGTTCGGTTTCGACTTTTATCTCGTCGACACTGCCGGCATACGCCGTAAGAACAAGGTCAATGAGGATATTGAGTATTATTCCGTGCTCCGCAGTATTCGTGCCATTGAGAATGCCGATGTGTGCATTCTCATGATTGATGCCACGCGCGGCATTGAGAATCAAGATGCCAATATTTTTTCACTCATTCAAAAAAACAAAAAAGGACTCGTGGTGTGCGTCAACAAGTGGGACCTTGTAGAGAACAAGTCGACCGATGCCATTAAGACCTACGAGAACGCCATTCGCTCGCGTTTCGCTCCATTCACCGATTTCCCTATAATCTTCGGCTCGGCACTCACCAAGCAGCGCATTCTCAAAGTGCTTGAAAGTGCGGCTATGGTCTATGAGAATCGCCGTCGCACCGTGCCCACATCGAAGCTGAACAATGTGCTTCAAGAAGCCATTGCCGCTTATCCACCGCCTGCCAACAAGGGTAAATACGTGAAAATTAAGTATATCACTATGCTTAAAGGTGCTCTTGTACCTACCTTCATCTTCTTCTGCAATCTGCCCCAGTGGGTGAAGGAGCCTTATCGCCGATATTTGGAGAACAAAATCCGCGAGAATTGGGACTTCTCAGGCACTCCCATAAATATTTTCATGCGTGAAAAATAAATAATTCGCAAATTATGCATATATTTGCAAAAGCCTTGATATCATCGTTGATATATCGGTGTATCAAGGCTTAAAAATTAATATTTAGCTTTATAATAACCATTAATTTCACATATTTATGAAAAATCTATTCGTAAGTATTTCTTCGGCTATAGCCTATGCTATGCTCGCTATGTGCGGACTAAATGCATGGGCTGCATCTCCGCTTCAAGTGCAGCCTTCCGACGGCTCACAAGCGTTCATTGCCTCCGTTGCCAACCCGTTCCCCACGCTATCTGCATCTGCGATGAACCATACATCGCATGCCTCAGTGAAAAGCATTGATAATCAGCAGCCTCCTATAATGAAAATAAGTCCTTCCGGAGCCACTATTCTCGGTTGGCACGCTTTCCCGGAGCCTACATTCTGGGGTGAGCTGAACACATCGGGAGAGCAGGACATGCTGTGGACCAACAGCTCTCTCACGCCTTCGGCAGGCTTTGTGAAAGGTGATAAATTCTATTCCTACTATGCCGTGAACTCTTCGGGATACCTCTATATGCGATATTACATCAACGACCTTGCCACCGGAGCTACGCTCGAGTATGGCAACTTGAGCAGTGCCGACGCCACACAATTTGTGTTTATGTGCGCCTACGATGAGAAAAACGACAAGGTGTATGCCTACACTTACAATGCCGATGGTTCGGGTAAGATGCTCCAAACTATCGACCCCGAGACACGCACTTTCACCAAACTATGCGATATCACCTCAGCCACCACGCCACAAGTGTTCGGCTACAACTCTACCGACAACAAGCTCTATGGTGTGAGCCGCACGGGCGATTTCGTGCGTATCAGCACCGTCGATGGCTCTTTCGAGAAGATAGCAAGCACCGGCATCACACCGTCGAACTACAAGCAGGCAATGACCTACAGTCCTATCGACAAGCGGTTTGTCTGGGCGGCACTGCGTAGCGACTTCACTGCGTGCATTGTGAGCATAGATGCCGAAACGGGTAAAGCTGAAGTGACAGCCGAGCTGCCTCAATTCACGGAGTACACCATTCTCACTACTTCCGACAAGATTCCGGCGCCAAACACGCCCGAACGTCCTGTGATAAAGTCGTTCAACTTCCCCAATGCCTCCAATTCGGGTAGTGTGACAGTCGTAGCTCCCTCCACACACTACGACGGGAGCGCATTGAGCGGCAAAATGACTTTAAAATCGCTACTCGACGGCACGCTGCATAGCTCTACCGAAGTGAACGCCGGCGAGGAAGTAGAGATTCCGTTCAGCAATGTTTCCGACGGCACTCACACCTTCTCTTTCAGTGTCATCGTTGATAAAACATCGTCGAGCGCCACAATTTATAACACCACATTCATCGGTAAGGACACACCTAAAACTCCCGCCAATGTAGTCATCGACAGCAAGGGCATCAAGTGGGACGCCGTGACCGAGGGCATCAATGCAGGTTATATTGAGACATCGGAAATCACTTATAATGTGTATCTTAATGGCACTAAGCTGAATGAAGCGCCCGTTACTGCCACAGAATATGCCTACGAGCTACCTTATGGCAAAATTAAGGCTTTTGTGGCTACCGTGGAGGCAGTGTTCGACGGTCGCACATCGGAGCGAGGCACTTCGCCGAGATTCCTCTATGGCGAGCCTTACACCGTGCCTGTTGACTTCACTTTCACCCCCGAAGAAATTGAATTGTGCATCGTGGAAAACTCCAACGGCGACAACAACACTTGGAAATACGACAGTTCGCGCAAGGCTCTGTTATATCACTATGGCGCAAAAGCTGCCGACGACTGGTTATTTGTTCCGGTCACCAAGTTTACCAATACTACCGCACTCTATGAAGTGTCGGTGAATGCATGGGTGCGCTCGCGCAATTATACCGAAGCTTTTGAAATTGCCTACGGAAAAGAAGCAAGTGCTGCGGCTATGACCGTGCTGGCATCTTTCGATAATGTGGTGAATGAAGCCGCTGAGCCTTACACGGCTTACTTTAGTATCCCCGAAGCAGGCGATTACTATGTGGGTGTGCACTGCGTGTCGAAGGCTATGCAAGATGAGTTGCTTTTCAATAAGGTTTCAATCAAGGAATCGCAACTCTCGACCGATTGCCCTGAAGTGCCTGCCGAAATCACAGCCACCGCTGCCGATAAGGGCGAGTTATCGGCTATAATAGGCTTTACAATGCCCACAAAGACTATTTCGGGCAAGACGATAGCCGAAGGAACGTCTTTGACCGCCGTGATAACTTCTGCTGAGGAATCGGTAACCGTGAACGGCACTCCCGGACAGGTTTTCACCGGAGTGACGCTCAAGACGATTCAAGGAAGCAACGAAATCACTCTGCAAGTGGCAAATGGCGAGTTAAAGAGCAAAGTTGCCACAGTGAGTGTATACACCGGAATTTCTATCCCCGGTTCAGTAAGTTCGCTGAAAGCTGCGGTGAGCGATGATAACATGTCGGCTCACATCACCTGGAACGCTCCTACATGGGCTACTTCAACCGCAGGCTATTACGACAAAGAGAGCTTGCGCTACTACTATTGCGACTACAATTTCAACATCAATCAGTGGGTTGAAAAGAAGGAACTTGGTGCCGACACCAATTTCGACTTCTCACTTGCCGATGGCACGGCTATGGGTGTGCAATATGTGGGAATTAAAGCTGAGAACAAAGGTGGAAAAAGTCCCTACGTTAGCTATCTCACTCTCACGCTCGGAACACCGTTCAAGTTGCCTATTGCTGAGAATTTTGCAGGAGGCAAATACAATTACACACCGATAATCACCGTAGCCCCCAACACCTACTATTCGGGTAAATGCAAAATCGCCAAGCCCGAGGATTATGGAGCTACGAACAGCGATGCCGACAATTATGTCCTTGTTACTTATCCTTCCAATTCCTATGGCACAAGCTATAGCCTCGTGGCACTGCCTAAATTCTCTACTGTTGGAGCTAAGGCTCCGCGACTCACGTTCAGCGTGTTTGGCGGACCGACAGCTGCCTACACCGAGATTCACCTTGTGACCAACGGTGTGGAAGAGACCAAAGTAGCCTCGTTCTACAACGATATGACAGCCGAGTGGCACGATATAACAATCGACGTGCCCGAAGCCTTCAAGAATAAGAAGTGGGTAGAAGCTCGCATTTTCACCACCTATTATCCCGGCGATGCCGCCTATACAATCATCGACAGCTACAAGATTTTCGATGCCGAAAGCGAAAACGTTGAGGGCATTGCAGCTACACAGGCAGTGAGCGTTACAGGTGGCGACGGCATAATCACGGTGAAGAATGCTGCATTGAGCCGTATGAGCATATTCAGTGTCGATGGCAAGCTCGTGAGAGAAGCCGAAGTGGAAACTGAAAACTCTATATTCGGCGTCGATGCCGGCATCTATGTGGTGCGTGTGGGTTCCACTGCCACAAAAGTTGTGGTGAGATAATTCTGTATCACTGAAATAAAGCAAAGCCGGAGATACTGAATTCCGGCTTTGTTTTTTAATATTGCTGAGTGAAAAATCATTGCTTAAATATAAATTGACAGATTTATAATTATGAAACGACATATTTTGCTAATTTTACACCTTACACTATTTCTCACAGCATTGGCTACAGGAAATACGCCATCAAAGACGGCAGCATCGTGCTCAATTCGTCGATGACCGACGACGAGGCCGACGCTATCGGAGGTATGGCTCCGGGTGTTACCGACCTCAACAACCGCTTCAATGGTCTTGTGGTGATGGTGGCTGCCGGCGAAGGCTCAGTGAGCGTGGATTGCCGTGCCGACGGCTCAACAGAAAAAGTGGCTATAAAGTAAATTCTATTGCTGCATTATTAGCACATTTCCCTGCCGACACACTAACGTATCGGCAGGGAATTTTTTTTATTATTTAATGGTTTTTTTACAATTCAGGAGCGATAAAAGTGGCGTTTTTTGCTTACATTTGCAACAAATGACAAGAGCCTTGACCTTCAGGCACTGAAAATATCTACCGAAATGAACAAAGCCGGAAATAGTGACAAATATGTTGCCAATGAAGAAATTGATGATTTCTTCGTTGGCAATCCCGATGATTTTCAAGAAGATGTGGAAAACAGCTACACCGATGAGCCGACCACCGAAGATTCTTTCGATGAAAAGGAGGGCGAACGTGTGGAAAAAGGAGAAAAGACCACAAGAAAAGGTTGCCTCGGGGTGGCACTAACATTTGCAGTAGTTGTAGCATTAATTGTGAGCCTGACATGATTGATTTCACGCCACTTGCAAGACAGATTTTCGCCGGCAGGTTGCGCGAGGCGGCACGCTTTGTGAATCACGGCGACACGGTGCAGCGCGAAGAACTCGATATGCTGCTCCAGCAGGCATCGCGCACCGAGATAGGCATAAAATATGGCTTCGGGGAGCGCATGAACTACGCACAATTTCGTGAGCGAGTGCCTCTACACGGCTATGAAGAGCTACGCAGCAGCATTATGCGCATGGTGCGAGGCGAGAAGAATGTGCTGTGGCGCGGAAAAGTGACGCACTTTGCCCAATCATCGGGCACAAGCGACGGAAAGAGTAAGTATATACCTATCAGCAGCGAGTCGTTCTGCCGCTGCCACTACCGCGGTGGTAGCGATGTGGTGGCTCACTACCTCAATATCAATCCCGAGAGCCGCATCTTTTCGGGCATGGGATTTATTCTCGGCGGCAGTTTTGCCAATGAGCTGAATTTACCGCCCGGAGTGAAAGTTGGCGACCTTTCAGCTAATCTTATCGACAATATCAACCCTGTGGTGAACCTTGTGCGTGTGCCCGATAAGCACACGGCGCTGATGATGGATTGGAGCCGGAAATTGCCCGCTCTTGTTGAGGCAAGCCGCAAGCGCAATATTACGAATATTTCGGGCGTGCCGTCGTGGTTTCTCACCGTGCTCAAAGAGGTGATTAAGCGTGAAGGGGCATCGTGTATCCACGATGTGTGGCCTAATCTCGAAGTGTTTTTCCATGGTGGAATCAGTTTTGAGCCATATCGCGATGAGTATGCTTCGATTTGCGACAACAGCCGCATGCATTATCTCGAAACTTACAATGCCTCCGAGGGGTTCTTTGCCGTGCAGTCATCGGCCGACAGCAATGCTATGATGCTGCCTCTCGACGTAGGAGTGTTCTACGAG
>CAMEKH010000038.1 GCA_945921235.1 uncultured Prevotellaceae bacterium | reverse complement strand
AGTGTTTTTCATGTTTTTATCACGAAAAACGTTGCGTTTCTATTTGGATTCTTCATTTAAGCAAACAAGTTATGAGCTATCCTATCTCTTGCCACTCTGCTATCCTTGCAATTCAAAGTGGTTCCAAGCGAATTTAGGTGAACTTATTGCTTTTGCGCCCGATTTGCACTATCTTTGCATAATTAAATTAATAAATCCACTGTAATGAGCGAAAAATATAATAGCGAAACCGTCTGCGTGCAAGCCGGCTGGAAGCCCAAAAACGGCGAGCCGAGAGTTTTACCAATATATCAAAGCACAACTTTCAAATATGACTCAAGCGAAAAAATGGCTCGGCTATTCGATTTAAAAGATTCGGGATACTTCTACACCCGACTTCAAAATCCCACCAACGATGCTGTGGCTGAAAAAATCGCTAAACTCGAGGGTGGAATAGCTGCTATGCTCACCTCATCGGGGCAAGCAGCTAATTTCTATGCCATTTTCAACATCTGCGAGGCCGGCGACCACTTCGTTTGCTCATCGACAATCTACGGGGGCACTTTCAACCTTTTCGGCGTAACGATGAAAAAACTTGGAATCGATGTAACTTTTGTAGATGCCGATGCTGACGAATCGACAATAGACGCTGCTTTCAAGCCCAACACGAAGGCTCTTTTTGGCGAAACTATAGCGAATCCGGGAATGAATGTTCTCGACATTGAAAAATTCGCACGCATTGCCCACAAACATGGTGTACCGCTAATTGTCGACAACACTTTCGCTACTCCTATAAATTGCCGACCTTTTGAATGGGGTGCCGACATAGTGACGCATTCAACTACAAAATATATGGACGGTCATGCTCTGACTGTGGGTGGTGCCATCGTCGACAGCGGAAACTTCGACTGGGAGAGCAATGCCGAAAAATTCCCCGGACTTACTCGCCCCGATGAATCATACCACGGATTGACCTACACGAAATCCTTCGGGAAAATGGCTTATATCCAAAAGGCTACAGCCCAACTTATGCGCGATTTCGGGGCAATTCAATCGCCTCAAAACGCATTCATTCTGAACATCGGGCTGGAAACCCTACACTTGCGCATGGAACGACACTGCAAAAATGCCCTCGCCGTGGCTCAATGGCTCGAAAAGAATCCAAGAGTGGCTTGGGTGAAATATAGCGGATTGGAAAGCGACAAATATCATAAATTGGCACAAAAATATATGCCTAAAGGCTCTTGCGGAGTGCTGGCTTTCGGGCTTAAAGGCTCTCGCCAAGATGCTATCGACTTTATGGATAGGCTAAAGATGATTTGCATCGTCACTCATGTTGCCGATGCCCGTACTTGTGTGCTCCACCCGGCAAGCCACACTCATCGCCAACTTAGCGAGGAACAATTAATCGAAGCCGGCGTGGCTCCCGACCTAATAAGGCTTTCGGTGGGTATTGAAAATGTCGATGACATAATTGCCGACATAAGTCAAGCCCTCGGCTAATTTGTAATAACTATCGTGCTCACTGCTTTATTTTATTGTTTTCCACACTCAATTTCTTCACAATGACATTCCTAAGATTTTCTCTCACTTTCATAACTTTATGCCTGGTCAATTTCTTTGCCAAGGCTCAGCTTAATCTGCCCGTAAAGAAACTTAACGGACAAGATTATTACTATTACACAGTGAAATCCAAGGAAACAATCTATGGAATTTCCCATAAGTTGAAAATCTCCCAAGAAGATATTCTAAAATACAATCCCACAGCATTAAGCGGACTAAAAGACAAGCAAATGCTGTTTTTCCCCGTAGCTGATTTCTCTAATAAGGAAGAGCACAAACTTGTTGACAGCGTGACTATTGAGAACAACAGCGAGTTCACGCACATCGTGGAGCCGGGTGAAACTCTCTATGGATTGGCGCGAATTTACAACACTACCGTCGACGAAATATTAGCTCAAAATCCCGAAGCTAAAAACGGCATTAAATCAGGTCAGTTTCTTCGATTTAATCAAAAAAAGAACAAGACATTGTTCGTTACGATAAAACCCGGAAACACTCTTTTCAGCACGGCTAAAAAATACAACACTACTATTGCCGATATCATGAGCGAAAATCCGGGCATATCTCCTTCTAATTTTAAAGCCGGCGAAGTGATAAGGATTACACCTAACTCCGCCAAACCTATTGAGAAAGAACGAGAAGTTACAAAATTCTACCCCTACGAAATCAAAAGCGGCGACACATTTAGTTCAATTGCCGCCAATAATAATATTTCTACCGATGAATTAAAATCAGCAAATCCTAACACCGATAAGCTGAAAAAAGGTAAATTCATTTATATCCCGGTTAAAAAGACCGAAACAATCCTCGTTGCACCAAATCAAGATAGCGAAAACACCTTTTCTCACATAGAAAGCATCTACAATGATGTTCATATTGCGGCAAAAGACAGTAGCTCAATCAATGTGGCTTTAATCTTGCCGTTTATGCTCAAGGAAAATACCCCCAACAAGACGGCTCGCCTCTTTACCGAATTCTACAAGGGATTCCTCCTTGCCGTGAACGAGCTCAAAGAAAAAACCGACAAGCGTATCAACATTTATGCCTACGACTCCGAAGGCTCAATTGCCACGGTGAGAGATTTACTCGAGAAAGAGGAAATGAAAAAAATGGACATAGTTTTTGCTCCCGATAATAACTCCCAGATTTCTGCAATTGCCGAGTTCGGAAAGACAAATAACATAAACGTAGTGAACACTTTTTCCACCAAAAATGAAAGCTATCTCGACAATCCGAGGGTTTTCCACCTCAATGTTCCTAACGTGTATATGAACTTAAAAGTTCTCAACATGATTGACAGCAACTTCCCCGACTACGACATAGTGTTCCTGAATAACGCTCAGAGTGAATCGAAAGAAATCACAGCTCAAATAAAGGCTCACGTCAAAGGCCGATTCACTTACCACGAGTTTGATTTCTCCACAGTTATCAATGCTGAAGAGCTTAGTGAAAGTCTTCTTCAAAGTAGAAAATACCTGTTTATCCCCAACTCGAGCAGCAAAAAAGATTTGTTCCGAATTATGCCTGCGCTCTTATCAATTAAAAACGAACGCTCCGATATAGAAATTGCTCTATTCGGTTATCCAGAATGGATTACTTATCTGAATAGTTGCAGCAATGACCTCCACAAAATCGACACATATTTCTATTCTCGGTTTTTCACCGATAGCGACGATTCCCGGCTGAAAGACTTCAATAAAGATTTTAAAAACTGGTATGGCGAAAACATGATTTCCGCCGCTCCTCAATTCGGCTTGCTCGGCTACGACACCGGACGTTTCTTCTTGAAATCCTATATTGACGGGAATACCGATTTCACATCTTCGCCAAAGGGAATAGAGGGAATACAGACCGATTTTCTCCTTGAGCGTAGCAGCAACTGGAGCGGATTTATCAATAAAGCCGTTTATTTCATTCACTTCACACCCTACAACACTATCGACAGAACTATAAAATGAATTTACCGAAATTTTTATCAGCAATCTTTGCTGTCTTAATAGGATTATCGGCTTCGGCACAAAAACACTACGAAGCTAATATTACCATTGGTGGAAAAGCCGGTGCCACTATGTCGCGAATATCTTTCTCGCCATCGGTTCCTCAATCAATGCTCAATGGAATAATGATGGGGGTCACTTTCAGATATATCGAAGAGCGTAACTTCGGACTAATTGCCGAAGTCAATGTGGAACAACGCGGTTGGAAAGAGAAATTTGAGGAAACTCCTTATCAATATCAGCGAAAACTGACCTACATTCAAATTCCGTTCCTCACTCACATCTATTTCGGAAGCACAAAATTCCACGGATTTTTCAATGCCGGACCTGAAATAAGCTATATGATTGGTGAACGTTCTTCTTCCAATTTCGATGTGGATAATATAAGCAACCTGAGCGACTTCCCTAAGGTAAATCGTAGCTTAGAGCAACTTTCTATGCCTGTTGAGAACAAATTCGACTATGGCATTTCCATAGGACTGGGAATAGAATATTTCATCAAGCGAAACCACTCCGTGAATCTCGAAGGGCGTTTGTACTATGGCCTTGGCAACATCTACGGAAGCTCTAAAAGCGATGTCTTTGCTGCTTCACGCGGAATGGCTATTCAAGTAACTCTCGGCTACAATTTCAGGTTGCGATAGGCGCATCTGCCGACCTACGGCTCAGCTATTAACGCATGTAGATTATTTTTGCCACAAGCTCTTTCAGCAATTCATACTCATTCTGCCTGCTCCCAATTCCCTTTGATTTACAATCGAAATCTCTTATAGCTCCAATGATATTCACGCAGTTTGCCGTAGAATATCTCGACATCGCATCGATGAAAATTCGTGCTCGATACTGCGATTTGGCATCTATCTGCTCCATTATGCCCCTTTCACTCTTGTCTCTGGCGGTGTGCGCCAGCAAAAGAGTGGAAAAGAACGCAAACAGCACACTCACGGTGAGCACCGTGGGATTTTTTTTAGGATTCTTGGTAAAATAATCAATTATCCTAAAAGCCTTTGCTGCATTGCGCATAACCAATGCATTCTCAAGCTCAAAATTATTGAAGTCCTTGCTGATACCAATGTTACGTTCAATAATTTCGGGAGTAATCGCTCCACCTTTGCCGACAAGCATTATCAACTTGTCCATCTCATTCACCAGTCTCGATACGTCTGCACCCACAAAGTCCTTCATCATTGAAGTCGCTTTATCTTCAATGTGGCACCCGCGGTCCTTGGCATAATCTTCTATGACTTTCATTGCATTGGCATCATTGAGCTTTTTCGACTCAAAGACTACCCCTGAATCTCCACTCTTCAGCTCTTTTAGGAATTCGGGAGCCTTTAAATTGCCGTTTTTATTGCATATTACCAAAATCGTGCTTTGCAGCGGTTTCTCGGCATAGAACTTAAATAAATCAGGCTCGTCAAGATTTTGAGCTTCACGCACCACCACCACTTGCCTCTCAGCCATCACCGGATACCGCTTACACATACTTATAATTTCGCGAGTGCCGGTATCTACGCCATAGCATACCGTGAGATTAAAGTCGCGCTCATCTTCGGCAAGTGCTTTCGTCACTATTCGATTCTCCAAATCATCAATATAGAACGACTCTTCTCCCATCAACACATAAATAGGGCGAAATATGCCCCTACTTATTTCCGATGCAAGCTGAACGTAGGTCAATGCTTCTTTCTTCGCTGCCATAGATTATCTATTACCAATTTTTTTTTGTAAATTTACAAAATAATTCATGGATTACAAAAAATACAACACCAAGATGAATTTAAACCTGCCCCAAAGGCATTTCAATATTAAGACCAATAACAATGGTAATCGCTTGATTTTCGACAAGCTGCGACGCCGTTTCGTTTCTCTCACTCCCGAAGAATGGGTGCGACAGAATTTCGTGGAGTTTCTCATTCAAGATAAAGGATTTCCTAAAGGACTGATGTGCAATGAGGTTTCTCTTACACAAAATGGAATAAGTCGCCGATGCGATACCATTGTTACCGACCGCTTCGGCAATCCTGCCGTAATTGTGGAATACAAAGCTCCTCACATTAAAATCACACAGTGCGTCTTCGACCAAATATGCCGATACAACATGGTGCTGAAAGCGAGCTACTTAATCGTTTCAAATGGTCTAAAGCACTTCTGTTGCCACATTGATTACGATGTTAATTCCTATTCTTTTCTTAACGATATTCCTCGCTACAACGACTTGTTCCCGACTTCGCAATGTCAGTCTTCCCCAAAATAAATGAGGCTTATTGCACAGCTCTTGCCGAAGATTGAAAATTAATTGCTATTTTTGCAACTTGCTTTTATAAACGTATCAATTGTGGAAGATTATTTATTGGAATTGAATGAACGGCAGCGCGAAGCTGTGTTGTACACCGACGGTCCCCAATTAGTGATTGCCGGTGCCGGCTCGGGGAAAACAAGGGTGCTGACATATAAAATCGTACACCTTATGAACATAGGTTTCTCCCCCTACCGAATTATGGCTTTGACTTTCACTAATAAGGCTGCCCGTGAAATGAAAGAGCGCATTGCCCCACTCGTGGGCGAAGATAATGCCGCTTTGCTATGGATGGGCACTTTCCATTCTATTTTTTCAAAACTACTCCACATCAATGCCGAGCGAATAGGCTTCAGCCGAAATTTCACTATCTACGACACCGACGACTCAAAATCGCTCATCAAAATGATTGTAAAGGATATGAACCTCGACGACAAAATCTATAAACCCTCGTCGATTCAATCTCACATATCCAATATGAAAAATGCTCTTATCTCTCCCGCCGACTATGAGCGCAATAGCGAACTAAGGCAAGCTGATGAAAGAGCACAACGCCCTTATACTTTTGCCATTTATAAAGCCTACTGGAATCGATGCAGAATTGCCGATGCAATGGACTTTGATGACTTGCTGTTCTACACCAACATATTACTCCGCGACAATAAGGATATTCTGCATAAATATCAAGACATGTTTCAATATGTTCTCGTCGATGAGTATCAAGACACTAATTTCGCTCAGCACATGATTGTGTCGCAACTATGCCGTGAACACCAGCGACTGTGCGTGGTGGGCGATGACGCTCAGAGCATCTATTCTTTCCGTGGCGCAAACATAAGCAACATCTTGAATCTCAAGCGTTATTACCCGAAATTAATGACGTTCAAGTTGGAACAGAACTACCGCTCCACTCAGTGTATCATCGAAGCGGCCAACAGCTTGATTGCCAAGAATAAGCAACAGATTCCAAAGCACATTTTCTCCGAAAATGGCAAAGGCGAACCGATTTCGGTCGTTGAGTCTTACTCCGACTTCGAGGAAAGTTATGTAGTAGCTAACTACATAATTTCCACTAAAGCTCGCCAAGGTGGCTCCTACAACGACTTTGCCGTACTTTATCGGACCAACGCACAATCGCGCACACTCGAGGAGGCTTTGCGCAAGCGTAATATCCCTTATATAATCTATGGCGGACTTTCATTCTACCAGCGAAAAGAGGTGAAAGATGCAATCGCTTATTTTCGCCTCACCACCAATCCCTCCGACGACGAAGCTCTGCGGAGGATTATTAATACTCCCACACGAGGCATCGGCAATACAACTATCGGCAAATTGCAAGCCGCAGCTATTAGAAATGATGTGCCTATCTGGAAAATTATATCGCACATCGACAAATACGACATTGGCATAAACTCAGGGACAAAAAGCAAGCTGTCGAAATTCTACAATCTTATGACTGCATTCATCGAGAGTTTTCAAAATGGAGCGGAAGCTTACGAGCTTGCCAATAAAATTATTGCCACTACCGGACTCATCAGCTCGCTGCAAAGCTCCAATACTCCCGAAAATATAAGTAAAATCGAGAACCTTAACGAGCTTTTAAATGCTGTGCAAGAATTTTCAAATGAAAAAGAGGAACAAGGCGAGGAACGCACAAGCCTTCTCGACTTCCTATCTGAAATTTCTTTAGCTACCGATGAAGATAAAAATTCCGACGATGGCATAAATGTGAAACTTATGACCGTACACGCATCTAAAGGTCTTGAATTCAAGAATGTAATAATTGTAGGTGTCGAGGAGGATTTATTCCCTGCCACTATGAGTTCCGACTCTATTTATGGCATCGAGGAGGAGCGCCGACTACTCTATGTGGCTATCACTCGAGCTAAATCAACATGCCTTATCACCTACGCCAAGCAACGCTATAAAAACGGAGAGCAGAAGGACTGCGTAGCAAGCCGATTTATTCGCGACCTCGACACGAAATACCTCGCCATAAACTCATCGGCGGCAAACGCTCTGTCGGCAAAGCCAAAATCGAGCGATTTCAACCGAATACGTGATTTGTGGAACACCAATTCCACACCTACGCATTTAAGAGCGGAAACTTTTTCCAATCAGAGCAAGCCCTTGCCTACTTTCTCAAGCACATCAGGTGGCGATTTCGCCATTCATTCAGCCGATGAGCTCCAAAACGGGTGCAAAATTGAGCACTCGCGCTTCGGCTTCGGTACAATTACTGCAATCGACACTTCCGGCGACAATGCCAAAGCCATTGTTGCATTTAACGAAGTCGGAACCAAAACTTTACTCCTTAAATTCGCTAAATTCAAAATATTATAAGATTCATGAATACGCCCTACTACATAGTATATGAGCAACGAATAAAGCACAATCTTGATATCATAGCTGATGTGTCACGACGTGCCGATGTGAAAATTATTATGGCTTTCAAGGCTAACGCCCTGTGGAAAACGTTTGATATTTTCCGTAACTATGGGATAGAATCCACAGCAAGTTCTCTGAATGAGATGCAACTTGCCAATGAAGAACTCGGCAAACTCGCACATTCCTACTGCCCGGCTTACACCGACCACACTATAGCTCACTATATGAAAGGCAGCTCTCACATCACTTTTAATTCTATTGCGCAGTTTGAGCGATTCAAAGAACGAATTCACGACTTTGCCTCTCAGCCCGGAGGACATAGCATTAGCTGTGGATTGAGAATTAACCCTATGTGCTCTGTTGTGGAAACCGACATATATAATCCTTGCGGCAAAGGCTCCAGATTTGGCATTACGGCTGAAAATATGCCCGAAACTCTTCCTCCCGGTATTGAGGGATTCCATTTCCACGCACTTTGTGAATCCGACTCTCACGACCTCGAAAAGGTGCTCGAAGCCGTTGAAAGTCGTTTCGGAAAATACCTCTCTCGGCTGAAATGGCTTAATATGGGTGGCGGACACCTGATGACGCGCAATGGCTACGACATTGAGCATCTAATCTCACTGATGCACCGATTGCACCGGCAATATCCTAATCTGCAAATAATTCTTGAACCGGGCAGCGCTTTCACTTGGCGCACAGGCGACCTCGTGGCGTCGGTTGTTGATGTGGTGGAAAATAGTGGAATATCCACCATAATAGCCGATGTGTCTTTTGCTTGCCACATGCCCGACTGCCTCGAAATGCCCTATAAACCCACTATCAGCGAGGCTCTCCCCGATGGTTGCGAAAGTCCGTTCTCTTACCGCATTGGCGGAAATTCATGCCTTAGCGGTGACTTTGTGGGCGATTGGGCTTTCGACCACGAAATTAAAGTAGGCGAACGCCTCACTTTTGAAGATATGAATCACTACACCACCGTGAAAACCAACATGTTTAATGGCATTCAACACCCGGCTATAGTCTACCAACGTATTAATGGCTCTTTAGAAATCTTAAGAGAATTTAATTTCGATGATTATAAGCATAGAATGGATTAATTTTGCACTCGGATTTGTCTAAATGAATTTATTTACTACTCAAAAATATGAATATTTCAGAAATCAGTAACAGAATTTACTATGCAGGCGTAAATAACCGCACTTCCGAGCTATTTGAAGAACTTTGGCCTATTCCACATGGCGTAAGTTATAATTCCTATGTTGTTGTAGGCGATAAAATTGCTCTTATCGACACCGTTCCGGCTTGCTATTGCATAAAATTTCTCTACAAAATTGCCGATATCATTGGCAACAAAAATATCGACTATCTTGTGATAAATCACATGGAGCCGGACCACTCGGGTGCAATACAAATCATTCGCAACCATTTTCCTGAAATCAAGATTATTGGCAATAACAAGACTGCCGAAATGATTCAGGGCTACTACGGGATATCCGATAACATTATTGTAGTGAAAGAAAATGACACAATCGACCTCGGTGCCGGCAAAACTATGCGATTCACAATGACTCCTATGGTTCATTGGCCCGAAACGATGATGACATATATCGAAAACGACAAATTCCTTTTCAGCGGCGACGCTTTCGGCTGCTATGGAGCACTCAATGGTGCTGTGACCGACGATGTCGCTTACACCGACGACTATATCCCCGAAATGTATCGCTACTACTCCAATATCGTGGCTAAATATGGCGTTATGGTGCAAAATGCACTGAAAAAGCTCGCGCCTTTAGAAATAGGATATATTTGTCCTACTCACGGTCCGGTATGGCACAAGCGTTCCAAGGAAATCATCGATATTTATAGCAGCTTAAGCCGCTATGAGGCTGAACCCGGAGTGGTGATAGCTTATGGCTCAATGTATGGCAACACAGAGGAACTCGTGGAAAAAATAGCTTGGGAACTTTCGCAATCGGGTGTAAAGAAAATAAAAATCCATAATCTCTCGCACACCAACGTTTCATTCGTGCTTGCCGACATTATGCGCTACAAAGGATTGATTATTGGCGGACCTACTTACTCCAATTCTCTCTTCCCCGCTGTCGACAACCTTGTGAAAGCCATAAAACTGCGCGAAATCAAGAACCGCTCTTTCGCTTATTTCGGTTCTTTCACTTGGGCCCCTGCCGTAACAAAACGAATTGAAGCCGAAATCGAGCATCTTAAAATTGACGTCGTGGCATCTCCGTTTAATATGAAACAAGCCCCGAACCCCGACATTGCCGAAGCATGCCGGATTCTTGCTCAAAATATGGCGGCTGCCGTGCTATAACGATTGGAATATCTATCCATAACCCGCTTTATCGGTCTTTTTGACTTTAAAGCGGGCTTTTTTTAATGTTTTATGGCTATTTGAATGTTTCATTTGTTTTTTTGTAGTATCTTTACGGCTCAAAAGGCGTAAACGTAATTCAAGCACTCAAATATGCAACGATTTATCGCTTTTTACACTATAATAATTACGATTCGATAATTTTAAAGTATGAAAGTATTAAAATTCGGAGGCACATCAGTAGGTTCCGTCGATAGTTTAAACAATGTGAAACGCATCATTGAGAGCTGCAATGACAATGTTATTGTGGTAGTTTCCGCATTAGGTGGTGTGACCGACAAGCTTATAAACACTGCAAAGCAGGCTGCCGAAGGCGATATAAGCTATCTGAAAAGCTATAAAGAAATAACCGAACGACATTACTCTATTATAGAAGGATTGGTCCCTGCCGACTCTAAAAATGATGTATATGGAATAATCACTCCGCTCATCGAAGAACTTGGCAATATTTTTAAGGGCGTATCGCTTATCAAAGACTTGTCGCAACGCACTCTCGATATCATAGTTAGCTATGGAGAGCGACTGTCTTCGGTCATTATAAGTCGCATCATCAACAATGCCACTCATTTTGATTCTCGTAATTTCATCAAGACGGAGACTCAATTCAATAAGCACATTCTCGATGTTGAACTGACTAACCGACTAATCGTCGACACATTCAGCGGATTTAGCGGCAAAGTGGCTATCGTCCCCGGTTTCATCTCTACCGACCGCTCAACCGGCGATATCTCCAACCTCGGACGTGGCGGAAGCGATTACACTGCTGCTATTATTGCTGCTACTCTCAATGCTTCTCAACTTGAGATATGGACCGACGTCGATGGATTCATGACTGCCGACCCTAAGGTTATACAATCAGCCTACGTTATCGATAATCTCACGTTTATCGAAGCTATGGAGCTGTGCAACTTCGGTGCTAAAGTGGTATATCCTCCTACAATCTACCCCGTGTTCCACAAGAATATTCCGATTCTCATAAAAAATACTTTCAATCCCGAGGCTCGCGGAACACTTATCACCGACCATCTTCCTGAGAACGACACAAGAGCTATCAAAGGAATTTCTTCAATCAACGATACTTGCCTCATCACACTCACCGGATTCGGAATGGTGGGAGTGATAGGTATCAACTCTCGTATTTTCAATGCCCTTGCACGCCACGGTGTGAGCGTTTTCCTCGTGTCGCAGGCATCATCGGAGCACAACACTTCATTTGCAGTGAAAAATTGCGATGCCGACATTGCCGTTGCTGTGCTGAAAGAAGAATTTGCCATCGAACTGAGCACAGGCGATATCAGTGATATAACCCCCGAAAAAGACCTCGCCACTGTGGCTATCGTGGGCGAAAACATGAAGCACACTCCGGGTATTGCCGGAAAACTATTCAACACTCTCGGGCGAAATGGTATCAACGTGATTGCTTGCGCTCAAGGTGCTTCTGAAACTAACATTTCTTTCGTTATCAAGCACGATAATTTGCGTAAAGCACTCAACGTAATTCACGATAGTTTTTTCTTATCGACCACGCAAGTACTTAACCTGTTTATTATAGGAATTGGCAACGTAGGGCACAATCTTCTTGAACAGCTACGCAGGCAGCAACCTAATCTGCTCAAGGAAAAAGCTCTCGAACTTCGCGTGGTTGGTATTGCCAATTCAAGAAAATGCATCTTCAACCGCGATGGTATCGACATAAATAATTATGCCGAAGCGCTCGAAGCATCGGATAAAAAAGCCACACCCGACACAATTTGTCACGAAATCATAAAGATGAATATCTTCAACTCCGTGTTTGTCGATTGCACGGCAAATGCCAGCATTGCAGCCCTTTACAACACGCTGCTCGACCATAACGTGAACGTTGTGGCTGCCAACAAAATTGCGGCTTCGGCATCTTACGAATCCTACAACCGCCTGAAAAGCACGGCTCGAAAACGCGACGTTAAATTCCTCTTCGAAACGAATGTCGGTGCAGGATTGCCTATTATCGGCACTATCAATAACTTGATTAATTCAGGCGACAAAATACTGAAAATTGAAGCTGTGCTGTCGGGCACACTGAATTTCATCTTCAATGTCATAAGCCGTAGCATTCCTCTTAGCCGTGCTATTGAAATGGCAAAAGAGGAGGGATATAGCGAACCCGACCCTCGCATCGACTTGAGCGGGAAAGACGTAATTCGCAAATTGGTAATTCTTGCCCGCGAAGCCGGATATGCTGTGGAGCAAGATGATGTGGAGAAAAATCTGTTTATCCCATCGGAATATTTCGAAGGCGAAGCAGCCGATTTTATCTCCAACGTAACACACTTAGACGCCGATTTCGAGCTGAAACGTCAAAAAGCCGAGCGCGAAGATAAACATTTTAGGTTTGTGGCTTGTTTAGAGAATGGAAATGTTTCGGTAGGTTTGCAATCAGTATCGCGAAATCATCCTTTCTATAACCTTGAGGGTAGCAATAACGTAATCCTTATAACCACTGAGCGCTACAAGGAGTACCCCATGGAAATCAAAGGCTATGGTGCCGGAGCAGAAGTAACAGCTGCCGGTGTTTTCGCCGATATTATCAGCATAGCAAATATACGATAAAAACAATTTGTAAGAGATGAAATACATAATTATTTTAGCCGATGGAATGGCCGACGAACCGATAGCCGAATTAGGCAACAAAACGCCTCTTGAAGCTGCCTACACACCTAACATCGACCACCTTTGCGCCAAAGGACGTTGCGGAACTCTTGCCACCGTCCCTGCCGGATATGAACCGGGGAGCGAAGTTGCTCACTTGTCGCTTCTCGGCTACGACCTCGCTAAAGTTTTCGAAGGGCGAGGCTCTCTTGAAGCTGCAAGTATGGGGGTAGCTATCGACGACGGCGAGTTGGCTATGCGATGCAACTTGATATGTATTGCCGACGGCAAAATAAAAAACCATTCGGCAGGACACATTTCCGACAGCGAGGCTAAAGCTCTGATTGAATATCTCAACGACAAACTTTCCGACGACAATATAAGATTCTTCCCCGGGGTCTCCTACAGACACTTGCTGAAAATACGCGGAGGAAACAAGCATATACATTTTACACCGCCACACGATGTGCCGGGCACTCCTTATGCCGAGGTGATGCCTTATGCTGAATGTAATGAGGCAGAACCTACTGCTCGCCTTATATGCAATCTTATTCAACGCTCGCAGGAGATTTTGCCATCGCACCCGGTTAACCAAAAGCGCATTGCCGAGGGGAAAGACCCCGCCAACAGCATTTGGCCGTGGTCGGCAGGATATCGACCTGCTATGGCTACGCTCAATGCAAAATTCGGCATTCACCGGGGAGCAGTAATATCGGCTGTCGACTTGATAAGAGGAATCGGCATTTATGCCGGATTGGAGCCTATACACGTAGAGGGTGCAACCGGTCTTTACAACACAAATTACTCCGGAAAGGCTGAAGCGGCTATCAAGGCTATTTCAGGCGATTACGACTTCGTTTTCCTTCATATCGAAGCGCCCGATGAGGCCGGACACGAAGGCAATTTTTCACTGAAAAAGCGCACAATTGAAGATATCGACCGACTCGTTTGCCGCCCTATTATCGATGCCACAAGCAAAATGGACGAGCCTGTGACAATTGCACTACTCCCCGACCACCCTACACCTTGCAGCATTCGAACTCACTCGGCAAGTCCGGTGCCTTTCCTTATCTACTGTCGGAATATGCCAGCCGACAATGTGGCTGAATTTAACGAGCACTCTGCACGCAACGGCTCGCTCGGTGCACTGTCCGACGACGAATTCATTCGCCTTTTACTGAAACACGATAAATAATATTATTTCTATGGAATACTATAGCACAAATCATAACAAACGCAACGTGTCGCTCCGCGAAGCCGTGGTAAAAGGTCTTGCTGCCGACCGCGGACTATTTATGCCTGAGCGCATTCCCACCTTGCCAAGCGCATTCTTCAAGAATATCGGCAACCTTTCACTGCAAGAAATTTCTTACGCAGTAGCCAACACGCTTTTTGGTAGCGACATCGACTCTTCGGTGCTGAAAAACATCGTTTACGACACTCTGAATTTCGATATCCCGCTGATTCACGTCAACGGCGATATTTATAGCCTCGAACTGTTTCACGGTCCCACTGCCGCTTTTAAAGATGTGGGCGCACGATTTATGGCTCGACTACTCGGACATTTCACACGCCAAGATGATTCGGGCATGGTGAATGTGCTCGTAGCTACTTCAGGCGATACGGGAAGTGCCGTTGCTAATGGATTCCTCGGCGTGGAAGGCGTGAGAGTCTTTGTCCTTTATCCTAAAGGTAAAGTAAGTAAAATTCAGGAAGCTCAATTCACCACCCTCGGGCAAAATATCACGGCTATTGAAGTGAATGGCACATTCGACGACTGCCAGCGACTTGTGAAATCGGCTTTTATAGACGATGACTTGAATGCTAAAATGAAACTCAGCAGTGCCAACTCAATCAACGTTGCTCGTTTCTTGCCCCAAATGTTCTACTATTTCCATGCCTACGCTCAGCTCCTTCAGCGCGGACAAGCCGACAAAGACATCGTAATGGCTGTACCAAGCGGTAATTTCGGTAATATCACTGCCGGGTTGATTGCAAAGCGTATGGGATTGCCCATAAAACGCTTCATTGCCGCCAATAATCGCAATGATATTTTCTATCAATATCTGCTTACAGGCAAGTATGAACCTCGCGCATCAATTTCCACAATTGCTAATGCTATGGACGTGGGCGACCCAAGCAATTTTGCTCGCGTTCTCGACCTTTACGGAAATTCGCACGACAGAATTTGCCAAGACATTAGTGGCTGTTCTTACTCCGATGAGCAAATAGGTGACACTCTTGCCGATACCTACCACCGCCATGGCTATCTGCTCGACCCTCATGGCGCTGTTGCATATCGTGCTCTGATTGAAGGCTTGAAAGTGGGCGAAGCCGGAATTTTCATCGAAACGGCTCACCCCGCCAAGTTTAAGGACACTGTTGAGTCAATAATCGGTGAGAGTATTCCAATACCCGAGAAATTAGAGAAATTTATGAATGGCACTAAACAAACGGTTAAAATGTCATCGGGATTTGCTGCTTTCAAGAAATTCCTAATAAGTGTGGATTAACAGTAACTTCAGCATATTTTTTTGTACTACAGAATTATGGCTATGGCACTACTGCTCATAGCCATAATTTTGCATCAGTGAAAGTTTATGCATTGTTTGCTTTTTTTACCCGATTCTTCACGCCACAATTCATTCTCATTCCTATTAGCTCCTTATCACTCGGCTTTACACTACTATTAGAGCGCGTTCCTTAAACCATTGTTTTTGTATAATTTTAGTGAAATAAAAGCATTTTCATGTCCTTATATTGTTTGTTGCCGAAAAAATCGCTATATTTGCATAGAAGTAGGACAATATCGGCATTATGTTAAAAAGGTTATTAACTATAGCAATTATTGCGTTTCAATGCACTCTTGCAGCTCTTTCGAGTGAATCGGGAGAGAGAGCCGTTGTGCAGCTGAATACTTCGGTAGAATCGGCAGCAAATGCCGATTGTATCACGGTTAACGGTCCTATAGTTACCATTACAAACACTTCCACACTCCCTTGCATCTACAACGTCTACTGCGTAACCGGACAAACCATAAAAGTAGTTCGCCTCGGGGCAGGTGCTCACACTTCTTTTGAGCTGCCTAAGGGGTTCTATGTGGTGAAGTGCAACAACGAATGGTCGCGAAAAATAATAGTGAGATAGAAACTGACGCACAACAGCGCACTATCGCACCATCAAGCACTCTATGATTATATATTTTAGTATTCACTTATAAACCCATGTAAACTATCACATGAAGAATCTTCTAATCAATTTATGCGCTTCGGCATGTGGAATTATGTCGATAGCAGTTTTGCCTCAGAATGTTATGTCACAACCTAAAATTTCACCTCAGTTGGTCCAATCTTTTGCCGAGATGCCAACGTATAATGGAGAAGACCTTGAACTTACAATCGACAGCAAAGGATACCACTTCCGCCTTTGGTCGCCAATGGCTCAAGAAGTGAAAATTCTATTCTACACCGACGGCGTTGGCGGAAAACCGTTTGCTCACGCTGCTATGAGTCCTGATGCATCAACGGGAGTGTGGAAGCTCGACACTACCGATAATATGATGGATAAATTCTACACTTTCAGCATAAAGTATAACGGAAAATGGCTCGATGAAACTCCGGGCGTGTGGGCTAAAGCTGTGGGTGTTAACGGCAAGCGTGCTGCTATTATCGACCTTGCAAAGACTAATCCAGAGGGGTGGGACGCCGACCGCGGTCCGGTGGTAAAGCATTTCACCGATGTCATTCTCTATGAAATGCATCACCGCGATTTCTCTATGCACCGAAACTCCGGAATTACTAATAAAGGAAAATTCGTGGCTATGCTCGAACGTGGCACTCTATCGCTCAACGGCGAACGGACCGGCATCGACCACCTGAAGGAATTGGGAATCACTCATGTGCATATACTGCCCTCTTTCGACTACAATAGCGTAGATGAAAGCCAACTGCCCTCCAACCAGTATAACTGGGGATACGACCCTATCAATTACAACGTCCCCGATGGCTCTTACTCCACTAACCCTGCATGCCCTTATACCCGCATTCGTGAGATGAAAATGATGATTCAAGCTCTGCATAATGCCGGAATTGGAGTGGTTATGGACGTTGTCTACAATCACACCGGCATTACCGAAGGCTCTAACTTCGAGCTTACGGCTCCGGGATACTACTACCGCCAACGCCCCGATGGCTCTTACTCCGACGCTTCGGCTTGCGGCAATGAAACGGCAAGCGACCGCACGCAAATGCGCAACTTCATTGTAAACTCGGT
>CAMEKH010000037.1 GCA_945921235.1 uncultured Prevotellaceae bacterium | reverse complement strand
TCGGTCAAGCTCGATGATATGTATCTTGCTGAAGCTATGATAGGCGTGGAAGATGTGAAAGTGGCAGGACTGCAAGTAGGACCGAATCCGGCAAGCGACTATATTGTGGCAAGTGCCGATGTGCTAATCGAGGAGATGAAGCTCTATAGCTCCGAAGGAGTGCTCGTGGCGCACACAGACATGAATGCTATCAATGTGAGCGAGATAGCCGATGGAACTTATGTGCTTGTGGTGAGAGCCGGTGGAGCGAAATCGACGGTGAAAGTCGTTGTGAAGCATTAGTGGCGAGCTAATTCCTGATAGAACAAGAAAGACAAAGAAATGAAACAAACGATGATTATAGGTGTTGCGGCATTCATGGCAGTGGCTATGAATGCCGCAACTGTGGAGGTGATAGGCTCTTACACCCTTGTCAATGGCAATGCCTATCACCCGGTGATTAGTGCCGATGGCAGTAAGGTGATTTTCAGCCCCGAGGATTATTCGGGATTGAATCTCATAGACTTCAATCGACGCGAAGTAGTGGAAATCAGCAAAGAACGAGGTTCGGGCTTTGCCGCTCAATTTTCGCCCGACGGTGAGGCTGTTCTCTACCGATGCGAAGGCAATATCGGAAGACTGCGAGCAAAAAATGTGATGAGCTACGATGTTGCCGCCGACAAAACGACCGAGATAGCACCGATGAACCGCGAAGAGAAGAGCCTCGACGCATATTTGGAGGGCAACAGAGTGAATGTGCACAGCGATTACCGTGAAATAGTAGTAACTATCGATGGCGTGACGAGTCGCATCAATCCTGTGGAGGGAGCACAAAGCTATATTTGGGTGAAATTGTCGCCCGACAAGAAGCGAGTGCTCTTTGTGGAGCCATTCAAGGGCGCTTTTGTGTGCAACATAGACGGGAAAGAGCTGAAAAGCCTCGGAAAAGGCACATTCCCCTCGTGGCTCGGCAATGAATTCGTGCTGCTTACGCTAAGCGAGGATAATGGCGATGTAATCACCCGCTCGCAAGTGGTGGCGGTGGAGGTGTCGACCGGCAAAGTGACGGAAATCACCTCAGCCGACTCGACGACCGAGGAGGCTACAGGCTCAATTGCCGCCGGGAAGATAGTGTGTAGCGGAGCAGGAGGCAAATTGATAGTTGCCGAAATAAAAATAACGGAATAAGGAAAGGAGGCAGCATCATGAAGAAAATATTATTAGCTGTTGTCATTGCCCTGATAACTGCAATTACAGGTGGAGCAGTGAAGATGAGCGACTTGAAGATTTATATCAATCCCGGACATGGCGGATATGGCAGCGACGACCGCAATATCGGCATTTATCCCTACGCCGGAGGTGACACGCTCGGCTATTGGGAATCGAAGAGCAATCTCTACAAGGGCTTGTTTATGTATCACATTCTCGACTCGCTCGGAGCGAAGCCCTATCTATCGCGCATAAAGAATACAGAAGCCGACGACCGCGAGCTTTATAGCATATCACAGGAAGCCAACGAACTCGGGTGCGACTTGTTTTTCTCCATTCACTCCAATGCCGGAGAGAATGTGAACTATCCGCTGATGCTGTATCGTGAAGATGCAGTGGGAAAGCCTCGCTACACCGATGCCGTGCGCTTGAGCAATATCCTCTGGGACCAACTACATTCGAGTAAGCTCTCGCTGTGGACTCGCGACACGCCCTACGTGAGTGGCGACCTCACTTTCTATCCGCAGTGGGGAACGAGCGGACTCGGTGTGCTACGTCGCCTCTATGTGGTGGGATTGTTGTCGGAAGGAGGAATGCATGAGCATCGCCCCGAAGCACACAGGCTGATGAATATGGATTTCTGCTGGCTTGAGGCATGGCACTTTGTGAAGACGATAATGGAATTCTACGATACCACCGACCGCTTTGTCACGGGCAATGTGGCGGGAGTGGTCTACGACAGCCATAACACGCGTGAAGAAACGCTGAATTTGGATAATTATACAGCCTACGGACGCGACCGCAACAAGCCGCTCAATGGTGCAAGCGTGAAGCTCCTTGATGCCTCGGGCGCAGTGGTGCAGACGCGAACTACCGATAAAGACAATAACGGAGTGTTTGTGTTTCGCAACGTTAAGCCCGGTAACTACACAGTGGAAGTGAGTTGCAACGGATATTATATGAGTAGGAGTGATGTCGTGGTAACCGCTAATGAGGTGACTTACAATGATGTGCCTCTGCTGCTAAAGCGCGAAATGCCTCTTACAGTGGTTGAATACTCTCCCAAGCCTGCCGAGGGCGAACTTGTGAGTTGTGCCGAGAAGATAAAAATCACCTTTAACACCGATGTCGATGAGACTACATTCCTCAAAGCCGTGAGCTTAGAACCGTCGGTGGCAGGAAAGTGGACTTTCAGCAAGTCGTTCACGGAGGCTACGTTTACGCCCGAAGTGGCATTCGACTTGAGTACACACTACAAACTAAGCATCTCTACCGAAGCGCGTACGCCCGACGTCAATTATTCGGCACCGAATCTACAGTCGCCATTTGTCATGGAATTCGACACCAAAGGACGAAATCGATTGGAGTTGATACAATCCTATCCGAGCGAGGGCGATGCCGTTCATTACACATCGCCGACTCTTGAATTCCGCTTCGACAAGACGCTCAATGCATCGAATATCTACGATTTGATAAAAGTTACCGATTCATCGGGCAAAGAGCTGTCAGTGAATCGCCGCACGTCGACTTATAACAAGTTGACCAATGGCTACGGCAACGTGATGCTTGCCATGATTTCAAGTTTCACCGTAGGAGAGAAATATAAAGTGACTCTCGATGGCGAAATACGCGATTCGGAGGGAATACCCTTGGGAAATAACGTGGAAATAAATTTTGTGGCTGAAAACCAAGGCGAAACGCACCAAGGCGAAGTGATAGAAACATTTGAAGCAGAGAATGTATTTGCCGGAAACGAGACCGAGTCGACCGGAGTGAATAATGTGCCGACATATTATCGCTACACCTCGAAGCATCTCTTTGATGCCGCCGCCGGGCGATTCTACTATAGCTATACCAATGCCTCCGAAGGCGTGGCAGTGTGGGACTACAAGGGCGATTATCATGTGGCAGTGCATGGAGCAAAACTTGGAATGTATGTTTTTGGCGACCTTAATGCCCATGAATTGTCGGTAGGATTCAGCTCGGGAACCGACATTAAGTATATCAAGGTGTGCAATATGGACTTCTTGGGGTGGCGATACTTTGAAGTGCCGCTCGATGAGCTGTTGCCCGATTTTGAATATCTGCTTGTCAAGATTAAACTCACGCAGCACAACTCGCTGTATGCACAGAGCGGAGGCTTCAATATCGACAATATTATTTACGATGACTCACAGGTGGGCGGAGTGGCAGATGCTGTGACTGATAGCGGAATCAGCGTGTTCCCCAACCCCGCCACCGATGAGGTGCACTTGGCAGGAGCTGAAGCCGATGCAAGTGTGGAAATCTACAATACCGCCGGTGCTATTGTGAAGACGGCAGTAGGAAACGTGGTGAATGTGAGAGAACTACATTCGGGAGTTTATTTTATGAAGATAGCGAGAGGCGACACAGCCGTGGTGAAGACACTCACGGTGAAGTAGCACAAAGCGATATCCGAAATAGCTTTCCGCACCGTTGCACCGCTGAGGCGAGGCAACGGTGCGGAATCGTTTTCATGTGAAAAAATCATGACAATAGAAGCCGAAAGGTCGAAGAAAAGGAGTGATGAAAAAATATTGTAAATATTTTGTAAATTGTGTAAATATCGAAATTTTGAAGAAATTTTGGCGATAAAATATTGCAAATATATATTAAAACAATTAATTTTGTAATCAGGTTATTTAGGAACACCTTAAAATTGTTAGAATAAGTACACAATAATAGCAACAGCATGAAGATAATAGCAGAAAGTAGCTCTACGCGTACGGAATGGGCGTTGGTTGATGGTTCTTCGATTGTGGAGCACGCATTTACAGAAGGATTGAATCCTTTCTTCCAGACGAGAAGAGAGATAAGCCATAGCATTCGTTTGGAGCTGCCCGATGCTTTCTTCAAGCGCAGGTGGGAGCATGTGTATTTCTATGGAGCCGGGTGTACAAGTGCCGAGAAGAAAAAAATAGTGAGTGCATCATTAGTTGCGCAATTCAAGACGCCGGTGACCGTGGAAAGCGACTTGCTGGGAGCTGCGCGAGGGTTGCTTATCAATGAGCCGGGACTTGCTTGCATAATCGGAACCGGTTCGAATTCATGTCTATACGATGGAAATGATATAGAGAAGAATGTGCGTTCGCTCGGGTTTATACTTGGCGATGAGGGCAGTGGAGCCGCACTTGGCAGGATATTTGTGAGCGATTGTTTGAAGAATATAGCCCCTGTGGAGCTTCGCGAAGAGTTCTATGAAAAGTTTAGAGTGACTGTTGACGACATAATGGACGTGGTTTACACCAATGCTTCGCCCAACCGCTCGCTGAGTACCTATTCATTCTTCCTATCGGAGCATCTCGACAATAATTATGTGTATGACTTAGTGTATAATGAGATTATGCGTTTCTTTGTGCGCAACATAAGTCAGTACGATTATCATAGCTATCCAATCAGTTTTGTGGGAGCTGTAGCTTGCATATATTCTGAGATATTAAAGGCTGTGGCAGCCGATTTTGGAGTGACAATAAAGAAAATAGTGCGTTGTTCTATGCCCGGTTTGGTGGAATATCACAATGGCAAATAAGCATAGCAGGAGGGAAAAGAGCATAATAGGGAAGTGTGTGTATTAAAAAATCTGTTGCTGAATATTAAAAATTGTTTATTGCTGAAAATATGTAAAAAAACACTTTTAAGTGTATGATATTTATATTAACTTTGTCGAGAAGTGAAAGTGCGTGCTAATAGTACGGCTATACTATCGGTGGAGATTAATGAAGGAAAAAAGTATAAATATCATATTCGTAAAGAGGACGATTACAGTCTTGATTCTCAGTGTAATTGCGCATTTTGTCGCTAATGCGGCATCGGTGTCGGCACAAGTTGAGAAGCAGATGAGAAACATTGTAGGCGCATCTGTTCCATCGTCGATGTCGATAGGAGAAGTCAAGGTGAAAAGCGTGGAAACTTCAGCTGAAGAAAAGCGAGTTACAATCGATTTAAATGAAAATTACTCCTACGTACCATTCACAGAAGAAAGTATAAAGGATTTGGCAGGTAAAATCAAGTCAATTTTACCACGAGAGTTTGCAAAATGGGAGGTTAAATTCACGATTGAAGGCAACGAGATAGAGAATTATCTGCCAATGTTTGGCAGTGAGATACATAGCAAGCACCACAAGCGGTTCATAACGCGAGTGGAGCCTGAATTCACCTGCAAGAAAGGACTCGAAGGCAATATTATAGCATTGTGGCAGAGTCATGGCTGGTATTTCGAGCCGAAGTTGAATCGGTGGGAGTGGCAGCGAGCAAGAATATTTCAGACGGTAGAAGACCTCTACACACAAAGTTTTGTGATGCCATATCTCATGCCCATGCTCGAAAATGCAGGAGCCTATGTGATGAGTCCGCGGGAGCGCGACACGAACGCTTTTGAGGTGATAGTAGATGCCGATGGCGGGTTAGCCCAAAACGGATATTCCGAAATCAAGCGAGGAGAGAAATGGCAGAGTGGCGAAGGAGCAGGCTTTGCATATCTTCAAAGCCGATACGAAGGGTTTGCCAATCCCTTCGGCGAAGGTACCTATCGCATAGCAAGAGCCACAAAAAACAAGAAGAAACTCAGCACGGCGCGCTGGGACGCCGAAGTGCCCGAATCCGGCGAATATGCCGTGTATATATCCTATAAGTCGTTGCCCGCAAGTGCCACCGATGCCGTGTACTATGTGAACAGCATGTCGGGGCGCAGCACATTCATAGTGAATCAGCAGATGGGAGGCGGCACATGGATATATCTCGGACATTTTCCGCTAAAAAAAGGGATTAATGAAGGCGTAGTGGAATTGCTCAACTATTCCGAAAGCGGGAAAGACGCCGTAGTTACCGCCGATGCCGTGAAAATAGGAGGCGGAATGGGCAATATAGCGCGCAAAGTAGAGGCACTTGCCGAGAATGTGAAAAGTTCGGAAGAAAAAGAGGCAATATCAATCGAAAAGTCCGATGTAGATTTCCGCTATCAAGTGAGCGGGCATCCGCGCTACACAGAGGCGGCGCGCTACTTCTTGCAATGGGCCGGAGTGCCCGACAGCATTTATTCGCCATCGCAAGGAGTGAACGATTACACCGACGATTATCGGTGTAGGGGAAATTGGGTGAATTATCTTGCCGGAGGTTCAGATGTATTGCCCGGTTATGGAGGATTAGGTATTCCTGTAGACTTGTCGTTTGCGTTTCACAGCGATGCCGGAACCACGATGAACGACGACATCATAGGCACCCTCGGCATTTATTATTCCAATAACTTTGGTAAGTATGCCAATGGCACACCGCGAATAGTATCGCGCACATTCACTGATATGGTGATGACGAATATAGTGAACGACGTGCGTCGGCAGTATGAGCCGAAATGGACACGTCGCGGCATGTGGGATAAATCCTATTTTGAAGCACGAGTTCCCGAGGTCCCGACGATGTTGCTCGAATTGCTGTCGCACCAGAATTTTGCCGATATGAAATATGGCTTGGACCCCAATTTCCGCTTCACGGTGAGCCGAGCGATTTATAAAGGAATGCTTGAGTTTATAGCCAAGCGCGATGGGCGCAAATTCGTGGTTCAACCGCTACCCGTAAATTCAATGGCATTGACCGAATCAGGAAAAGGAAAATTCCTGCTCACATGGAAAGCCACCACCGACACGCTGTGCGATAGAGCCGAAGCCACGCACTTTGTGGTCTACGAGCGTGTAGGCAGTGGAGCATTCAAGCGGCAAGCAGTAGTGTCAGAGCCAAGGTATGAGGTGATACTTACCGACAATGAGATACACAGCTTCAAGGTAGAGGCAATGAACGAGGGCGGGCGCAGTTTCCCCTCGGAAATCCTTGCTTGCGGAGTTGCAAAAGACACAAAAGGCACGGTGATGGTTGTTAACGGGTTCACCCGCATATCGGCACCCGATTGGTTTGATGCCGGACGCATAGCCGGCTTCTACGATGAGAAAGACCATGGAGTGCCCTATATAAAAGATATAAGTTTCATCGGCTCGCAGTTTGAGTTTCGCCGTGATATACCATGGATGGACGATGATGCCGCAGGATTCGGTGCAAGTCGCTCGAATTATGAAACGCAAGTGATAGCCGGCAACACCTTCGACTATCCGGCAGTGCATGGAGCGGCAATTATGAATGCCGGCTACTCCTTTGTGTCGTCGAGCGTGGCGGCAGTGAACAGCGGCAGAGTGACGTTGAGCGATTATCCCTCAGTCGACCTCATTCTCGGCAAGCAGAAAGAAACAATTAACGGGCGAGGAGCTTATCCCAACCGCTACAAAGCATTCCCGGCAGAACTTCGCAAAGCTATCGAGGCATATTGCCACGGGGGAGGCAATATTTTCGTGTCGGGGGCATATGTAGCAAGCGATATTTGGGACAATAAGAATCTCAGCGATGAAGAAGGGAAACGATTTGCCAAAGAGGTGCTGGGATATCAGTGGCGAGTAGGGCAGGCTTCACTCACAGGCGAGGTCTACTCCGTGCCGTCGGTCTATCGACAGCTCGACATCGTCGATAGCAGTTGGAAATTTGCCAATGAGCTAAATGACAAGCACTATTGCGTGGAATCGCCCGATGCACTATTCCCTGCCGACCCACTGACAGGGGCAACCATATTGCGCTACAAGGAGAATAACCTGCCCGCCGGAGTAGCTACGGCAAAGGGCTATCGCACCTGTGTGATAGGATTCCCCTTTGAAACAATAGAAGACGAAAGCGGAAGAAACGAGCTGATGCGTGGCATTCTCGAGTTTTTCGCTGCAAGAAAGAATGATAATAAAAAGTAACAACAATAAAAACAACTATTAAACAGACATGAAGAAAACAGTAAACTGCTTTATCCCGTTTGCCAATGTGCAACAAGTAGAAGCTACAGTGGCAGAATTGAAGTCCTATGACTATTTAGTGAAAAAAATCTATCTTCTTGCAAAAGAAGATAGCGCAGGAACAGTAGATGGCTGCGAAGTGGTGAAAATCGATGGATTGACCTCGACGAAGACCATTAAGGCGATAGCCGAAAGAGCCGATGCCGACTATGTGCTTCTTTACACGAAATACGACCGCTTGAAGTTTGGAGTATTTGCACTCGACCGTTTCGTAAGGCTCGCAGAGGACACACAAGCCGGAATGCTCTATGCCGACCACTACAATGGTGATGAACCCGACCGCACAAAAGCCCCTGTAATCGACTATCAGATGGGTAGTTTGCGCGATGATTTCGATTTTGGTTCAGTGCTCTTCTACAGTGCCGAGGCATTCAGGAAAGCAGCATCGATGATGAAAGCCGACTATGAATTTGCCGGATTATATGACTTGCGCTTGAAACTTAGCCAGTTTGCCGCATTAGAGCATATTAATGAGTTCCTTTACAGTGACATCGAGCTTGACACCCGCAAGAGCGGCGAGAAGATGTTCGATTATGTCGACCCGAAGAATCGCGGGCGCCAGATAGAGATGGAGAAAGCTGTCACCGAGCACTTGAAGGAGATAAACGGATACCTTGCCCCCGAGTTCACTCACATTGAGTTCGGCGAAGATAAATTTGCTGTAGAAGCATCAGTAATCATACCGGTTCGCACTCGCGAGCGCACTATAGCCGATGCTATCGACTCTGCACTGATGCAGAAGACGACGTTCCCATTCAATGTGATAGTAATCGACAATTGCTCCACCGACCGCACCACAGAAATCATCAAAGAGCGTTATGGCAATAATCCACAAGTGATACATCTCATTACCGGTGATATCAGCGTGGGCGGTTGTTGGAATGTAGCTGCGCATCACCCGCAAGTAGGAAAATTCTGCGTTCAGCTCGACAGCGATGATGTATATTCCGATGAGAATACACTTACCACTATGGTAAATGCTTTCTATGAGCAGAATTGTGCTATGGTAGTAGGCTCTTACACGCTGACAGATATTAATAAGAACATCATACCTCCCGGTCTTGTGGACCACAAAGAGTGGACACCCGAGAACGGACGAAACAATGCACTTCGCATCAACGGACTCGGTGCACCGCGAGCATTCTACACACCGATACTTCGCACGGTGAAACTTCCGTGTGTGAACTATGGTGAGGACTATGCGCTCGGCTTGAACATGTCGCGCAACTATCAGATAGGACGTGTGTACACATCGGTATATTTTTGCCGTCGCTGGGACGATAACAGCGATGCCGCACTCGATGTGGAGAAGATGAATCGCAACAACCTCTACAAGGACCGTATTCGCACTTGGGAGCTAAAGGCACGCATAGCCAAGAACTCCAAGAAATAAGCTATTAACGCCATAGTAGGGGAATTTATTATGAAAGAGCTTTGCTGTCAGTCGGCTGAGGAATTGTTTCTGCTTCAGAAAAAGGAGTGGGCAATGCTACGCATGGGCTATGAAGCTCTTAGTGAAGTGGAAGAACGGAAGGTGAGAGTGATGAATGCCGAATTTAAGATACAATATAATCCGGCACGACTGCGTTCGTCATCGGCACGCATTGACAAGGAGAGCATAGCCGCAAGGCGTTGTTTCCTATGTGCCGAGAATCGACCTTCCGAGCAACGAGGAATAGCGTGGCGCGATTACACACTCATAGTGAATCCCTATCCCATATTCCCCGTACATTTCACAATCCCTACGGTGAAGCACACAGACCAACGCATCATATCGCGGTTTCGCGATATGATGCAGTTGGCATCGGTGCTTGCAGGCTACACCGTGTTTTACAACGGACCCGAATGTGGGGCGTCGGCTCCCGACCATGCCCATTTCCAAGCCGGCACGAGTGGTATAATGCCCATAGAGGCTGAGGTGGAAAGTTGTGAAAGCGAAATAGTGGCACAAGATGGCGAAAAAGCCGCATTGAGAATAGTGCGGGGATTAGGGCGAATGGCATTTGTCGTTGACTCGTTCGACATCGAATCCGGAGCAAGGCTTTTCGAGGCTTTATACAATGCTCTTGATGCCGAATGTGGAAAAGAACCGATGATTAACGTGCTTTGCATTTGGAAAAAATACAA
This sequence comes from uncultured Prevotellaceae bacterium, assembly GCA_945921235.1. Classification (GTDB taxonomy): domain Bacteria; phylum Bacteroidota; class Bacteroidia; order Bacteroidales; family Muribaculaceae; genus CALZFJ01. Next base: position 7,787 of record CAMEKH010000037.1, on the reverse strand, counting down.
AGGGTGGACCACAATCATCTTTCCGCGCGCCAAGCATCGTCCGGCATGCTATTATGCGCATGGCGATGAGCGTATTCTCGTATCGCCGGCATCAGTTGACCTCGGGGGCGTGTTTATTACCCCGCTGAAAGAGGATTACAACAGACTGACAGCCACCGACCTACAAGCTATACTCGATGAAGTGTGCATAGGCGAAAGCTACGCAGCCGACGTCGTCGGTAGAATTAAAAACAAAACAAAAATCAAATAGAAATATATGAGTGGAGTACCTCAAGTGAAAGTAGGCATAATGAACGAGCCTGAAGTGAATTTCGTGCTTTTAGGAGAATATTCGCTTTCGGGTGGCGGCATAGTCACCGGCGAGCAGCATGCCCAAGCGACAGCCGACGGCAAAGTGATGTGGAACGGTGTGTGTGCCGACAAGGTGATATTTGAGCCGAGAGATGCCGAGCACGACTCCTTTGAGCTGAAGGACGTTACGATAGGAGTTAATTTTCACTGGGAGCGCAAGGAGAACCAAAAATTCCGCGGAGCATTGCACTTGATTGTAGAGAATGGCAAGTTGACGGCTATAAATGTGCTGTCGGTGGAGGAATATCTGCAAAGTGTGATATCCTCGGAGATGAGTGCCACAGCTTCGTTGGAATTGCTAAAGGCACATGCCGTGATTTCACGCAGTTGGCTACTTGCTCAAATCGACAAGAACAAGCGCATAGTAGAGGCAAAGGAGGAGTACAAGTCCACTGAGGACACCGATGAAGGTGAGATGATAAAGTGGTATGACCGTGAAGACCATGTGAACTTCGATGTGTGTGCCGACGACCATTGTCAGCGCTATCAAGGCATAACCCGTGAATCGACCGAGCGGGTTCGTGATGCCATAAAAGCCACATGGGGCGAAGTACTCACCTATGGAGGCGAACTATGCGATGCGCGGTTCTCGAAGTGTTGCGGCGGAGTGTATGAGGAATTTGAAAATTGCTGGGAGCCAAAGCATTATGATTATCTCGAAGCTCGACGTGATGGGGCAGATGAGATGAACTTTCCGGATTTGACTAAAGAGGTAAATGCCGAAGAGTGGATTCTCACATCACCGAAGGCACACTGCAATACTACCGACACGAGAATTCTATCGCAGGTACTCAATAATTACGACCAAGAAACCACCGACTTTTATCGCTGGAAGGTGGAATACACGCAGAAAGAACTTTCAGAGCTGATATTCAGCCGTTCGGGCGTGGACTATGGCGAAATCCTCGATTTGCAGCCGGTGGCGCGAGGCACGTCGGGAAGGCTGTATAAGCTGAAAATTGTGGGTACGAAAAAGACACTCACCATAGGCAAAGAGCTTGAAATACGCCGCACGCTGTCGCCGTCGCATCTTTACAGCTCGGCATTCATAGTGGAGCGACACGACGTAACCGGTGGCGTTCCGCAGAAGTTTGTGCTTCGCGGGGCAGGCTGGGGGCATGGCGTGGGTCTCTGCCAGATAGGTGCTGCAGTGATGGGTGAGAAAGGCTACAATTATAAAGAGATATTACTACATTACTTCATTAATGCCAACATAACAACGCTATACTAACAAACAACTATCATGAATAAATTAAAGAACATATCGCCGTGGGTATGGGTGCCTACACTTTATTTCGCGCAGGGAATACCTTATTTCATAGTGAACAACATCTCAGTGATGATGTTTGCAAAAATGGGCGTGCCAAATGGGCAAATGGCACTTTTCACAAGTTTGCTTTATTTGCCGTGGGCAATCAAGCCTTTTTGGAGTCCGTTTGTGGACATAATAAAGACAAAACGCTGGTGGACAATCGCCATGCAGATTATAATGTCGGCGGCATTCGTGCTACTGACACTCTCCATGCCTCACCCCGAGCCGGAGTTGATAGCATCGGGGCAGACACCAATCAGCCTGTTCACAATCACGCTGTTGCTGTTTGCCATCACGGCATTTGCATCGGCAACACATGATATAGCCGCCGACGGATTTTATATGATTGCGCTCACGCAGAAGAATCAGGCGGCATTTGTGGGCATACGTAGCACGTTCTACCGTCTATCATCGATTTTCGGTCAAGGAGTGCTTGTGTATATAGCCGGACTAATAGAAACCAACACCGGAAATATCCCTATGTCGTGGCAGATAACACTGCTTGTGACGGCTGTACTATTCTGCGGAGTAACACTCTATCACACATTCTTCATGCCGCATCCGGAGGTTGAAAAGAAGCCCGAAGCCGAGAAGACGAGTGCAAAGATGATAATGCAAGAATTCGGACGCACGTTTGTGACCTATTTCACCAAGCCAGGATTGATTCTTGCTATTTTGTTTATGCTCCTTTATCGATTGCCCGAGGCATTCCTGATAAAGATGTGCACTCCATTTCTTGTGGCATCGCGCGATGTGGGCGGACTCGGACTTTCAACAGAGAACGTGGGACTTGCCTACGGCACAATAGGCGTTCTATTCCTCACCATAGGCGGAATATTGGGCGGACTTTATGCATCGAAAGTGGGCTTGAAGAAGTCGTTGTGGTGGATGGCAGCTGGCATGACACTTCCGTGCCTCACATTTGTGTATCTTGCCGAGTGTCTTCCCACCAATATTGTGCTGATAAGCATTGCCATAGCCATTGAGCAATTTGGCTACGGATTCGGCTTCACGGCATATATGCTATATATGATATATTTCTCCGAAGGAGAATTCAAGACGTCGCACTATGCCATTTGCACGGCATTTATGGCGTTCAGCATGATGATACCGGGTATGTTTGCCGGATATTTGCAAGAGATGCTGGGCTATGCATTGTTCTTCTGGATGGTAATAGCCTGCTGTGTGGCTACGGTGATAATAACATATTTTGCCGACCGCAAAATTGACCCGAATTACGGAACCAAATAAAAAGAACAGGAAATTATGAAAAAAACTATAATAACAATAGTGCTTGCAGCTACTGCGGTGGTGGCAAGTGCACTTGTGAAGCCGGGAGTGGAAACTCTGCGCGACGCCGGCTTTGCTCCGCTCAAGGGCAAGCGTGTGGGCTTGATAACCAATCCTACAGGAGTGGACAACAAACTGAAATCGACTGTCGACATTCTGTTTGAAGCCGATGACGTGAATCTTGTGGCACTCTACGGCCCTGAGCATGGAGTGCGCGGCGATGTGCATGCCGGAGATAAAGTGGATAACTCGGTTGACCCGGCAACCGGAGTGAAGGTGTATTCGCTCTATGGCAAGACCCGCAAGCCCACAAAGGAGATGCTCAAGGATATTGATGTGCTCGTCTACGACATTCAAGACATCGGTTGTCGCTCGTTCACATTCATCAGCACAATGGGTGTGGCAATGGAAGCATGCGCCGAGGAGGGCAAGGAATTTGTGGTTCTCGACCGTCCGAATCCGCTTGGCGGCTACAAGGTGGAAGGAAACTTGGTGGAAGAAGGCTTCACATCGTTTGTCAGCCAGTTTCCTATACCCTATATCTATGGTCTTACGCCCGGCGAACTTGCTATAATGCTCAATGAAGAGGGTATGCTCGCCGGAGGCAAGAAGGTGAAACTCACTGTGGTGCCTATGACCGGCTGGCATCGCTACATGAACTATAGGCAGACTGAGATGCCGTGGCTCTTGCCTTCGCCCCACATTCCCAATCCCGATGTGAGCGACTATTATCCCGCCACCGGAATCCTTGGCGAGCTTTATTGCATATCGATAGGAGTGGGCTACACTCTCCCGTTCCAGATTATCGGAGCATCGTGGATTGATGCCGAGAAATTTACGCAAAAGATGAATGAGCTGCAATTGCCCGGAGTAGCGTTCCGCCCCATACACTACAAGCCATTCTACAGCACCGGCAAGGGCGAGAACTTGCAAGGCGTGCATATTTACATCACCGATGCGCTCGATGCACCGCTCTCGCTGATTCAATTCTATGCCATGCAAGTGTTGGCAGAAATGTATCCCGAGAAAAAAGCCTTTGAACTTGAAGGAGCAGAGAAACGTTTTAATATGTTCGATAAAGTGTGTGGAAGCGACCAAATACGCTTACGCTTCACTAAAAACTATAAAGTAGACGATATTCTCGACTATTGGAATAAGGATATTGATGCATTTAAAGTCAAATCGGCAAAGTATTATTTATACAAATAATGCAATGATAGCCTAAATTTGGCGTTATCATTGAAAAAACAACGATTATGGACGAGCTATATAGAAAGTTCTTGAAAGATGCGCGTGAATTCATCGACAAAGACAGAATTTACACCGACGACCTGCATTGCCTCGCATGGGGCACGGATGCCGGGTTCTATCGTCATCTACCTAAGATAGTTATACGCTCGAAGAATGAAGAAGAGGTGTCGAGGCTGTTGCGGCTATCAGACAAATACGGGTTGCCTGTTACATTCCGTGCGGCGGGAACGAGCCTTTCGGGGCAGGCAATCACCGATTCAATTCTTATTGTGGCAGGGAAGAACTGGGAACGTTATGAGGTGTCTGCCGATGCCGAAACAATAACTTTGCAGCCGGGAATCGTCGGAGAGCGGGTGAACGAGATTTTGAAGCCTTACAGCAAGATATTCTCGCCCGACCCGGCGTCGAAGAAGTCGGCAATGGTGGGAGGTATAGTGATGAACAATGCCTCGGGCATGAATTGCGGCACTCATGCCAATAGCGACCGAGTGCTGCAGTCGATGCGCATAGTTTTTGCCGACGGAACGATTCTCGACACCGGCGACAAGCGCAGTTGCGACACTTTCAAGCGCACACATGCCGATTTTGTGAAGAAAATCGAAGAGTTGCGCGACCGCATCGTAGCCGATAAGGAACTTACGGCGCGGATAAAGCATAAATATGCCATAAAGAATGTGACAGGACTGAATATATATCCATTTGTAGTCTACTCCGACCCGTTTAAGATAATAACGCACCTTATGGTAGGTTCGGAGGGAACGTTGGGCTTCGGTAGCGAGTTTAAGATGTCGACCGGACATCTATATAAGCACTCGGCAAGTGCAATGCTCTATTTCAGTGATATGCGCGAAGCGTGTGAGGCAGTAGTGGCAATGAAAAACGGACCGGTGCACAGTGCCGAGATGCTCGACAAGAAATCGCTGTCGTCGGTCAACGACACAACCGGCGAGGGTCTTACTGCAGTGTTGACGGAAACAAAAGCCGACACCAAGGAGGAGCTTGAGCGCAACATTGCCGCCATAGAGGAGATTCTGAAGCCCTTCAAGCTATATGTTCCGGCAAAATTCACCGATAATCCCGCCGAATACTCAAAGTATTGGGCAATTCGCTCAGGAATATTCCCGTCGGTGGGAGGAACCCGGAAGCTCGGGACCACCGTAATCATTGAAGATGTGGCATTTCACATAGAAGATTTGCCCAATGCCACTGAGGACCTTGCCAATATGCTTGTGGAGCACGGATATGATGATTCGTGCATCTATGGACATGCACTTGAAGGCAATTATCATTTCATCATAGCGCAATCTTTCGATGATGAAGCCGAGGTGAAGAAATATAAAGAGCTAATGGAGGCTGTGGAGCGGCTTGTGGTGGATAAGTATGACGGCTCATTGAAAGCCGAGCACGGCACCGGGCGCAATATGGCACCATTCGTGAAAAAAGAGTGGGGCGAGAAAGCCTACGGAATAATGAAAGAGGTGAAGCAGCTCTTCGACCCGAAGAATCTGCTGAATCCCGGTGTGATTTTCAACGATGATGATGAGTGCTACATAAAGCATTTCAAGCCTATGCCACTCACCAACGACCATGTGAACAAGTGCATAGAATGTGGCTTCTGTGAGGTGAATTGCCTCTCTTGCGGCTTCACGCTCTCATCGCGTCAGCGCATTATCGTGCAGCGTGAGATTTCGCGCTTGCGAGCTACCGGCGAGGACGATGCGCGCTTGAAACGGCTTGAGAAGCAGTTTGCTTACTATGGCAATGCCACCTGTGCCGGCGATGGGCTGTGCAGCACTTCATGCCCTATGAAAATTAATGTAGGCGAGATGATTCACGACCTACGCGCCGAGCAGTTGCCTAAAGGTAGCATAGGATATAAGATAGGCGACTATGCCGCCAACAATCTCTATCGCATAGAGAAGATGCTTCGCCCTGTGCTCACTGCGGCAGGGACGTTGCAGAGCGTGATAGGCAATTCAGCCACACGCTCGGTGGGCAAGGCTATGCACAAAGTAGGGTTGCCGATGTGGACCCCTTCGATGCCCGGGGCACACTATTCTGGCAGTCACACGCTGAGATGCAGCAGCAAGAAAGTGGTTTACTTCCCGAGTTGTATCAATCAGACAATGGGTGTGGCGAAAACCGATGTGGTGAAAGTGGATTTGGTGGACAAGGTGGTGGATTTCATGCAGAAAGCCGGGTGGGAAGTAGTGTTCCCCGAAGGAATGAATAATTTGTGCTGCGGTACTATATGGGAGAGCAAGGGAATGGCTGATATTGCCGACCGCAAGACGGCGGAGCTTGAAGATGCGCTGCTCAAGGCGTCGGACGGCGGGCGATATCCCATAATATGCGACCAGAGTCCGTGCTTGCACCGCATGCGTGAGAAGATGACAAAAGTGAAAGTGTGGGAAGTGGCAGAGTTCATACACGATTTTGTAATCGATAGCCTTGAATTCAAACCTATTGATGAGCCGGTGGCTGTTCACATCACCTGCTCGACACGCAAAATGGGGATAGCCGATAAGATAATAGGCTTGGCAAAACGCTGCTCGACGCACGTGGTAGTTCCCGAGGAAGTGGGCTGTTGCGGATTTGCAGGCGACAAAGGGTTCACGCACCCCGAGGTGAATGCTTGGGCACTGCGCAAACTTCGCAGGCAGCTTGAGGTGGCAGGTGTGAAGCGAGGGTTCTCCAACAGCCGCACCTGCGAGATAGGGCTTTACACCAATACCGGAGTGCCATATCAATCGATAGTGTATCTGGTAGATGAGTGTACGGAATCGAAAAGAGTTAAATAACATAATAAATACACAAAAAAGAAATGACAATGAAACAACCATCAGGACGATTGCTCTCGCTCGACATATTGCGGGGTGTGACGATAGCCGGCATGATACTGGTGAATAATCCGGGTTCATGGGGTAATATCTTCGCACCATTGCGACATGCTGAGTGGAATGGCTTGACTCCTACCGACTTGGTATTCCCGTTTTTTATGTTCATAATGGGAATTTCCACGTATTTTTCGCTGAAGAAATTCGATTTCAAGCCATCGAAACAACTCATGGTGAAGGTCTTTCGCCGCACGGTGCTGATTTACCTTATAGGATTGTTCATCACATGGCTCAGCAATTTCTGCTACGGACTATCGCGCGCCGATGTGGCACTACCGCTCAGCGAGCGACTTGCCGATGCCGCCAACAGCTTCAGCCACTTGCGTCTTGTGGGCGTGTTGCCCCGATTGGCATTGTGCTATTGCGCTGCATCGCTTGTGGCGGTATTCATCAGGCACAAGCTCATACCGTGGGTAATAGCAGGAATACTTGTCGTCTATAGTGTGATTCTGCTTGTGGGGCATGGATATGAATTCTCTGCTGAGAATATTATCTACATAGTCGATAATGCGCTACTTGGAGAAAGCCACTTATATCACGGACTTGTGGTTGATGGCGTGAACATTGCCTTCGACCCCGAAGGCTTGTTGAGCACCTTGCCCGCCATAGCCCATGTGCTGATAGGCTTTGTGTGTGGAGAAGCGATAATGAGCACGAAAGACAACTTCAAGCGCATCGGCGATTTG
>CAMEKH010000036.1 GCA_945921235.1 uncultured Prevotellaceae bacterium | reverse complement strand
ACTTGCAGCTCTTGCCGACGAGCAGCGCACTATGATTTTCTACGAATCGCCCATGCGCCTGCTCAAGACCTTGCAGCAGTTTGCCGCTACATTCGGAGCCGACAGGGAGGCATCGGTGTGTCGCGAAATATCGAAGGTGCACAATACTACCCACAATGGCACCCTTGCCGAGCTTGTCGACTATTTCGCCCTGAACAATCCGCGAGGAGAGATTGTTATAGTGGTTGAGGGAAAGAGCGCAGAGGTAGCCGTGAAAGTGGATAAATATGCATCTTTCAAGCATCACTGCATTGAACAAAACGAAGAGTAAACAAACTATTTAATTTTTCGACTATTATAAAGAATTTTAAAGTCATGAAGAAGAAAGTTCTATTTTTTGCATGCATGGGGCTTGCGGTCCTTGGGGCATGCAACGGAAGTAAAAGCGGTAACACCGAGGAAGAGAATGCGCAGATAACCGAGTTGAGTGATTCATTGCAGACGGTGAATGCCGAGAAGGACAGCTTGATGAGCCTTGTGGCTGAAATCAACGATGGAATGTTGCAAATAAAGGATATGGAGAATATCCTCACCACTTCTAATCTCTCGGGCGAAACCACCGATAAGAAAGAAGCAATAAAAAATGATATGATAGCCATTCAGCAGGCTCTTGAGGCTCGCCGCAAGAAGCTTGATGCTCTCGAGGCACGCTTGAAGAAGTCGTCGGCCTACAGCGAGAGTATGAAGAAGACCGTTGAGGGGCTGAAGAAGCAGATAGAGTCGCAGGAGCTTACAATCTCGAGCTTGCAGGAGGAATTGCGCAATGCCAACATAAAGATTGAAGGACTCAACACGCGTGTCGACTCATTGTCGCGTGTCAACGCCTCGGAACGCTCACAGAAGGCACTTGCTCAAGAAGAAGCTACACGCCTTGCCAATGAGCTTAACACTTGCTACTACGTAGTCGGCTCGAAGAAGGAGCTTAAAGACAATAAAATCATAGAAAGCGGCTTCTTGCGCAAGACGAAAATCATGGAGAGCGATTATGAAATGTCTTATTTCACTAAAGCCGACAAACGCTCGCTTTCGGTGATTCCGCTCCATTCCAAGAAAGCCAAATTGCTCAGCAAGCACCCTGCCGGTTCTTATGAAATTCAAGATAACAATGGCATAAAGACACTGAAGATAACCAATGCTACACGATTCTGGGAGATGTCGAATTTCCTGATTGTGCAAGTTGATTGAAGCACGCAAAATAGGCTGAAAGCCTAACAATACACAACCGCCGGAATGATGACAGGCATTGTAGCCGAGTCGCCATTCCGGCGGTTAAATTATTGCTTGGTAATTAAGATGCTTTTATAGCAGAGTCTTAGGGTCGAGGTTCTTTGCCTCAATGTCCTTGAAGTAGCGGTAGGTGCTCACCTTCAGCTCCATAGTAGCGTCCTCATCGGCCACTATAATCGCTTTGCGGTGCATCTGCAGAGCGCTGATTGTCCACATTTGCGACACAGCACCTTCCACGCCATGCTGCAAAGCACGCGCCTTGTTGTAGCCGTTCACAATTAGCATCACGCTCTTAGCATTCATAATGGTGCCTACGCCCACGGTGAGAGCCGTCTTAGGCACTTTGTTGATGTCGTGGTCGAAAAAGCGAGAGTTGGCTATAATCGTATCTTGCGTGAGAGTCTTCTGCCGTGTGAGCGAAGTGAGCGAAGACCCCGGCTCGTTGAATGCAATGTGTCCGTCGGGTCCAACACCACCCATAAACAAGTCGATGCCACCGTAAGAAGCAATTTTAGCCTCATAGTCGGCACACTCCTTTTCAAGGTCTTCGGCGTTGCCATTGAGAATATTCACGTTTTCACGCTTGATGTCGATGTGTCCGAAGAAATTGTTCCACATAAAAGAGTGGTAACTCTCGGGGTGGCTTTCAGGCAGGTTGCAGTATTCGTCCATATTGAAAGTTACTACATTGCTGAACGACACTTTCCCGGCTTTGTTAAGCTCGATAAGGTGGCGATACATTCCCAGCGGTGAGCTACCGGTGGGACACCCGAGCACAAACGGCTTGTCGGCAGTAGGCTTTGCCGCATTGATTCTCGATGCCACATAGTTGGCTGCCCATTCCGATACTTGCTCATAATCAGGTTGAATAATTAATCTCATAGTTGTAATTGTAGTTGTAATTGTATTTGGTTTGTAGTTGAGATAGGCAAAGGTAGTGAAAAATCTTTTATAAATCATTGTGTAAATTCATGAAAAATATGTTGCAAAATAAAATAAATGTAGTAATTTTGTAAAACTGAGATTGTGGATTAAAAAGTCTAAAAAATAGATATTAATTCATAACCTTTGTTAATTAATTATTTTAATATAAAATATTGTTGTACGTTTGTACCAAAATTTTATATACCCGATGAAAACGAATCTAAGTTCACAAATCAAACTTGTGCGAATACCGCAGCGCTACTATGCTCCGGCAAGCGAAATAGAGCTTGCTTCGCTGACGCGAAACGAGAAGATGTACACCAAAATCTTCGAGTCATCGTTCGAAGGAGCGTGTGAGGTGGCAAAAGACATAGCCGATGTAATAAAGAAGTCGGTCGACACCAAAGGACATTGCACTATAGGTTTGGGAGCCGGAGATAACACACTGCGCGTGTATTCGGAGCTTGTGGAGCTTTACAAGAAAGGAAAAGTGAGCTTCGACAAGGTAATCGTTTTCAATATAGGCGACTTTTTCCCTATCGATTCCACCAAATCACCGAGCACAATAGCTCGCCTCAAGAGCACATTGCTCGATAAAGTGGATATAAAGGAAAGCAATATCCACACATTTGGTGATAAGGCTACGATGGAAGATGTGCATCAATATTGCAAGAACTATGAAGCCGAGATAGAGGACAATGGAGGTATTGACTTGCTGATTTGCGAGCTTGGTAAGCTCGGCACATTGGCATTCAATGAGCAAGGCTCTAATGCAAACTCGTCGTGCCGACTTATGCTACTCAGCCCGGAGAACAGGCAGATGATATCGATGTCGTATCACTGCGAAGAAGTTCCCACCACAGCAGTCACCCTCGGAATCTCCAATATTTTGGCAGCCAAGCGAGTGATATGCATGGCATGGGGCGAGAACTACTCGGGATTAGTGTATAACACTGTGGAAGGAAAGATGAACGACCAGACACCGGCATCGTTCTTGCAGATGCATCGTCATGCAAAGATGGTGATAGACCTTCCGGCAGCCGAGAAACTCACTCGAATAAGTCACCCGTGGAAAGTAACATCGTGCGATTGGAGCGACAAGCTCATTCGCCGTGCCATTGTGTGGCTGTGTGAAACCACAGGGAAGCCTATTCTCAAACTCACCAACAAGGATTACAACGACAATGGATTAAGCGAGCTGTTGGCACTCTACGGCTCGGCTTACAATGTGAACATACGCATATTCAACGACCTGCAACACACCATCACCGGGTGGCCCGGCGGCAAACCTAATGCCGACGATTCCAATCGTCCGGAGCGCGCCACTCCTTATCCAAAGCGCGTGATTGTGTTCAGCCCGCACCCCGACGATGACGTGATTTCTATGGGTGGCACGCTGAAGCGACTTGTCGACCAGCACCACGATGTGCACGTAGCATACGAAACATCGGGTAATATTGCCGTGGGCGATGAGGACATGATGCGCTATGTGATGCTTATGGACCGCATAGGCGAGAAATTCGGTATCGACACCGAGGCCTACAAGCGATTGAGCAACGAAATTCACGGATTTATCAACAAGAAGCATGCCGGCGACATCGATATCGACGCCGTGCGCTATCTGAAAGGTAAAATCCGCCAATGCGAAGCTACCACCGCATGCTACTATATAGGCGTTAAGCCCGAGAATATCCACTTCTGCGAATTGCCCTTCTATGAGACGGGAACAATAAAGAAAGGTGACCTCGGACGCCGCGATGTGGACATCGTGAAGAAACTTATTAACGATGTGAAGCCGCATCAGATTTTCGTGGCGGGCGACCTTGCCGACCCGCACGGCACGCACCGAGTGTGCACCGATGCTGTGCTTGCCGCAGTCGATGAGTTGCTCGACGAGCCATGGATGAAAGAATGTCGTATATGGATGTATCGTGGAGCATGGGCTGAATGGGAAATTGACCACATTGAGATGGCTGTGCCTATCAGTCCCGAAGAATTGAGGTTCAAGCGTAATTCCATCTTGAAGCACCAATCGCAGATGGAGAACGCGCCATTCCTCGGCGACGACGACCGCCTCTTCTGGCAGCGTGCCGAAGACCGTAATCGCAGCACGGCACAGCTTTACAGTGCCCTCGGTTTGGCTTCTTATGAGGCGATTGAAGCATTTGTGGAATATCATCCCATTCATTAAATACACTATAAAATATTGTCGATATAAAACAGCTATAATTGAAAAATGACAAATTATTATTTCAACGACTATATAGCACAGAAAGAAAAAAATTGACAATATGCAACAACAAATAAGTGAATCATAGGTTAGGAATCCAGTGGCGCGTGATGTGTAGCTGGATTTTTTTATGCTTTTTTATCGACCGATAGAAAAAATCTATCGAGCAATTTTTGTAATTATTTATGAAAGAGTGTAAATTTGCCATAATTAAAATCAACAATTAAATCAACGCATAAAAAATCGGATTATGGATATAACTGTATTGTTCAAGATTTCCTACGGACTTTATGTGGTGGGTTGCATGGACGGCGACCGCCCTGTAGGGTGTACTATCAACACCTGTTTTCAAGTTACAAGCGAGAAGCCTATACTGGCTATTTCGCTGAATAAGAACAACTATACGCTTGAGGCAATAAAGCGCAATCGTCGCTTCTCGCTTTCGATTATAGCCGAGGAGAGCGACACTTCGGTAATAGGGCAATTCGGATTTTGCAGCAGCAGGAATGTTGATAAATATGCCGATTACGGCTATGATGTAGTGGCAGGAGCGCCGATAGTGAAAGGCGTGTTTGCCGGCAGATTGATTCTCGATGCACTGAATTTTGTGGATAATGAAACCCACGTTGTAGTAATGGCACGCCTTATCGACACCGTGAAGGGTGAAGGCACACCGATGACCTACGATTACTATCACCGCGTGGTGAAAGGGAAAGCACCGAAGACGGCACCCACATACGTGGAGTCGCGCGACAGTGTAGCTCAAGCTACTGCCCCTGCGGCAAAGCGCAAATATCGTTGCAACTTGTGTGGATACATTGCAGAGTTCGACGGCGAAATGCCCGAGGATTATCACTGTCCGATTTGCAAGGTCGATAGCACGCAGTTCACTCTCGTAAATTAACCCTCGTTTGTTCCATTGAGCCGGCGTTTAGAACACGCTCTTATTCCTTTTGACGCCAAAGCGTGGAAATGCGCCGGCGAATGGCTGTCACATTGCCTGCTGTGATAAGTGCCATAATAGTGAAAGCAACGGCAATGGCAAGCCACAGGCTGCCACCTACGCTGCCGAAAGCCTCGAGTAAGGGCATATAATAAGCTCTGCCGATAATCATAAGTATCACTGAGAGCACCATGACAGATGCGTTGATAGCAATCACCAAGTTGATGTAGGGTTTCGATACCTCAGCGGGAGAGTATCCCAGCATCAGCAAGTCTTGCAATTTGCGGGTATTCTTTTGCAAGAGCAGATAAATGCTCAGCATAAGCACGAAGAACGACAGCAAGCTGATTAGTGCCCCCACGGCAATCACAATTCCGGTCATCACCGTCAGGAAGTAGTTGGCTTTGCCGCTATCAACTTTGTCGCCGGCAATTTCATAGTTATGAGAGTCCATGTATTGCTTGATTTTCATGTCGCCGGGAGTGTTTACCTCCACAATAAGTCGGGCGGGCGCTGCCGATGGGGTTGTCGAGTATCGCTCATTGCTCCAGCGCATAAACTCCTCAGGCACCACTATCGTGTTCAGTCGGCTTGAAAATCCCACTATTCGTCCGGGAATAACCTCGCTGTTCCCGGCACCCGTGAGGGTGAACATTAGCGGAATCATTCCCACCATTCCTTCGCTGATTTTCGGCATTCCCTGAGCAGCGGCAAAGCCGAAATTATAGAGCGAGAGATAGTCTTTCGACACTATTACGGGCACTACCGGGTGCTTGGGGTCGAAATTCCAGTCGGCGGCGTCAACGTCGATAAACTCCGAAGGAATCGACTCGAAAAACATCTGGCTGCTTAGCTTGCGACCGTCGCCTCCGAGTCCGACAGATGCATAGACACTGTAGCCCGATGTGGTGAAACGTCCCACTTTGCGCACCCACGGCTGGTGCTCGATATCGGCAATAGCTTCATCGGAGAACACGGCATTGCTGCCCATCAAAGCACCCATACCCGTCACTCGATGAGTGATTATAAGGAAATCGCGGCGAATGAAGCTCTCTTCATCGTCGAAAACAGGCTTAACGTCGCCATAGAACTGCACTGCAAGAATCACAATGGTCAATCCAATGAGGTTGGCGATAGCAAACCCCGTCAATTGGGCTGCGCTAATATTCTTGCGCAGCAGTTTCCACATTATACCTCCACTATTCAGTTTCATAACTTAAATTCTTTATCAACGTTGATAGCTACATTGTTGCCCACTGATGTGGAAATCACCCCGGCGCCCTGTCGGCGAGCTTCGGCGGTAATAATGTCGGCAACAATTTTATTGTTGGCAGCATCGAGGTGACTCACAGGTTCATCGAGCAAAATGAAGTCGCAGGGTTGGCATAGAGTGCGAATTATAGCCACTCGCTGTTGCTGCCCAATCGAAAGGCGCGACACTGTGCTGTGAGCCTTTTCGGGAATGCCGAAAGTGTCGAAAAGGTCGAGAATCTGCTTTTGAGTCTTGAAACCGGTGAGCCGATTGTTAAGCTCCACATTTTCCATTGCCGTAAGTTCGGGAAAAAGGCGCAACTCCTGCGGCAGATAAGCGATGTGAGATTTGCGAATGTCGCACCATGCTTTCACGCCAAGCGGGCGAATGTCGGAGCCATCGAAAGCTATTAAGCCGGAGTAATCGCAGCGGTATCCGTAGATGAAGCTGCATAGCGATGACTTTCCCGTGCCGCTTTCAGCCGAAATGAGATAATACTTTCCGCGCTCGAAAGCCACGTTGCGCAGCCACACATCGCTGCCGGTGTCGTCGCGACCGGCAAACACTGCCGGGAGCACATTTTTCAGTTCAATTTTCTCCATAATATAGCATTGAATGAAATCAAGCGCAAAATTACAACTTTCGTAGCAATAATTGCTAATTAAATATTCGTTTTATTTGGTTTTACCGCCCGAGTGCTGTATCTTTGCCGAAAATTTGGCATTTAGTTTTTATGCCAACTTATTAGGAATTAAATAAATAAAAAAACAACTCAACATAAAGAACAAATACGCAATAAAAGTATGTTGGAAAAGACAAATGTGAAGGTTCTCGACCGTGTAGTCGTGCGCTTTTCGGGCGATTCGGGCGACGGCATGCAGCTGGCGGGTAACATTTTTTCGAATGTGTCGGCAGGCGTGGGAAATCAAATTTCCACTTTCCCTGATTATCCTGCCGAAGTGCGCGCCCCGCAAGGCACGCTAAGTGGAGTATCGGGATTTCAAGTGCATATAGGCAAGGGAGTCTATACTCCCGGCGATAAAGCCGATGTGCTCGTGTCGATGAATCCTGCCGCACTCAAGCAGAATGTGAAATTCCTGAAAGATGGAGGAGTGGCAATTGTAGATATCGACTCTTTCAAGAAAGCCGACCTCGACAAGGCTCTCTACACCACCGATGAGCCATACAAGGAGATTGGGCTTAAAGGTGAAGTGGTGGAAGTGCCTATGACAACTATGGTGAAGGCTGCACTTGCCGATAGCGGACTCGACAACAAGAGTGTGATGAAGTGCAAGAATATGTTTGCACTCGGATTGGTGTGCTGGCTCTTCGACCGCCCGCTTGAGAGCGCACTGCACTTGCTCCATAATAAATTTGCCAAGAAGCCTGCAATCTATGAGGCAAATGCCAAAGTGATGCGCGCAGGCTACGACTACGGGCATAATATCCACGCTTCGGTGTCGACTTATCGCATTGAGAGCGATGCAATTCGCCCCGGAGTATATACCGATGTGAATGGTAACACCGCTACTGCATGGGGACTTATCCTCGCATCGGAGAAGAGCGGTCTGCCACTGTTCCTTGGCAGTTATCCTATCACTCCGGCTACTGATATACTGCATGAACTTGCCAAGCGCAAGGACCTCGGTGTGAAAGCTTGCCAGATGGAAGATGAAATTGCCGGCGTGTGCTCGGCAATTGGTGCATCGTTTGCCGGTAATCTTGCCGTGACGAGCACTTCCGGTCCGGGATTGGCACTGAAAAGCGAGGGTATAGGACTTGCAGTGATGGCTGAGTTGCCGCTTGTGATTATCGATGTGCAACGCGGTGGACCATCAACCGGATTGCCTACAAAAACCGAGCAAACCGACTTGCGACAGGCTCTCTACGGGCGCAACGGCGAGTCGCCGCTTGCCGTGGTAGCCGCTGCATCGCCTACCGATTGCTTCAACATGGCTTTTGAGGCGGCACGCATTGCCATTGAGCACATGACTCCGGTTATTCTGCTCACCGACGGATTTATCGCCAACGGCTCATCGGCTTGGCGTATTCCCGACGACGATGAATATCCTGCCATAAAGCCTAATTTCGTGCGTCCCGAGATGCTCGAGAACGGCTGGCGTCCTTATATGCGCAATGAAGCTACTGAAGTGCGCTATTGGGCTGTGCCCGGTACACCCGGATTCCAGCATCGTCTTGGCGGATTGGAAAAGGACTACTGCACAAGCGCAATATCCACCGACCCTGCCAACCATGAGCGTATGGTGGCGGCTCGTCAGCATAAAATCGATATGATTGCTGGCGATATTCCCGAAGTGGAGGTTATGGGCGATGCCGATGCCGACACGCTGCTGATAGGCTGGGGCGGTACCTACGGACACTTGTACTCGGCTGTCGAGGAGCTGAATGCTGCTGGACGCCGTGTAGCTTTCGCTCATTTCCGCTATATTTGCCCGCTTCCGGCTAATACTTCCGATGTTATAAGCCGCTACAAGAACGTGGTGGTGGCTGAACTTAACAACGGTCAGTTTGCCGATTATCTGCAAGCCAAGCATCCTATGGTGCACATCAAGCGCATCAACAAGGTGCAAGGACAGCCATTCTTAGTGCAGGAAATTGTTGATGGTGTAACTAAAATTATGGAGGGTTGATGACTATGGAAGAGAATAAATATACTGCCGCCGATTATAAGAGCGACCAATATGTGCGCTGGTGCCCTGGTTGTGGCGACCATGCAGTGCTCAATGTGCTCCACAAGGCTATGGCTGAGCTTGGTGTAGCTCCGCATAACACGGCTGTGATTTCGGGTATAGGGTGTAGCTCGCGCTTGCCTTATTATATGAACACATACGGATTCCACACCATTCACGGTCGTGGAGGTGCTGTGGCTACCGGCTTCAAGGTGGCTAATCCTGCTATGACGGTGTGGCAAGTTGCCGGCGACGGTGATGGATTGGCAATAGGTGGAAATCACTTTATTCATGAGGTTCGCCGCAATGTCGATGTAAACCTCCTTATGCTCAATAATAAAATCTACGGATTGACCAAAGGTCAGTATTCGCCTACCAGCGACCGCGGTTTTGTGAGCAAATCATCGCCTTATGGTACTACCGAAGACCCCTTTATTCCTGCTGAATTGGTATTTGGCGCACGAGGCACTTTCTTTGCTCGCAGTATTGATGTGGAGCTGAAAATTTCGCAGGAAGTAATGGTGGCTGCCGCTCGTCACAAAGGATGCTCGGTGGTGGAAATTCTGCAAAACTGCATGATTTTCAATAATGGAATCCACAATTTTATCACCGACCGCGAAACGCGTGCCGACCGCACTATTCACCTTGTGCATGGCGAGAAGATGCTTTTCGGCAAGGAGATGAACCGCGGTATAGTGCAAGACGGCTTCGGACTGAAGGCTGTGACTTTAGGTGAAGATGGCTACACTATCGACGATGTGCTTGTGCACGATGCTCATTGTGAGTCGAATTTCTTGCATCAGCAGCTTGCTATGATGGACGGTCATGAACTGCCGCTGGCTGTGGGCGTGATTCGCGATGTGGAGTCGCTTACCTACGATGAGGAAGTGGCGAAGCAGGTGGACGATGTGCGTGCCAAGAAGAACATCAAGTGTCTTCGCGACCTTGTCCTCTCGGGCGAAACTTGGACTGTGGAATAATTGCGGCTTCGGCGTGACTTTCTGCAAGTCGGCTGAAACGATGATTTATGCATATATCCCCGGCGTTGCCGCCTATATCGGTGTCGATGTCGGGGATACTTTTGAATATTTTTCGTATCTTTGTGAAACATCGAAAATTTACCGAACTATGAAATATAATTTCGACAAGATAGTGGAGCGGCGCGGCACTTCGTGCGTGAAGTGGGACGCACTGCAGGAGCACTTCGGACGAACCGATTTGACTCCGCTTTGGGTTGCCGATATGGATTTTGAAGTGTGCCCGGAGATAACGGAGGCGTTGCGTGCGCGTGTCGACCACCGCGTCTATGGCTACGGCTGTCCTGCCGATGGCTATTGGCAATCGATTATCGACTGGCAGCGGAATATGCACGGATTCACCTTTTCGCGTGAGGAATTGTGCTATGTGCCGGGAGTGGTGAAGGGAATAGCCTTTGCACTGAATTATTTCACCGACAAAGGCGATAAAGTGGTTATTCAAGAGCCTGTGTATCACCCGTTTCGTGCCGTTGCGCAGGGAAACGGACGAGTTGTGGTGAATAATGCGCTGCGTGCTGCCAATGGCTTCTACTGCATGGATATCGAAGGGCTGGAACGAATTTTTGCCGCTGAGCACCCGCGAATGATGATTCTTTGCAATCCTCACAACCCTATTGGAATCACTTGGAGCCGTGAAACGCTTGTAGAGGTAGCTTCTCTTGCCAAAAAATACGGCGTGATAGTGGTGAGTGATGAAATTCACGGTGATTTGGCACTGTTCGGGCACGAGCATATTCCTTTTGCCACGGTGAGTGATGAAGCCGCTGAGGTTGCGGTCACCTTTGGTGCTCCGTCGAAGACGTTCAATATTCCCGGACTCGTCAGCTCTTGGTGCGTGGTGAAAAATCCTGCTCTGCGCAGCGGATTCTTCGGCTGGCTTGCAGCCAACGAATTCAGTGACCCCACTTTTGTGGCAACAATAGCCACCGAAACAGCCTACAAATGCGGTAGCGCATGGCTCGATAGCTGCAAGGCCTACATTGAGAATAATATTCTTGCCGTGGAGGAGTTTTGTGCTAAGCGATTGCCCGGGGTGCGCCCTGTGCGTCCCCAAGCCTCATTCCTCGTGTGGCTCGATTGCTCGGCTCTCGGAATGAGCCATGACAAACTGATTGCAACATTTGTAGGGAAAGCGCATCTGGCACTCAACGACGGAACTATCTTTGGCGCCGGTGGTGAGAACTGCATGCGGCTTAATGTGGCTACGCCACGAGCTTCGTTGCTGAAAGCACTCAATGCACTTGAGGCGGCACTCAATGCATAACTACTCTGTGCTTAATCCTTTAGTGCACGGCGTGTTTTTTACTCGTGATGAAGTAATCATGCATTTAACATTGTTTTTTGCCAAGTGTTAATTTTTTAAGAGGAATTGCTGAATTTCCAGAAGTTTAGAACACTTTTTCCGAAATATAGGTATAGTTAATAATAGCTAAGTATTATTAAGTAATTGCGTGCAAAGTGGGTTTTATCCTTACTTTTGCACGCAAATTTATTATGCCTCAAAATTTGCAGAAAACTGATGGTGAAGATATTTACAAAAGAATAACAACATTACATTAGGTATGAAGAAAATTTCTTTAATGCTTGGCGCAATGCTCGTGGCGGTGTCGGCTTCAGCCGAAGGCTATCAGGTGAACACGCTGAGCGCACGCCAACTCGGCATGGGACATGTGGGTGTGGCAATGAAACTTGGAGCTGAAAGTGAGCATTTCAATCCGGCAGGAATGGCATTTATGGACAAGACGGTGGATATATCGGCAGGAGTCACTGCCACATCGCCATTCTGCACTGTGGAAATGACCGACGGAAGCAAATGGGAAACGAGCAACAAGGTGAGCACCCCGCTCTACCTTTACTCGGCTTTTCGCATATACGATAATCTTAAAGTGGGCGTTTCACTTAATACTCCCTACGGAAGCTCAATCAATTGGACTAACGACTGGGCTGGCGCAGAGCTGTCGCAACGCGTGTCGCTGAAAACATTTTCGTTGCAGCCCACTGTGGCATGGCGCATCACCGACCGCATTGCCGTGGGTGCCGGGCTGATGATTGCATGGGGCTCGGTCGACTTGGATAAAGGTTTGGTGAGCGGTGCTTCCACCGATATGTTGCTCGCCGCACAAGGCGTGCCATATACGTTTGGCAACACCACACCGGCTTCGGTGAACCTGAAAGGAACAGCCAAGGTGGCTCTCGGCTACAATGTGGGAATAATGGTCGATGTGACAAAGAATCTCACTGTGGGCGCATCGTTCCGCTCAAAGATGATGGCTAAGGTGAAAGCCGGCGATGCCCGTGTGAGCTATGCCAACGAGATTGCCGAAACTGTGCTCGAGAGCAAAATAGGCTTGATAAATTCAGCGAATTTCAAAGCCGAGATGCCTATGCCCTATGTGCTGACTTTCGGAGCAAGCTATAAGTTCTCGCCGAGGCTGCTACTCGCACTCGATGCTCAGCTCACAGGCTGGAATGCATATAAAGAGCTTAATATTGAATTCATTAACGAAAAGTTGGCGGCTTTCAACCAGAATCTCACCAAGAATTACCACAATGCGTGGGCTGTGCGCCTCGGTGCTCAGTATGCAGTGACAGGGCGTCTTGACGTGCGTGCCGGATTGGCTTTCGACCGCACACCCGTCGACGACAACTACTATAATCCCGAAACTCCCGGAAAAGACAAGCTCTCGCCATCGCTCGGATTATCTTTCCGCCCGATAAAAAATCTCAGCATCGATGTGGCATGCGCATTTATAGCCGGAGTGGGCGGAGGTGAGAGGCACTACACCTACAAAGACCTTATTCTTGCCGGCTTGGCAAGTGCGGGAATGCCGGTCAATCCCGAAAAGACATTCACTGCGCGCTATAATCCCACAGCGTGGTGCCCTTCGATAGGTATCGGCTATTCATTCTGATGATTGCCACCACTGAAAAATAGAAATTCCGCATCACAAATTAAAGAAATCTGAGCCTTTGCCCGCGCCTATTTGCGGCAAAGGCTTTTCTCATTCACGCAGAGCGAATAGCAGTTGCAAGAAATAGTGATTGTAAAAAAGGAGTGTTACTATGGGAAATTTCATAATTAGTTATTAAATTTGTAGTTAATTTGCATTATAACGATTGCGATAGGTTTTTTTTATTGAATTTTAATGGGTATGCTTTATGGAAACTAAGAAATTTACGCCCGAGGAAGAGGAAAGAATGATAAATAAGGCTTTTCAAGAAATGCTCGATGGATATCTTGCGAGTAATCACCGGAAGAAAGTCGAAATAATAGAGCGTGCCTTCAAATTCGCAAAAGATGCCCATAAGGGTATTCGGCGACGTTCGGGCGAGCCATATATCCTCCACCCGATTGCCGTGGCGCGCATAGTGAGTCAGGAGATAGGACTCGGCTCCACCTCCATTTGCTCGGCACTGCTCCACGATGTGGTGGAAGACACGGATTACACGGTGGAAGACATCGAATCGCAATTTGGAAAAAAGATAGCACAGATAGTGGGGGGATTGACGAAGATTTCGGGAGGTATCTTCGGCGACCGAGCATCGGCACAGGCTGAAAACTTCCGCAAATTGCTCCTCACCATGAACAACGACATTCGCGTGATTCTCATCAAGATGGCCGACCGCCTTCACAATATGCGCACACTTGGCTCGATGCTCCCGAGCAAGCAATATAAGATAGCCGGCGAAACTCTCTACATCTATGCTCCGCTTGCGCACAGACTCGGACTTTTCGCCATAAAGACGGAGCTTGAGGATTTAAGTTTCAAATATGAGCACCCCGAAATCTACAAGCAAATAAATGAGCAGATAGCAGCTACCGCCGGTCAACGCAATGCCGTGTATGAGAAGTTTGCTGCTCCCGTTCGCGAGCGTCTTGATGCTATGGGGCTGAAATACGAAATGACAGCCCGCGTGAAGTCGGCTTATTCCATTTGGAACAAAATGGAAACCAAGCACATTCCATTCGAAGAGGTCTACGACCTTTATGCCGCTCGAATAGTGTTCAAGTGCGATAATGATGCCGATGAGAAGAAACTCTGCTGGAACATATATTCCGAAATCACCGACCTTTATCGCCTTCACCCCGACCGCACTCGCGACTGGCTGAGCACCCCTAAGGCTAATGGCTACAGGGCACTGCATCTCACGGTGATGGGTCCCGACGGCAATTGGATAGAGGTGCAGATACGCAGCGAAAAAATGAATGAGATGGCAGAACGTGGTTTTGCCGCTCACTGGAAATACAAGATAGGCGAAGGCGAAGAGGAGTCGGAGCTGGCATCGTGGCTGAAGACCATTCAAGATATTCTTGAAAATCCCGAGCCTAACGCTCTCGACTTTCTCGACACCATAAAGCTGAATCTCTTTTCGAGCGAGATAGTTATTTTCACTCCAAAAGGTGAGCTGATGACGCTGCCCGTCAATTCCTCGGTGCTCGACGTGGCTTTCAATCTACACTCCGAGATTGGCACACACTGCATAGCCGGAAAGGTGAATCACAAGTTAGTGCCGCTGTCGCATAAATTGCAGAGCGGTGACCAAGTTGAGGTGCTTACGTCGCACTCACAGCAGCCACAGCCCGAGTGGATAAATTTCCTTGCCACGGCGAAGGGTAAGACACGCCTGAGGGCGGCGTTGCGTCGCGACCGCCGGGCGGTGATAGAGCGCGGAGAGAAGGAATTCATGGCTTATATGCGTGATAATGGCGTGGAAGTTACTAATGAAGTGATAACCAAGGTGCTCGGTTCGGAGCATTTGCACAACAAAGATGAACTGTTTTTTGCTATTGGCTGCAATGAGATAGCTCTTTCACCCGGCATGGTGAGCAGCATAAAGCAGTCCGGTCAAAGTCAAGGAGGAATATTAAAGAAGATTCTTCGCAATCCTTTTGCAAGCAAACCTAAAAACACCGAAAAGGTCGACACGGTGGCGAAAATAGATGAAAACATCGACAAAAAGAAAACCTACGTTCTCAAGACCGAAAACGGGGTGAGCAATTATAAAATAGCGCCATGTTGCCACCCGATTCCCGGCGATGATGTGCTGGGATATATCGACGATGAGAACCATGTGATAGTGCACAAGCTCACATGCCCTAATGCCATGAGACTCAAGAGCAGCTTTGGAGGCCGATTGCTGTCGACGAAATGGGACACATCGCGCGCCACATTCCTTGCCTCGATTCACATAGAGGGAATTGACCGTATGGGAATACTCCAAGAGCTGATTTACATCATTTCCACTAACATGGCGATAAATATTCGCGGATTGAACATTGCCGCCAATGAGGGCGTTTTCAGTTGTGAGCTGACGGTGCTTGTGGAGGACACAAATGCATTGACGCATCTTTGCAAGCAGGTGAAGAAAGTGGAAGGAGTGAACTCTGCGGCTCGAATGAACTGATGCGGTGGCTGCCGCTTTTGTTACTGATTACGGAATATTTTTCTTATAAAAATAGATATGAAGCAGATTTTTGGCATCGGAAAGGAAACTGTGGTGAGGCTGCTGCTTGCAGTGGGAGCTATTGCCCTGATTTCTTATTTTATACCTCATGAGGATAAAGTGGACTACAATTATGCCCTCGGGCGACCGTGGAACTATTCGCTACTTACAGCCCCTTTCGATATCCCTATAAATCTCGATTCGGCGAGTGCCGAGAAGCAACGCGACAGCATAAACCGCACGTTTGTGGCTATTTTCAAGCACGACAACTCTGTCGACCGCAAAGCGGTGCTTGAATTGTCGAGCGCTCTTCAGTCGGCTACATCGCTTCCCGGACAGAAGCGCAATCACCTCGTGGAGCAAGTGAGGCGCATCTATGTTGACGGAATTGTGGATAATGCCACTTTCGACTGTATTAAGGAGGGAGCACTGCCCGAAGTGCGCTTTCTGGTGAATAATGTGGCAGAACCTGTGTCGACCGCTTCAATGCGGTCAGTGCGCTCGGCTTACGCTCTTATCGATTCTGTATTTCCCGATGCCGAGACGCAAGCGGCAATGGACAAGGTGATGATTACACGCTATCTTATGCCTAATGTGGTGTGCGATTCGGTGGAATCGAAACGAATGCTCGACCAGCTCTATCAGCGTGCTCTTGCCCCGATTGGCGTGATGCAGAAAGGTGAGCGTATCGTCGACCGTGGCGACATTGTCACTCCGCAGATTTTTGAGTTGCTGAAGACTTATGAACAGCTTTCCGCCGACCGCCTTGTGAAGCGTGAAGACTATAAATACACTATATTCGGACAGATAGCACTAATATCGTTGCTGATAGGGGCACTATTTCTGTTTCTTGCGTATTTCAGGCGAAGAATATTGGAGAATATGCGCAAGATGATATTTCTCACATCGTTCTTGGTGCTCTTCATCGTGGCATCATTTATGGTGATTAGTACACTTGGTATGGGTGTATATCTTATGCCTTTTGCTGTGGTAGCGGTGATATTCACCACTTTCTTCGACTCGCGCACGGCACTTTTTGCCCATATCGAGGTAGTGCTGATATGCTCACTCATAGTGCCTTTTGCACTTGAATTCATCATGCTGCAATTTTTAGCCGGAGTGACGGCAATAATCACCGTTCAAGAGCTGTCGAAGCGTTCGCAACTTGTGCAGTGCGCCATCTACATCTTCATGGTGTATTCGTTGGTATACGTAGCAGTGCATGTGGTCACTGAAGGCGATTTCAGCACCGTGAGCCGCAACGTGTTTGGCTACTTTGGAATCAATGTGGTGTTGCTATCGTTCTCCTATGTGCTGATATTCCTCATAGAGAAGCTCTTTGGCTTCACGTCGACGGTTACGCTTGTGGAGCTTACCGATGTGAATAATCCCATTCTGCGTGAGCTGTCGGAGAAGTGCCCGGGCACATTTCAGCACTCCATGCAGGTGTCGAGCCTTGCAGCCGAGGCGGCGCATGCTATAGGAGCCAACTCTCAGCTGCTACGTGCGGGAGCGTTGTATCACGATATAGGAAAAATTGATAATCCGGCATTCTTTACCGAGAATCAGCGAGGCGAGAATCCACACAAGGCCCTCACTCCCGATTTAAGTGCGCGCATAGTGATTGAACATGTGCAGAACGGACTTCGCCGGGCGGTAAAAGCCAAGCTACCGCAGATTATTATGGATTTCATAGTTCAGCACCATGGCTGTGGCAAGGCGAAGTATTTCTATGCTCAAGCACAGAATGCTAATCCCGGCAAAACTATTGACCCCGTGCCTTACACCTATCCCGGTCCGAACCCAATGACGAAAGAAACCTCGATTCTCATGATGGCTGATGCCACTGAAGCGGCATCGCGAAGTCTCACCGACCATAGCGACGAGGCAATAAGTTCGCTGGTGAACCGCATAATTGACTCGCAGATAGCCGACGGGCTGATGAAGGACTCTCCAATAAGCTTCAGAGATGTGGAGAAAATTAAGAAAACGTTCATCGACAGATTGCGCACAATCTATCACACTCGCATAGCTTACCCAGAAGTGAAGGAGAAGAAGTGAAGTGTGCGTGAACGATGTCTATTGAAAGAATAAAGAATGCTAATTATTCAAAATTTATCTGCTTGCTATGCACTGCGTCGGCAAGCTCAATGAAAATAGGACGTGTAAGCTATGAACATAGTTTTGCTCATTATCGGTATTTTGTTGCTCGCCGTGTCGCTCGTGTTCACGGCAAGACAGTCGCTACCCTCGGCAGTGGTGGCTTGGACGGCTCTTGTAGCATTGCATTTTAGTGTGTATATCTGCTTGCCTGTCAGCACTTTCGTGTTTTGGGGAGCAGCGGCATTAATAGCTACGGCAATAGGATTTTTATCGCCTAAAGGTGAGCCCGACAAGTCGCTGCAAGGCAATTTATATATCACTTTAGGCTCGCTTGCAGGGCTACTTGTGGGAATGTCGGTAGATGCCTCGGTGATGATATTATGTGCGATAATTGGAGCAATTTTCGGCGAATTGGCATATACCCGAACTCCTAAAGGATGTTGGATAAAATTTCCTTCTTCCGTTTTTATTCATTACTTTTGTGCAAAAGGTTTGAAGATTATCGTCACCATAGCGATAATAGGAATAGCCATTGAAGGATTTATAAAGAATTTAGGAAGATGAGGCACACCATAGCACTTTTTTTATTTATATTTATTAGCATTCAGGCATTCTGCCAAAAAGCCCCGAAATTTGAGGTTAAGAAGGTGGATTTCGACCAAATCAAGGAAGAAATAATAAATCCCAAGTCGAAATATTTCTACCCAAAATTAATGCAATCCTATTTGAGCAACGACACAATACTTGGATTTGAGGGCTATAGGCACTTATATTATGGTTATACGTTCCAAGAGGATTACAATCCGTTTCGCGAATCGGAATTCTCTCAGGCGATAGAACCGCTTTATTATAAGAAAGAATTTACGCGCGCCGAATGCGATTCAATTGAAAAATATGCCGAAAAAACGTTAAATGATAATATTTTTGACTTTCGTCAAATGAATTTTT
Source organism: uncultured Prevotellaceae bacterium (assembly GCA_945921235.1). Lineage (GTDB taxonomy): Bacteria > Bacteroidota > Bacteroidia > Bacteroidales > Muribaculaceae > CALZFJ01. Next base: position 537 of record CAMEKH010000036.1, on the reverse strand, counting down.
ATATCTTTGCACTGAAAGAAAAGAAAAAGCTCGCTCGAGCATCGATTCGGCAGTACAGATTGAATCATCTTGTGGCAGCAATTCTTTCCTCGGGAAATGGAACAAAAGAGAGTCCGTGGGTGGTGATTTCACCGAATCATGAATATGACCTCTTGAATTTCCTCGGATATGTGGCGACAGGTCATAAAGAGTTAGACAATAATATCGACTACATTTCCGTTAATAAGACAAGCAAGAAATCGCCCGATGGGTTTTATTTCGACGCATCGAGGATTTTTGAAGTAGCGAAAGAGAAATTCGCTGAAGCTAAAGATTAGAAAAGACAATCAATATAATAGCACTCGAAAATAATAGCACTATTAAAAAGGAGACCATCGCCGCTGTGAAGCCCCGATGGTTTTTTATTTTTTACGCCCCGGAGGATTTCACATCACATACCCCAGCACCTCCGGCGCTAACTGTGTTGGGCTAACCATAATCGTGGCTCAGCGGAAGATTAGTGGGGGATTAAAGAAAAAATATCTATCTTTGCAGCAT
>CAMEKH010000035.1 GCA_945921235.1 uncultured Prevotellaceae bacterium | reverse complement strand
TCTGGGAGGTGGAACAAGGGAAAACTTACTCGCTTGTAATTTCAGCCAACAACGGCTTGTGGCGCTATAAAATAGGCGACACGGTGCGCATTGAGCAGACGTCGCCGGTGAAAATAAAGATTGCCGGGCGCACTAAGCATTATATCAATGCTTTCGGCGAAGAGCTTATGGTGCATAATGCCGATGAGGCAATAAAGCGTGCCTGCCGCGACACGGGAGCTATGATTGCCAATTACACCGCAGCTCCGGTTTATGCCTGCGGCGACAAGCACGGACACCACCAGTGGCTCATAGAGTTCAATCGCCGTCCTGCCGACTTGGAACGTTTTGCCGACCTGCTCGACAAGCACTTGCAAGCCGTGAATTCCGACTATGAAGCAAAACGCTCGGGCAGCATATTCCTCGACCGCCTAACGATAGTGGAAGCAGTGGAGGGGCTTTTCGACCGCTGGCTCGGTAGCACAGGGAAGCTCGGCGGGCAGCGCAAGGTGCCACGGCTGAGCAACGACCGTCACATAATTGATGATATGCTGAAAATGAATAATTAAGGAAAATAACAATAAACATTTATATTCTTATGCATTTACGTTTTATTTCTTTTGCAATGCTCGTCGGCTTGACGCTGACACTCTCGGCAGGAACACCGAAATATATTTTCTATTTCATCGGTGATGGAATGGGATTGGGACATGTGCTCACTGCCGATACATATAACCGCACCGTGCGCACCGATGGAAAGCATCTCACAATGCTGCAATTTCCTGTGACATCGGTGGCTCTTTCCTACTCGGCAAGTAGCAAGATTACCGACTCTGCGGCTGCCGGAACGGCTCTTTCTACCGGAACAAAGACTCGCAACTACATGCTCGGCATGAATCCCGACACCGTGCCATGCTATAGCGTGGCTCACGAATTGAAGAATATGGGCTATGGCGTGGCTGTTGCCACTTCGGTGGCTGTGGACGATGCCACTCCGGCGGCATTCTACGCTCATGTGCCTAACCGCAAGAAATTCTATGAAATAGGTCTTGACCTTGCCAAAAGCGGCTACGATATGTTTGTAGGGACAAAGCTCCGCGGGCTGAAAGACAAGAGCGGAAAAGAAACCGACCTGCTGAAAGTGATAGACGCCAACGGCTACACTATTGCCAATGGTCCGAAAGGCTATGAGAAAGCTAAAAATTGCAAAAAACTGCTCTTGCTGAACACTGACACCTCGGTGGAGCACAATGGCTACACTATCGACAGCGTGGCTGATAACTTGAAGTTGCCTTTCATCACCAAGGCTTGCATAGAGCACCTTTCAAAGGTGTCGCCCGATAAATTCTTTATAATGGTTGAAGGTGGAAATATCGACTGGGCGGCTCATGCCAATGATGCAGCAACGGTGGTGAAAGAGATTGTGAACTTCGATGAATCTATTGCTGTGGCATATAATTTCTATCTTAGTCACCCCGATGAAACTCTTATTATTGTGACTGCCGACCATAACACCGGTGGAATGGCATTAGGTGTGGAGAAAGGTCCTAAAAATATTAATTTGAGAAATTTCGACTTTCAGCGCATCTCGCTTGAAACCTTGCAACGCAAGTGTAGCGAAATTATGAAGAGCAACCAAGCTATCACGTGGGACGAAATGCGAAGCTATCTGAAAGATAATTTCGGACTTTATGGCTATATTGAAGTTAATGCCAAGCGCGATAAGCAACTTCGCGATAAGTTCAACAAGACATTTATCGACCGCAAAAGCACCGATGAAAAGACGCTCTATGCTACATTCAGCGAATTTGTGGCTACCGTGTTCGACGTTCTCGACCACTGCACGGGAATAGGCTGGACGTCGCATAATCACACAGGCGATTTCACTCCGGTATTTGCAATAGGAGTAGGAGCCGAAGAGTTCGGCGGACTGAACAATAACATCGACCTTCCGGCAAAAATACGTCGCCTCACCGGCATCAAGTGATAATGCCGCCTATTGCAGCTACCATTTACTTCTTTGCAAATTGTTGCATCACGTTAGCGGGAGCGCAGTGGTTTTTCAGCTCATTAGCCATAAAGTCCATATATGGTGCTACATGAGAGAAGAAACGGTGGTAGCCTGCGCATAGATAGTTAAGCCCCGGGTTACCGTAGCGGTCGCGCACAAAACGGTTCTTGGGGCACTCGCCATTGCAGGCGAAGAGGAAACGACATTCCTTGCACTGCTGAGGCAGCATCTGCTGCTTCATGCGGGCAAATGCGTTTTGCTTTGTAGAATACATCATCTCGGTGATAGTCTTGTTGCGCAAGTTACCGAGCAGGTGTTCGGGATACACGAAGTGGTCGCACGAATACACGTCGCCATTGTGTTCCATTACGCCGGCGTGCCCGCACTCTTTGGCGAGAATGCACACTCCGGGAGCCTCGCCCACCCAGTTTGCGAGAGTAGCATCGAAAAGCTGAATATAGTATTCACCCACATCGTTGCGCACCCATTCGTCGAATATGGTGCACAGGAAATTGCCCCATTGCTCGGGTGTGACCGAAAAATCTATCAGCTCACCCCCTTCCTGCATGCCCGGGGCAAGGTGTAGCGCGTCGGCACGTTCCACATTTCGCTCCACAATTGGAGAAAACTGAATGTAGTGGCAGCCTATTTCCTTGAAGAAGTGATAGAAGTCGAGCGGATAGTCGGCATTGAAGTCGTTGACCACGGCAAGGGCGTTCCACTCCACGCCATATTTATTGAGCATGTCGATTCCACGCATCACTTTGTAGAAAGTAGGCTGATTTGTAGCCGAGCGACGATATTCATCGTGAAATTCCTGCGGTCCGTCGATGCTAACACCCACCAAGAAGCCGTTTTCCTTGAAGAATCGGCACCATTCCGGGGTTAGCAGAGTGCCATTGGTCTGTATGCAATTGTCGATGCGTCGACCACGAGCATATATGCGTTGCAGCTCAAGAGCACGCTTATAGAATGCTATGGGGCGCATTAGTGTTTCGCCGCCATGCCAAGTGAAGAGCACACTTGTAGATGTCTGCGCCTCAATATACTCCTTGATGAACTTCTCGAGCAATGAGTCGGTGATTATTTGGTTCTTGCAGTTGCTATAAAGTTTCTGCTTCTCAAGGTAGTAGCAATATTTGCAGCGCAAGTTGCAGAGCGAGCCTGCCGGCTTGAGCATAACATATAGAGGACGGGCAAAGGGGTTAAAAATATCCATCGTTCAGTGAATTTGAGTGCAAGTTACAAAAAAAACGCTTTTTCGGCAAATTTCCACCAAAAGAGCGGTGTTATAATCAATAATATTAAGCTCTATAGTGCGAATTTCAGGGTTTCACCGGGTTTCAGAGAGACTTCGGTGGCGGTTCCATTGATGTTGATGGTGGTTTTCCCGCCTTTGACTGAATGAATGGAGAGAGAATTCACTTTGCCGCATTTCCAAGAGAAATCGAGCGTGAAGCCTCCGCGAGCGCATAAACCTTTCACAGCCCCCGATTCCCACTCTTCGGGAAGAGCCGGTAGCAAGGTAATAGTATGCAGTGTTGACTGTAACAGCATTTCAGCCACTCCGGCAGCACCGCCAAAGTTGCCGTCGATTTGAAACGGAGAGTGAGCGTCGAGCAAGTTGGGGTAGGTTCCTCCGCCTCTCACGGCATCATCGCCGCGATAATTGTCGGGGCTGATGTATTTAAGTAATCGTCGATAGGTGGAGTAAGCCATTTTGGCGTCGTTGAGGCGAGCATAGAGGTTTACTCTCCACCCGGTGCTCCAGCCTGTGGATTCGGGACCGCGAAGCTCAAGAGTTCGCTTACAGGCGCGTGCCTGTTCGGGCATTGATTCCACATCTATGTGATTGCCCGGGAATAGTCCGTAAAGGTGTGATTGATGCCGATGCAAAGGCTCGCTCTCTTCCCAATCGAGCCACCACTCTTGCAGACTGCCGCGGCTACCTATCCTGTAAGGAGCCAATCGCTTCAGCACCGATTGAGCCTCAGCTATGAAATCTTCGTCGACTGAAAGCGTTTTTGCCGCTTCTACGGCATCGAGCAGGCATTGCCGAATCATTGCATTGTCGGCTGTTGTGCCATAAGATGTGGCAAGATTCACGCCTTGCTTATACACAAATTTATTCTCAGGCGATGTGCCGGGCGAAGTCATCAGATATCCATCTTTTTCTACCAACCAGTCGATGCAAAACTCAGCCGCACCTTTCAAGTATTTGTAGTAGTGTGCAAGAAAATCAGTGTCGAGAGTGAAAGCATAGTGTTCCCAAATGTGTGAAGCTAACCACGCTCCGCCCATATTCCACGAAGCCCATTGCGGAGAGCCTTTTTGCAACCCCACGGGGCAGGTCATAGCCCAAATGTCGGAATTATGACCAAGGCACCAGCCGCGCTCTATGCCATAGAGATTTCGGGCGGTTTCTTTGCCATTCACCGCAAGGCAGGCTATGAAATCGAGTAGCGGGGTATGCAGTTCCGATAAGTTTGTACTCTCGGCAAGCCAGTAGTTTTCTTCAAGGTTGATGTTGGTGGTGTAGTTGCAACTCCATGGCGGCAGAATCTTCTCATTCCACAATCCTTGCAGATTGGCGGGTACGGCAGGTGTGCGCGAACAAGATATAAGCAAATATCTGCCATACTGAAAATAAAGCGCCTCAAGTTCGGGATTCGGCTGACAGCGCTCGGTGTACTGGCGCAATTGGATATCGGTGGGGAGAGCCTTTATGTGGGGATTTGTAGTTCCCAAGCAGAGCGACACACGATTAAAAAGATGTTGATAATCGGCAATGTGCTCTTTTTTCAACGTTTCGTAGGGCTTTTCCATTACTCTTGCCATGCGGCTCGAAGCCATAGCCCTGTAGTCCTTGCCCGACGCCGCCGGGTCTTTATCGAAACCATTAAAGCTCGTTTCATTCACCACAAATATGGTAGCCTCATCGCCGCCTTGAATTCTGAGTACGCCGCCGTTTGTCCGCACTTTCCCGCTCAGCGATTTGGCAGAAATGATGGTGCGGAAATGAATGCCGCGGTGTTCATTGTAGCTGTGCTTTAAGGAGTCGGGCATGCCGCGGTAATAAACCGGAAAAGAGTTATAGGCGGCATATCCGTCGATGGTCAGTGCATCGTTGTCGGCGATAGTGGTGTGAGGCAGTGGCGTGTCGTATTCCAAAGTTATATCAAGAGCCTTTTCCCCTACATTATGCACCCGAATTACAATTGCCGAGTCGGGCGATGACGCAAAAAACTCGCGCTCGCAGCGTAGCGAGCTACTTGTGCTCACCGTGGAAGCAATAGCCGAGCTAATATTGAGAGTTCGCTCAATTTTTCTCTCACTTTTCTCAGAGCCATAGCGAATGGTGATGTTGCCCAGAGGTTGGTAATTCTGGCTGTAGGGACCTTGCAGAAGCATATTGGCTTTTTCGGCGTTCTCATAGTCATCGGCATCAAGATAATCTCTTACTTTTTCAAGACAGCCGCTATAATCGGTGGTCGATGCGGCAACGGGCTGTCCGGTCCATAGAGTAATGTCGTTGAGCGAAAGACGGTCAGCCTCAACGCCGCCATACACGGCTGCACCCATTCGTCCGTTGCCAATCACAAGCGACTCCTCGAAGAAGCGCGATGCACTGTCGTAGCGAAGCAAAAGTTCTTGAGCCTCAATGGCATTGAAGCACAAAGTCACCAATAAAGCAACTATCGAGTCTTTCACAATGGCAAAAGAAGATTTATTATCCATAAAAATGGTCTTTTGTAACGTTTTTATCCTTTAATTTTCCGATAGAAAAGCATTTCAGATGTCATTAACACAATATCCTGCAAATTAATGGAATACGTAGAGGATATATCTTATAAATTATCGCTGCAAACACCGCAGGACATTCCTGAGATTTGCTTCGAATTGATTGTCTAATTCATGTATTCTGTCTTTCGCAACTTCTTTATCAATTATCGGGCATTTGAGAATGGCTTCTGCTATGAGATTCGGACTATCATTGTCATAGAAAGATAACAGGTCGGCAACCCTACTCTTTTCCAATACTTTGATTCTTGTGGAAACCACAGTCATTCCGTATGACAAATAATTAATAACCTTTGAGGGGAAACTGGTGTCGGAATACTTGAATTCTCCCGAAACCTGAGTTGAAAGTCCTATAGAACATCTATTCATCAACTCATCATAATCTTTTCCGCTTAGGCAACCCTCGAATATAATTTCACACTTACTTTCTTTACGAGCATCTTCAATCAATGATAATAAATAAGCAATATCGTCATCATTGCCGAATCCCGCAATATGAACGCAATAATTAGCGGGCAGGAACATTGATGCCTTTACAGTCATTTCCGCTCCTCTCTTAATTCGGTCGATTATACCGGCATAAACCACATGAATCTTATTGTCGGTAGGCGTTTGTTCACAACTTGGAGACTGCACTCTATACGGACCATAAGAAACACACGACGGCTTCGAACTATCTAAATGCAAAACCAAAGATATAATATCATTCACCAAAATATATGCATCAGCATTTTTGAATGATGCCAACTCATTGTCTATCCGCTTTTGTGAATAATTGCCTGCGAAGGTATAAACTTCTTCTACTTGTAAGACGTATTTTGGAGTCCGACGTAATAACCTACAAAAGCGCATTGCATGACGGAAATAACGCTCATGATAAAATACAGCTATGTCGTGCTTTGGTATTCTTAATAAATAAATAATCATTTGTAGGGTATTATACCAATGTTCCAACTTCCTGAGATGCTTATTCGAAGAGCCGAATGTGGAACAATAAAAAATCTCTTGATTATTTTCTGTCAGCGTGTATTTGCTGCGATAGAATCCATTCCACTTTTCCCCTCCACACGCAAACGACGCAACCCTTGTTTTATCAATTCGAGATAACACTTCGAGCACGTATTTAGCCTTTTTTAGACCGGCAGGTGAATATACGAGTTTTCGTCCAAGAGCATTCTCGCCCCATGCCATAAAATAATGTATCATGCCAATAATTTTTGTAGTTTTGCTTTTATTTCAGGATATAGCTCACACATATCTAAGGTGATTTCCGCATTTTTCCTTAACCAATACAATTGTTTTGTGCATGATGAGCCGTTTGAGAGTAGTTAATCATATTAACTTATTATTTGAATTGATTTCCACAAATATTTGTAATGAACATTTGCATATAAATCAAATATTCAGCAAATTAGTGAAAACCAACCCATCGATTACTGTCATCACACCCATGCACAAACTCATCGTAAATTTCGGAAAAATTCACGATATATTCAAATAAAAAGCCGAAATTGTGCCAACGTAGAGCCAAGTAGCCACATTTCATGTGCTGCTTGACTCTACGACATACTTATTCTTGGAATCTTTCCTGCTTTAATTTCTTCTTTTTATTCGGCAATTACGGAGATTTTCAGTAATTTTGCAAGTGAAATAGGTTTATTGCCTTATATTATGCTATATATAGTAGCATATTAATAGCGAAAAGGACGTTTCATGGATATAAAAATTTTTCGACTCATTGCAGGATTATTGTTGCCGGTTTTGCTCGTGTTGAGCTGTTCTTCAGCCAAAAAGAATGCAGCCGGGAGCCACACCATAGACGAAGAGGAAACGGCTGAAGCCATAACTTTCGATGCCGATAGTGCCTACAACTTCGTGCAAGCGCAGTGCAACTTCGGTCCGCGTGTGCCCAACAGCGATGCTCACCGCCGATGCGGGGATTTTCTCGTTGCAAAGCTCAAGGGCTACGGTGCTGAAGTGATTGAACAACATTGTGCGCTGACTGCTTTCGATGGCACGCACCTTAATGCCCGCAACATCATTGCCGAGTTCTATCCCGATTCAGCCAAGCGCATTCTTCTGCTTGCACACTGGGATTGCCGTCCGTGGGCCGACAACGACCCTAACCCCGACAAGCGCAAAATGCCGGTACCGGGAGCTAACGATGGTGCAAGCGGTGTGGGAGTGCTGCTCGAATTGGCTCGTCTGCTCTCGAGTAACAATCCGGGCTGCGGAATAGATATTCTCTTGGTTGATGCCGAGGACTGGGGCAACCACAACTCCGACGACGAGTCGAGCTGGGCACTCGGCACTCAGCACTGGGTGAAGCACCCTCATCGCGACGGCTACCGCCCTGCATTCGGAATACTGCTCGACATGGTAGGGGCTTCAGGTGCTTGTTTTGCACGCGAATTTTATTCACAACACTATGCGCCAAGCATAGTCAATGCTGTGTGGACTACCGCCATTAAATCGGGCTATGGCACATATTTCAAAATGACCGACGGAGGGGGAGTAACCGACGACCATGTGTTCATAAACCGTGCCGGAATACCCTGTATCGACATTATCGATTACCGCACCGACGGCGACTCGGGATTCTTCGACCGCTGGCACACTTCAGCCGACGATATGAGCTGCATAGATGTTTCCACACTTAAAGCGGTGGGACAGACATTGACCAACTTTATTTTCGATAGTCATTGAAATCTACCCTTCAAATGACGCGCAGATTGATGTTTCTTTATTTTTCAATAGAATTTAATAATTTACTAACTATATGAAATTCAACAGCATTTTATTAATGAGCTTTTTGATTACAGGCAGCATGGCAACTGCACAAATAAAATATCCCATTACGAAAACCGTGAACGTGACCGATGAATACTTCGGAACTTCAGTTAGCGACCCTTACCGCTGGCTCGAAGACGACCGCTCTGAGGCTACAGCCGAGTGGGTGAAAGCCCAAAATGAGGTTACCGATGCTTATCTCGCCAAGATTCCTTTCCGCAAGAAGCTGAAAGAACGCCTCACAACACTCTACCGCTACGGTCGCAGCTCAGCTCCTTTCAAGCGTAATGGTAAATACTACTTTTTCAGCAACGACGGCTCTCAGAACCAAGATGTGCTCTATGAGCAGACGTCTATTACTGCCGTGCCTACTGTGTTTCTCGACCCCAACAAGCTGTCGGCTGATGGCACTGTGGCACTGTGCGACATCAGTTTCTCCGACGACGGTAAGTATTATGCCTATGTAATTGCACGCAGTGGCAGCGATTGGAACGAAATTTATGTTGCCGACCGTGCCACACACCGTCTTCTCGACGACCACATAATGTGGGCTAAATTCACCGGCGTGGAATGGCTTGGCGATGGTTTCTTCTATAGTGCCTACGATGCTCCTGCCGAAGGTAGCGAACTATCGTCGAAAAACGAATATCACAAGGTGTACTATCACAAAATCGGCACTCCGCAATCGCACGACCGTGTAGAATATCAAGAGCTGAACAATCCTCTGCTTTTCCACTCGCTGGAGGTGAGCAACGACAATAGATTCCTGTTCATTTATCAGTCGCAAGGTCATGGCAATTCAATTTTAGTGAAAGACCTTAAAGCCGCCGATGCAAAGTACCGTCCTATAGTGGCAAGCCTCGACAACGAATGTAGCGTGGTAGCTACCGACGATGACTATATCTACATTTTCACTTCCGAAGGTGCTCCTCGAAACAAGTTGGTGGCAGTGCCCGTAGGCGACCTTCGCCCCGAAGCCACTCGCACCATTATCCCCGAAGCGGAATATGTGATGTCGGGCATACGCCGTGCCTCCGACCGCTTTATCGCCACCTACGAAATTCACGCTTCCGACCATTCCATAGTGTTTGACCGCACGGGCAAAAAGCTCTACGATATCGCCCTGCCGGGAATAGGCTCTGTGTCGTTCTCTTGCAGCCCCAAGCATAGCGAGGTGTTCTACTCCTTCACCACATTTACAAATCCCGGAGCTACCTATAGCCTCAACCTTGCAGACGGCTCATCGAAACTATATCGCCAAGACGAATTGAAATTCAATCCGCTCGATTTTGTCACCGAGCAGGTAACTTACAAGAGTAAAGACGGAACCGATGTGCGAATGTTCCTCATATACAAAAAAGGATTGAAGAAAAACGGCAAAAACCCCACTCTGCTCTATGGCTACGGAGGCTTCAACATAAGCCTCACACCATCGTATAAAGCCCGAGTGATGCCTTTCATCGAAGCCGGTGGCATATATGCCGTAGCCAATCTGCGAGGAGGCTCGGAATATGGCGAGCAATGGCATCAGGCAGGCACCAAGATGAACAAGCAGAATGTGTTCGACGACTTTATTGCCGCCGCCGAATATCTTATAACTGAAAAATACACCTCTCCCAAGCATCTCGCTTGCAATGGAGGCTCCAATGGCGGACTCCTCGTGGGTGCTGTGGTGAACCAGCGTCCCGACCTCTTTGCAGCTGCCGTGCCGCAAGTGGGTGTGATGGATATGCTCCGCTATCACCTATTCACTATCGGCTGGAACTGGGCAGGCGACTATGGACGCAGCGACGACAGCCCCGAAATGTTTGAATATCTCTATCGCTACTCGCCTCTGCACAACATCAAAAACAATGGCACTCGCTATCCGGCTATCCTCGTAACCACCGGCGACCACGACGACCGCGTAGTACCGGCACACTCCTTTAAATATGCCGCTACACTCCAAGCCTCCAACACCGGCAACAGAGCTAAACTGATACGCATCGACAGCAAAGCCGGACATGGTAGCGGTAAACCTATTTCCAAGCAAATCGATGAATATACCGACGTGTTCGGATTCATAATGTATGAGCTTGGTATGAATCCTTTTTAACCCACAAACTGCAAAATAAAAGCGTTTTTTATATCTTCTTTTTAAAAAAATATTTGGGTACTAATTATTTCATAGGTAATTTTGCAGAAAATTTATCAGGAAATAATATTTTATTAAACACATTATATTGCTGATGACATATTTAAGCGTAAATATTAATAAGATAGCCACATTGCGTAATGCCCGCGGAGGTAACTTGCCTAATGTGGAGAATGTGGCAGTAGATTGCGAACGCTTCGGCGCAAACGGAATCACTGTTCACCCGCGTCCCGATGAAAGACACATAAAGCACTCCGACGTGTTTGCTCTGCGTCCGCTCATTCGCACCGAATTCAATATAGAGGGTTACCCCTCGGAGGATTTTATGGAACTTGTGCTGAAAGTGAAGCCGGCACAGGTTACTCTTGTCCCCGATGCCCCCGACGCTCTAACCTCGTCGGCAGGCTGGAATGTGGCTGAAAACATAGATTTCCTCACCAATATCGTGGAGCGACTCAAAGATGCTGGTATTCGCACAAGTATTTTTGTGGATACCGATGTTGAAAATATAAAAATGGCGGCAAAAACCGGAACCGACCGGGTGGAACTCTACACCGGACCTTATGCCACCAATTTCAAGAAAAATCCCGCTGAAGCGGTAGCTCCCTACGCCACTGCTTCCGATGCCGCTCACCGCTGCGGACTCGGCGTGAATGCCGGGCACGACCTGAGCCTTGAGAACTTGAAATATTTTCACGACAATATTCCTTATCTACAAGAGGTTTCTATTGGTCATTGCTTGATTTCCGATGCCCTGTATATGGGACTCGAACAAACTATAAAAGCCTATAAGGACTGCTTGAAATAACAAAACACCCCCTGTTTTTTCACACTATTAAAAACTCACAAAACCCCAAATTGCTATAATGACTCTTTTAACTTCTATTCTCGCCACTATTGCCGCACAAAGCGACACATTGGCTCAATTGACCGACTCAGTGGCTCAAGCCACATCAGCAGCTACACCTGCAAGTCAAGAGATTTCGGTGTGGAGTCTGTGCCTCAAGGGAGGTATCATAATGATTCCACTGGCTGTATTGTCGATTATCAGCATATATATTCTCATTGAGCGTTACCTTGCCATATCGGCTGCCGCTAAGGAAGACAACACTTTCATGCAGCGCATAAAGGATTATATACACGATGGTGAAATAGAAAGCGCCATAAAGCTATGCCGCCGCACCAACACTCCTTATTCCCGGCTGATAATGAAAGGAATAAGCCGCATAGGACGCCCCATGAACGATGTCCTCGTTGCAATAGAGAATGTGGGTAATATGGAAGTTTCGGCTCTCGCCAAGGGCTTCACATGGCTCGCCACAACGGCATCGGGGGCTCCGATGATTGGATTCCTCGGTACGGTGACCGGAATGGTGAAAGCTTTCTTCGCTCTGGCAAGCGCAGGCTCTAACGCCAACGTATCGGTGCTCGCCGGTGGCATCTACGAAGCATTGGTAACTACCGTGGCAGGACTTGTGGTGGGTATTATAGCTCTTTTTGCCTACAATTTCCTCGTTTCTCGGCTCAATAAAGTAATGAAACAACTCGAAGCAAAAACCATGGAATTTATGGATTTGCTCAACGAGCCTTTAAAATAACCCCCCTTTTTCACCTACTTTAGATTATGGCACTCCGACGTCAACACGATATGCTCACGGTGTTTAATATGGCATCTATGACCGATGTCATATTCCTGCTGCTTATTTTCTTTATGGTGACTTCGACTTTCGTTTTCCCTTCGGCTCTTGAAGTGAATCTGCCGCAATCGAGCGAACAGACTGCCGTGAAACCCGGCACAAGAGTGTGGATTGACAAAGAACTTAACACCTATGCCGCTTTCGGCGATGAAGAACCTAAACCTCTCGCCGACGAGGAGCTGATGACTTTCCTCCAACTCTCGCAGCAGAACAATCCCGAACATTTCATAGCTCTTTATGCCGACAAGGAAGTCCCCTACGGCAAAATAGTGGAAATCCTCGACAAAGGCGCTCGCCTTAACGTGAAAATCGTGCTCGCCACCAAGCCGACAAGCACAAAATAGCACTGACATAGTCAAAACCATTCAATGATAAACTTCAGCGACAAGAATAACAAAACTGCTTTTATCGCCACAGGAATAATTCATCTTGTGGTGCTGTTGATTCTTGTTTTCTCTTATATTCATTATAACTTCGTTCCGCTCCCCGACAATAACGATAAAAACGACATCACTTTCTTCGGGGGCGAATATGTGATGCTCGGCGATGTGCCTAATTCGGCTGTCGATGCACACGAATCGGCTCCCGAACCGGTGAAGACTGCCGAAAAACCCGTAGCTAACGACCTCGACACCAAAAACAGCGGCTCGGCAGGCGAAGAAGCCGCCCCAAAAATATCTACCGAGAAGGAATCGCCAATGAAAGTGGAAAAAAAGAAAGTTCCCGAAAAGTCCGGACCCACAAAGGAAGAACTCGAAGAACAGGAACGAATAAAAGCCGAAAAAGAGGCTAAACGCAAAACCAACAGCAAGGTGCAAAATGCCTTCGGAAAAACTTCAAGCAAATCGGGAAGCGGAAAAGTTGGCTCAACCAACGGCAACAGCACCACCGGAGCACGCACCGGAGCACCCGGCGTGTCGGGACTCAATGGCTACACTATTGCAAGCTGGGGGCGACCGTCAAGCCCTGTCGACGGCAAAGTGGTGATAAAAGTGCGCGTCAACGCCCGCGGAAAGGTAATTGCCGCCAATTACAGCAGCGGTAGCGGCACTGCAGCAGCCAACATGGCTGTGCGCCGAAGTTGCGAGCAAGCATCACTGCAATCTTCATTCTCAGTGCCTGTAGGCACCACCGATGAAGCCGTGGGATACATCACCTGGCGATTTGAATAGCCCCACCGCACACCTGCATGGCACAAGTGCGACCATGCTACCCGGTTCAGCGAGGGGTAATGTTGCCACACCGGCGAGCGAAGCAATACCACCGTCTGACACAGCGGCGAGTGGAGCGAGCAGTGCCTCGGAGAGGCACGATTATGGGTAGCCCCACACAGTTAGCGCCGGAGGTGCTGACTATGTGGGGTATGCGATGTGAAACAACATTTGCAGAGCATGCGATAAAACCGAGGCGAAAAAAGGATAGAATGAAAAAATATGATTAATTTTGTGGTGAAATGGAATTGTTCACTATTTGAATTGAATTATGAATGTGTTAAATAGCAGGATATTATCATATTTTACGTTGGTGGTGCTTTCGGCATGTTTTGTGGCATGTAGCAGCGACCATTTCAGCGTGAAAGGCAGAATAACCGATGCCGGGACACAGAATGTGAGAGTGGTGTATGGTAGCGACGAAGGGTTTGAAGCCACTTGGGTGACGGTGAAAGACGACCACTTTGTATTTACCGGCAGTAGCGAAGAGCCGGTGGTTCTCTATGTGTTCAATCAGCAAAAGAAGCTACTCGTGCATGCATTGGTGAAGAATGGCGATGATGTGGAGATTGAAGGTAGCCTATCGGCACCTTATCGCATGGTGGTGAAAGGGACCGATGAGAATGAACAGTGGAGCGGCTTCTTGATTGAGAATAGCAAATTCTTCGATTCAGAGGATTTTCAAAGTGTCGACCGTGCAATCGAGAAATTCATAGCCGAGAATCCCGACAATGTGGTGAGTGCCCTGCTTCTTACCAATGACTACAGCAATCTTACCGACCGCCAAAAGGTGGAAACACTGCTTGGCAAGCTGAGCATAGAGGCTCGTCCGGAGTCGATAATGAAGTATTTCTATGCTATGCAAGCCATGCAGGGTGATGAATCGAAAAAAGATAGAATTCAATCGATGCAGCTTTATAGCAGTCGCGACAGCATTGAGACGGTGGCTCCCTATAAATACTCCATGAATCTGCTCTATTTTTGGAACCCCGACGACAAGATGCGCTACAGCGATTTTGCCAATGTGAAGAATTTTGTTAGAGAACTAAATTCAAAGCGGCTTCAAGTGGCCGACATCAATCTCGACAGCGACACCCTGCGGTGGAAATCGATTGTGCGCAACGACTCGGCAAAATGGGTGCGCTATTGGGCTGTTGGTGGCGTTATGAACAGTTATTTGCATAATCTGAAGCTCACCTCCACGCCTTATTACATTGTAGCCGATTCCACAGGCAAACAGGTCTATCAAGGCGATTCATTTGCTGCCGCACGAAAAGCGGTGGAGGATAAGCTGACGAAGCGGAAATAAGCAGATATTTACTATTTAACGTACATAAAAAATCATAACTGAAAAAAATATGAAGAAATTAAGAATCTTGTCAATGTTGCTTGTAGCCGTGATGCTCGGCAGCGTGGCATGCACAAGAAAAGCTACACAAAGCGATAAAACTCAGCAGACAGAGTTGAAGGTGGTTTCCTACAATGTGCGTATGAGCATGGCAGCCGATGCCGACGGCAATAATCGCTGGGAAAACCGCAAAGAGGCTTCAATCAAGATGGTCAACGAGCAGAATCCGCTGGTAATGGGACTTCAGGAGGCTTGCCCCGACCAGATTGAATATCTCGACAGCAATCTCAATGTCTATAAGCACATAGGCGTTGGACGTGACGATGGCAAGTTATTAGGTGAGATGATGGCTATTTACTACGACACCACACGCGTGGAATTGCTCAAGAGCGGCACATTCTGGCTGTCGGAAACACCCGATTCAGTGTCGTTCGGCTGGGACGCTGCATGCCGCCGAACTTGCACTTGGGGAGTGTTTGCCCTCAACGGCACCGACAAGCATTTCAGCTATTTCAACACGCACCTCGACCATATGGGACAAGAAGCGCGCAAAAATTCTATCACACTGATTGTTAGCAAAATAAAAGAGCTTGCTCCGGCTGATGCTCCGGTGTTCCTGACTGCCGATTTCAACAGCTACACCGATAATCCTATTTTCAATCCGCTAAAAGCGGCTATGAGCGATGCTCGCAAGGCGTGTGAGGACACCGACACTGCGGCTACTTACAATGGTTTCGGAAAAATAGAGGGAAATCCGGCTACTAACAATCTCAACGATGTTGTTATCGACCATATTTTCTTCAAAGGAGTGACTCCGGTGAAATTTGAGGTGCTCGATGGCGACTATGGAGTGCCCTATATTTCCGACCATTACCCCACAGTGTTCACGTTCAGGTTCAACGATTGACGGCAACGATAGCCTACAATCGCAGGCGCGACGCATTTTTTTGATTGTTGTTTGTTTTTTATAGGGTGCCGGTTTCGATGCGCACACAGATGCGCTCAATCACGGCATCCTCTTTGTTTTTCGACGGGTCGTAACCGGCTTTCATGTTCACGCCGAAGAAACGCCCGAACGTCTGCCAGAATCCGGCACGAAACGAGCCGAGAAAAGCCTTCACGATGTTATACGACGACTGGTCGGTTTCACGGTTAATCAGCTTCACAAGCATCTTGCCTTGCGAGCGAGTGAAAGTCTTCATCACCGGCTTATATTGATTGAAAATTTCTTTTTCAAATTGCTTTAAATACTCCTCCTTCTCCTTCTTAGTGGAAAACGTTTCGAGATATTCATAGGTTTCGAGCAAAGTAGAACAGATGAGCTTGGCATAGGGCAACGTCTTTCGCACGTCGCGCACCGTGCGCCAATAAAATTGCTCCTCCTTCTTGTTGCGGAAACGCTCGGGCGGATATATTGTAATGGGATTAAACACAATCATGCACACGGTGTCGCCCGTAGCCTCATCGATGAAGTGATATTTACCCTTGAACACCTGTTGCAATCCGCTGATAGGAGTCACCTCGGCAGGAACCGGTGCTTGTGCTACAGCAATAGGAGCAACCGACAGCAGAGCCATGAGCGTCAATATGCGAAAAAGCAAACTGTTCATAATCATAGCAATTGAAAAATTGCGTAAAAATAAGACAAACATTTCAATTATCACTAATCACAAGTATTAATTGTAATTAAAATGCCAATACCTTAGCAAAAGCTGCAACAATCGGCAGCAAAAGTTAAGCATTCACCTGCACTTTTATTCCGGCAGCCTCTATGCGCCGTGCAATAGCCTCAAGCTCCTCTTTTTCCACCTTTTCAAGTTGCTCCTCGGGAGTCTTGCGGTCGATGGAATAGAGCATCACCTCACGCGGCTTTATGGCAAGATAAGCGGCTATGAGGGCATCAATCTCCTCATCGGTCGTATTGTCGATTCGCACGCCATTGTGGCTGCCGCGTAGCATCATCGTCTGTATGATGCAAGTTCCCGAGAATTGCTTTAAATCCTCAATAAGCCCCTCCGACTGCACATTCACCGATTTCGGGCGGTTGATAAGGCGCATTGTGTGACTTATTGCCGAGTCGAGTTTCAAGATGTTATTATCCACGGTTTTAAGAGCCTCAATCACCGACTTTTTCGTAATCATGGTGGAATTGCTCAGCACGCTCACCTTAGCTTCGGGATAATATTTGTTGCGAAGCGACAGCACATCGTGCACAATCTCCTTGAAATCGGGGTGCAACGTAGGTTCGCCATTGCCCGAAAAGGTGATAACATCAAGTTGCTCACCCTTATCGTGCATCTCTTTCAATCGCGCATTAAGACGGCTGTGCACATCTTTACGCGTGGGAACGCCGGTGGTTCCCTGCCCTTGAGCATTGTAACCCGCCTCGCAGTACAAGCAGTCGAAAGAGCAAATTTTGCCATCGTTGGGCATAAGATTCACACCGAGCGAAATGCCAAGTCGGCGGCTATGTATCGGACCGAACACCGTTTCGTGAAAAAGAACTGTCTGCATAATAAAAAAATAACTTATTAAAAAATATACTGAAATATATATACACATAAAGCGTGACTCAATTGTCGCTCGCCGGGTTTTTATTCACATTCAGTAGCCGTGAGCACAGCTCTATGTAGCTTTGAGCCACGGCAGAGGCTGAAAAACGTTGTTGCACCTCGTTGTGAAGAGCATTGCGCCTGATTCCGGCATCGATAGCCCATTCAATTCCTTGAGCGAAATCGGCGACATCGATATATCGAGCAATATAGCCATTGCGCTTGTGGTCGACGATATCAGCCTGTCCGCCATTTCCGAAAGTCACCGGCACACAGCCGCTTGCCTGCCCCTCAATCAATGTTCCCGGCAGCGTTTCATAGAGTGATGTAGAGAGCACCACATCGGCGTGTCGATAAATATTGTTGATATTATCCATTCCGTTCACCGTGCCGATGAAGGTGTAAGGAATTGCAATTGACGATAGAAGCGAAGCATTGCGAATGGAGCCATAGAGCAGCAAGTGCAATCTTCCGGCAAGCTCGGGCTTATTCTCGGCGATATGTTTTGTCACTTTAATCAGCACATCAAAGCCCTTCACCGTGTCATCAAGGCGAGCGGCACCCATCGCCAACACCTTGCTACCCGGTTTCACGCCGAAAGCATCGTCGGGCAAACGTTCACAGCCGAAAGCCTCAACCGGGAAAGCATTGGGAATAATTTCCATGCGCGAGTTCTCCATCAGCGTGCTCTCTCGGCATCGGAATGCCAGCCAATTGCTCACAGCCACAAAAAAGAGATTGCGGTGAGATTCGTAGAGCGCACGTTTTCGTAGTAGTGTGAAATAGGACAAGTCGTTTCGTCTATGCGACTTCAAGTAGCGGCAATTACCGCATTTATCCTTATAGCGACGACAATCGTAGGCATGGTGACATATTCCGGTGCAATTCCACATGTCATGCATCACCCACACCACAGGCTTGCCAAGGGCGCAAATGCGGTCAATCGACTTCAGCGACAGCGCACCTTGATTAATCCAAGCAAGAATCACCACATCGGCATCGCGCACAAGAGGGTGCTGCGACAAGTCGCGCCCGAAGCGAGCAGTATCGACCTTGAACAAGTTCTCACGCGAAAACCCATTGTTGAGAAAAATCTGCGCTCTCTCGGCGAGGAAAGCCGCCTTGTCGGCTATCGTCGAAGAATAAGAGCACACATGTCCGTCGGAAGTATCGTTGGAGTCGACAACCAGCAGCCACGCATCAACTCTTGCACTGCGCAAAGCCTTCATTAGCCGGAGCGACACCACAGCCGCACCACCCACCGAGTCGCTCTTATTGATAATAACCACTTTCATGACGTGACATAAGTGTGAAGTAAAAACAAAATTGTTATGCGCTCCTGCCGATACTTCACTATTGCAGCGTTCGCAACATCTCAAGCATATCGCACCCCGACATTGAGCGCCGCTCGCGGAGAGTAGCCACAATGTCGGCAATCACGCTGCGCACATTGTTATTCTTGAAAGCCTGAAGCAGATAGGAGAACGATTTATCGAATATTCGTTCCACTTCATCGCTGTCGAGCTGGCACGATGCCTTGCCCTCCTCACAAGCAGCCTCAAGCAACTTCTTGCGCAATTTCCTATCCACATTACCCTTGTCGAGCAGCATCTTGCGGCACATAGTGTCGGCAATAGTCATTCCAAGAGTGACCTGATACCGCTGAAACACATCTTGCCACACAGTAGAGGGCGACAACGACAAGCTACCGCTATAGTAATTCGGAACAAACGTCAGGCAATCGAGTCCCTCGCCATCGAGCGATACACCCGAGAGCAAATCCTCGGCTTCGAAAATTGCCAAAGCAATCGACATTCCCGCTATGCCATAGCATTTATCCGTTTCATCTCTGTATTTCATATCACACATCTAAGAAATGTCCACAAAAATACATTATTTTCCGCATTTTATCAATATCTGGCGCTAAAATGAATGTTCTAAGCCATTTTGCCACACCCGGCAAAATTCGGCTCCTCACACATCGCCAAGTAGACTATATACAACCACGTCCATGCCGACACCTCCGGGAGGCTACGCCCACACCT
>CAMEKH010000034.1 GCA_945921235.1 uncultured Prevotellaceae bacterium | reverse complement strand
CATGCGGTGAACAATGCCGTTGAATGCTGTGTGAGAAGAGTCGGCAGTCAGTGCCGCCTCAGTGGAGTCGGCTTGCGGCTCGGTGAGGCACACATCGGCATTTTGCTCGGAGTTTCTGCTACAACTCAGCGAAATAATGGTTATGAATGTGAATATGTAGAGTATATTTTTCATTTATTATAAGTCACTTAAAAAACTGCGGTATCTTTTATGAAAAGATACGCAGGATATTAATGCGCACTTATATTGCTCGGATAATGTAGCAATAAAGCAGCTCAAATGCCGGAAATATGTTCAGCCTATTATTCTTATTTATATTCTTCAGAGTCGCCATAGAATGAATATTCTTCCTCGGCTTCTTGCACATCTTTAGTGACTTCTTTGTAGAGCGTACTCTCACTGTTAAGAATTTTTTGGCATGCTATTTCCATTATTTCCACTGCCGGTTCTATATATAACTTTTTCATTTTTAATAATTTGTTTGTTGATGACTTAATAATTATTATAGCAAGTAATTTAAGTACTCTATTGATAAAATTTCTTCAATAGCTATTATCACATAGCATTGTAGGGGAGAATCGCAAGTAGCTCACCGAATTTTTTTGCACCTTCGGTGAGAGGTTTTTCCACCATTGGGCGAATAAACATATTTAGTTCCACTTGTATTTCAGCCACGGCGTGAGTGGTAGTGTCATCGACTTTTTCGAGCGAAAGCACCACATTGAGCGGAATAGGTAGCTTCACGGCTGAGAGCACCACTTTCACGGGTTCCGTACGCTCCACGATTTGCAACACAACCTCACCGATAGGATTGACAGAGAATGCTATGGAGTCGTCGCCAAATGTTATCTCATTGATTTTCTCCTTCACTTCATTGGGGAGAGCATCGATGTTGGCGATGTTCTTAAAGCTCGATGGAGTGGAAAGTTTGGAGTAGACCAGTTCGATAGGGTGGTTGATAGTAACAATATCACTCTTATAAGAATCCATGACTATAGCTTGTGAGAATTAAAATGAATATTAGTGAAATAAATTATTCGGCAGCATCGATGATGTTAGGCGTCCAGTTGGCGGGGTCTTTGCGCCATTCTTTCAGCGTTTCGATGTCGCTTTCCTTTATATAGTTTATTTCGAGTGCGGCTTCAAGCATTGCCGAGTAGCAGCTAATGGTGTGCAGTTCCACACCGGCTTCTTTAAACTTGCGAGCGGCAATGGGGAATTCGTAGGTGAAAATAGCAGCCATTCCGGCAACTTCACCTCCGGCATTTCTAATGGCTTCGCATGCTTTCAAGCTGCTGCCACCGGTAGAAACGAGGTCTTCAATCACCACTACGCGTTGTCCTGCTTTAAGATTGCCTTCGATAAGATTTTCCAATCCGTGGTCTTTTGGGCTTGAACGTACATAAATGTAGGGAAGTCCGAGAGTGTCGGCGACCAATGCACCTTGAGCAATGGCACCTGTAGCCACACCTGCAATAACATCGACGTTGCGGAAATTTTCAAGAATTATGCGGCAAAGTTCCACTTTGATGAAATTTCTCACGTCGGGATACGACAGAGTTTTGCGGTTGTCGGTGTAAATTGGTGAGTTCCAGCCCGATGACCACACAAAAGGTATCTCCGGCTGAAGCTGAATGGCACTTATTCCTAATAATTTTTCGGCAAGTAAGCGGTCAACGTGTTTCATATATTGTAGCGTTTATAAATTTTTTGCAAAATTACGATTTTTATTGCCAATTAAAAAAACATTCTTGTGAAATTTCAAATAAAATTCGCTATTCTTCGCTATTTTTCGCTATTTTTCGGAAGAGATATGATTTTTAATGTTTTTTTAGTTGTTTTATATCCTTTCTTTTTGGCTTTTATTCATGATTCAACGGCTGCGCATCGGCTCCTCCGGTTTTTTCGAGGGCTTTGTTGATGGCATTATCAATTGCCTCTCCGGCAGAGCTTGAGCGGTGCGCACTTTTACTGTGGCTGAAGGGCAGAGTGTAGAAAACCGACAATCCACCCGATATTCGCGACGTGCGAGTGCCATAGCCCGGAATGTACCATGGCTCG
Source organism: uncultured Prevotellaceae bacterium (assembly GCA_945921235.1). GTDB lineage: Bacteria > Bacteroidota > Bacteroidia > Bacteroidales > Muribaculaceae > CALZFJ01. The sequence continues at coordinate 17,735 of CAMEKH010000034.1, read as the reverse complement.
GAGTTTTCGTTGGTCTTGTGATTGAACAAGAAGTGATATTTTAAAGCCCATCCGGCTGAGATGTTTCGATAGATTTTCACTCTGATAGACAGCGTAAATTCGCCCCAAAGAGCGTGAGAGCGCTGGTTGAGAATGTCGATAGTTTGCGATTGATTCCAGTAGCCGTTTTGTAGCCTAATGTCGCGAATTTCGTAGCCGAAATTGCTGTAGCCGGCGCGGAAGCCGAGCAGAGCCACATAGTCGGGAGAGTTATTGAATTTAAAATTGTAGCTTGCGCCTAATTTGCCGTAGAGTGAGAGCTTTCCCTTGTAGGTGAAATTCATGTCTTCGGGGGTGTTGTCAGCCCAACCTGCGCCCACCTCTACAATTGGAATGAATCGGTTCCATAGGCTCAGCTCAGCCGAGAAGTCGATGCCGCCATATTTCTGCCCGAGAATGCGCATCACGGGGTCCCAAATGTTGGCACCGAAAATAAGGCTTGTGAGCTTAGGGTATTGCATACGCTTCGATTTCAGTGAATCGCACTGCATTGCAGTGCTGTCGCTCACAATAGTGTCGCCGAGAATAACCAAGCCTTTCGATTTAAGCTCTTTGACCTTGCGCTTATGTTCTTCGGCAGTGAGAGTGCGATTGTTGCTGCGCTCCACGGGAGTGACTCTTCGTTGTGCCACACCGCCGAGAGCCGATAGCATTAGCACTACCGACAAGACAATCCTTATTTTACTTTTGAATGCAGTCATTGTTCCGTACGCATAAAGATTTGTATCGTTTCTACATCGACGTTAGTGAAACGTGTGGTAGTGATTGCCACAGAGTCGACAAGGTGGGAGGTGTAGCTGTGGTCTTTTACGTCGAAAAAATACATTGCGCCACATTCGTTCGACACAAAATAGGGTACACGGTCGTAGAGTATTTTAATCGTATCGTTGAGTCGCTCATCGCTGATGTCTTTGGCGTCGTAGTGCAACACATAGCGAGTTTCGTCGGCAGTTATATCTAAAGGCATATACACCTGCGAAACGCCATGTCCTACACGTACCAACATGGAGTCGCCGGGCACATCGACGGCGTAGATTGAGATGGAATCAACGGATACTTTTTTCTTCGTCGACGATGAGTAGAACCCGGCAAGCGGAATTGAGCTTTGATTCTCAAGACACCCGTTTGTGTTGCACGAGCACACTGCAAGGAGCGAAACGATGAAAACGAACAATATGTATCGGCAATGCTTCATCATTCTATTGATTATAGAATCTCCTCCTCGATTTCATAGTTGTTGCGACCGGCGGCATTTCGGCTCACAAGCTCTCCCACGAATCCGGCAAGGAAAAGCTGAGTGCCTATAATCATTGCCGTGAGAGAGAGGTAGAAATATGGAGAGTCGGTTACGAGAATGTAATGATTGCCGGCATACATGTTGTAGAGTTTCATTCCTCCCACTATTACCACCGAGATAAAGCCGAGCAGGAACATCAAGGAGCCGAGCAACCCGAAGAAATGCATAGGTTTCACCCCGAATTTCGAGAGGAACCATAGCGTGCCGAGGTCGAGATACCCATTTACGAAGCGGCTCATTCCGAATTTTGAGGAGCCGTATTTCCGTGCTTGATGATGCACCACTTTTTCGCCTATTTTGGTGAAACCTGCATTTTTGGCAAGATAAGGAATGTATCGGTGCATATCGCCGTACACCTCTATTCTCTCCACCACTTTGCGTCGGTAGGCTTTGAGTCCGCAATTAAAGTCGTGTAGATTCTTTATTCCGCTCACTTTACGTGCTGTGGCATTGAATAGCTTAGTTGGAATAGTCTTGCTGAGCGGGTCGTAGCGTTTCTTCTTCCAGCCGCTCACAAGGTCGTAGCCGTCTTCGGTAATCATCTTGTAGAGAGCCGGAATTTCATCGGGGCTATCTTGCAAGTCAGCGTCCATAGTGATTACCACGTCGCCTTTCACATGAGCGAAACCGGTGTTCAGTGCCGGAGATTTGCCATAGTTACGACGGAAGCATATCCCCTTCACACAGTCATTCTTTGCTCGTAAGCTCTTGATAACCTCCCATGAATTGTCGGTGCTGCCGTCGTTCATGAAGATTATTTCATAGGAGAACCCGTTTTCGCGCATCACACGCTCAATCCACGCCGTCAGCTCGGGAAGAGATTCGGCTTCGTTATATAGCGGAACTACAACTGAAATATCCATATCTTGTGTGTTGTTAAATTTCTTATTGTTTGTTATCGGGCGTTACTCGGTTTTTCTTGCACACGGCTCGAGCAATGCAGGCTGTGATTAGTGACACTATGGAGCCGAGGAACGTTGTGAGGAGAATCATATTAATTACAAACTCTATTGCCGAGGGCAATAATCCCTCGTCGATTGCACGTTGCATGGTAGTCACCAGTTCGCTTCCTTGCATTTCAGGAATTGTCTTATAGGCATCGACAGCCGCTTGGGCTTGGTCGGAGATGAAAGTAGGCTCCACGTATTGTAGCCATACGTAGGTCACGACTCCGCAAATCAGCGAGCCGAAGAGTGAAATCATTAATCCAAGCATCCACAAAGAAGAAATTTCGGCAGGTGCACTGCTTCGCATCACAAATCGGTGTTGCAATGCGTAGAGGACTCCCGGGAGTGCCATCAGGAGCAGAATAGCGATGAGCGATAGAATTGCCGATTCACTGCTATAGATGAATGAGAGCGAAACTACCGACAGAAGCACGCCGAAGCCTAATCCGGCTTCAGCACTGTGCTTATAGAGGTTGTTTTGAATGTTATTATCTTTTTTCACAATGCAAAATTACAAAAATTTGTGCAAGTTGGAGTGCATAGCTACAATATTTATTACATTCAATGGCTGAACGATGCATAAAAAGCGATATAAACGGGTGATTTTCACGAAGAAATCTATCGTTCGATGGCTATGTCGTATTGCAGGAGGCGGAAAGCCACGTCGAATGGCTGAGATTTCAGTCGGGGCTTACTGCCGTAAATGTAGTAGTAGGCTTTTTCATTGTCGAAAGAGCGTACGGAAATTCTCTGAGTGTCGCCGGGCATGATATTGCAATGAGCTTCCACAGTGCGGCTATTGATTATTTTCCCGTTGGCATCGGTGTAGCGCAACAGCAGTTTCACTCCGGTTATGCGGTAGCGAGTGTTGTTGGTGACGCGAAACGACTCTTGCAAGTCGCCGGCGCGCTTGATGAATCCGCGCAGAGTCACGGCATGAGCATCAAAGGCGCACAATGAGTCGGTGGAGAATGTAGAGTCGGGTATTTGTGCTACTTCAAGGCGTGAAGCATCGGTAACCCTTAGATTACGCATTGTGGTGTTTTGCGCAACAGAAAGGAATGATGCTATGCACACTGAGATTAGGCAAAGCAATGAAACTCGCATTGCGATAATTGACTTTTTTGCTGAATTTAAGATTCTCATAAGTCTTTAGCTTGTGAGTAAGTTTTTACAAAAAACGAATGCGCTTGGAGTCGCTTTCGTTTTGTTTAGGAAAAATTCGCTTGAATCCCACCGGAAGTGGCTCGGTTTTCACCTCGGGCGATATTGTTATTCCCCTGAAAAGTTTAGGCAAGAATCGCGAGAAATTCACACGCACTTTCATTTTCAATGACAAAGTGCGTTCAAAGAGTAAGGCATTGTCGGATAGAGTGGCTTTGCATTTCACGGGGGAGTATAGCTTTTGCTCTTGCTGCTCGCTATAGAGCCACAATTCAAAGATGCTATTATCGGCACTCTCGGCAATATATCCAATCACAGTGCCGGGGAGTAAAAACATATCGTCGGCTTCGAGCATTATCACCCTGAAAGCGAGTCTTGGAGAGAAATTAGGAGAGGAAAAACGCTCGATAGTCACTTTCATGGCTTCATCGGGGAAATCCCACACGCCTTCAATTGCCGAAAGTGGTCGGCAAGTCATTTTTTCAATTTGTCCGGAAGTGGAATATCCGTTAAGGATTTCAGATTCGGCAGGAATGTTGTGAGCAAAATAGCCTGCAGCTTTGCCACTTGTGACGCTCTGCTGCGGCATAGCAATCTGCGCTGAGCCACTCAGAGAGGCAAGCGCCGAGGTTGCAAGAATGGTAATTGCCCGGAAATAGAGCGCCGATATAGCTTTCATAGCTCACTGCTTAGACGAATCTATTGCATTGAGAATCGGTAGGTCAAGCCGAAGCTGAGAATCTCCTTGAACTGCCAGTATTTCCACGAGTCGTGCATTGACACTGCATTGTCGTAGCGCAGATGCATATAGAATTGAGTGGACAAATATTTATTGATAGAGAAATTGAAGGTGTGTTCCCAATCGCCTTGCACAAATTCGTAGTCGGTGAAGGCATATAGACGCGAGTTCCAGCTTATGGCAGGCGTAATTTGCCACCTGAAGCGGGCTTCGAGGCTCGAACCTATCTTGTGCTTCAAGTGTTTCCCCTCGTCGACACCCATAGAAGTCGGGTTAACACGAGTGTTCTCACGGCATATTTTCATATTATACGACACCGGTGAAAGCGAGAGGTCGAAAGTGGCATATCCGTTCTTGCTCTTGGCGTTGTAGGTCATACCTAAGCCGAGGTTAAGTTCACCCGGAGTTAGGAAAGAAGCCTTTAGATTATTGGTGTTAGGGGCAAAATTATTGAGTACCTGCGTCTTAAACAAGAGTGTGGTTGAATAGTACCAATGCTTGAATGCTTTATATCCGAATTTTGAATTAATCTGGAGGAGGTCCTCGCTGATGCTGTAGCCTCGGAGTGAATCTTGCGGAGCTGATTGAAGACCGATTTTATATTGAATAGTGTTGTCGAAAAGCAGATTGGGATATTTGTTTTGGTTCAAATTGACGTCCCACACAAAATTCCCGAGAATATTTAAGTTGTTATTGCCACCTTGATACCAGTTTTCGGAAATGTAAGCCTGCGAAAAGTGAATAGAGCCTTTGAAAGTGTGCAGCCAATTTCGCACATTAACAACGTCGATAGGCTCGTCGGCAGGCATGTCGAGGGCATTCTTCAGCTCTTTCTTTTCGAGAGCGATGGTGCGGTTTGAAGGGTCGGCAACAATTTCATACTGCTTGGGTGGCTCGGGAAGCATATCGAGATTATAGCGATTGAGCTGAGGAGCGTCAATCATTACGCGGTAGCGCGTTTCACGCTCGTTGCGTGCTTTCAGCACTGCATCTTTAAGCCATTTGTCGCCTGCGTTGAAGCTATAGAGCGCAGCCTTAGGCTCGGTGGCGAGAGTGTCGGTGTAGTGGTCGAATCCTTCGAAAATCAAAGGCAAGAACATAACCGATGGCTCAAGAATCACAGAGTCGAGATTGGTGATATTGCGGTCGGCGAGGGTTACCGTCTTGATTTTAATCTCAATAGAGTCGGAAGCCATTGAAAGGGAATCCGTGGCCCACGCATTTGTGGCGCAAAAAGCCATAAAAAGTAAGATTGTAGCCTGTAGTTTCTTTATCATATCTTGAATTATTTACGATGAAATGTAGACGTTTCAGGAGTCCAGTTTATTTCAAAGCACAAACTTAGCCAGAATTTTTTAAATAAACCACTTGTTGTGCAACAATTTTTTACTTTTCTGCGAAAAACATTCGAAAACAGCCGAAAGGCATCGGTGAGGCAAAAGATGCGATGGTTAGGGTTGGCTTCCAAGCCAGCTGTTCCATAGCACAGAATCGCCGTTGAACACGTTGAGGTCGACGTCGCCTTCAATGCCATCAACATTCCCCCAATGGCTATACTGGTGTATAGTCCACTTATAGTCCGAAAGCTCGCGCGGGTGGTCGAAAGCGCATAGCCATAACCTCGTTTTAGGCAGGTGCTTCTGCATATATTTGCGATAGCAGCTTTTATTGGTGTAAATCATAGGCGACAAACCGTTTTTCTCAAGATGCGTAATCATAGCGATAAGATTTTCAATTGTTTTGCTGTCGGTTGTGAAGTGACTGTTGCCCCAATCCTCCACATCGACTACCGGAGGTAAATCTGTTTTCACGCCCCTTATAGTAGCTATGAAGTGAGAAGCTTGAGCTTTTCCGTCGACGTCTTTTCTAAAGAAATGATAAGCACCTGCTTTTAGTCCGGCTTCCCGCGCTTCGTGGATATTACGTGCGAAACGCTTGTCTTTGTGCGACTCGCCTTCGGTAGCTTTTATGTAGACGAAAGCAATACTGTCGGCAGCTACTTTTGCGAAATCAATATTGCCATTGTGGTTGGATACATCGATGCCTTGAATGGGATATTCGAGGCGCGACACCGTGAGGTTATGGCGTTGCAGATGCTTGCTAACATGTATCAAACCGACAATTAGCAGTAGTGTAAGCAGTGCCGCTATCGTTATCAACAGGTAGCGGCACTTTTTGCCTTTAAGTTTTCGCTTTTTGATATTATGACGTTTGCGGACAGCCAATTTCTATAATTTTAATAGCGTGTTTCAAAATGTTATTTTTCTAATTCCTTGTTTTTAAGCCTATCGCCCGCACTGTTGACGATGGTGCGGTAGTACTCTTCGGTGTAGCCGGGAAAATCGGGCTGAACGGGGAAATTGTATGGGCTAAGCTCAAACTTGCCGTCTTTCTCGCGCTTGCGGTTACCGTCGAGATATTTCACAAGAAGATATTCGCCAAGTTTGCGATATTTAGCCGTGGCATCGGCAGCAACGCGCTCAGAGTAATCGTTGAGGAATTTTTGAGCCTCGGCGGGTGATTTGGAATAAGCTTCAATGGCTTTTTCTTCAATGGAAGCCTGCTCGGCGGCAAGGTTATTCTCAATTTCGTTTTGCACTTTGCGAATGTCGGGAATCATGAGCGAATAGCGGCTGTAGGCTTGATTTGCCACCCAGTTATTCACCCAGAAAGCGGCTTCCCAATTCAGGTTATAGAGGTCGCCGACGCCCTTGGCATAGCTGTGTGGAACTTTTGTGAGTGAGCAATACATAGGAATGAAAACCGCAGTGTTGGCATCGTCGACACCGAACCACATTACGCCACCAATGGAATTAGGTAGCCATGAGCGCATTTGCGACACAAGTACGAACCCGGTTTGTTGAGTGGCAATAGCGCGTTCGTTGAAGTATTTTTTGCCATCGATGGTGAAAGACATTGGGCGGAAACGATATGGAACGTCCCACAGAACATTAGCACCGGCATCTTTTGTCATATCAAACGGTGTTCCCTCGAAATGGTCGCGCATCATAGCTTGAATGTCGCGAACCGAAGGCTTGCGGTCGGGCTTCACATAGAGGGGCATTATTTCGGCATCTTTTTTGCCGTCGAGATAAGGCAGATATTTCTCCATTCCGTCTTTAAATCGATTGAAAAACGACCAAGCTCGAGCATCGCAACCGCGCAGAGTGCCGAAGTCAGTGGGGTTGTAGGCAGCGGAAAAGTCGAATTCTTCGTTTTTGCCATCGAAGTATCCCATTTTACGTGCAAAAGAAATAACATCTTTAGAATAGAGGCAGTTGGCTTTGTCTTTTAGCGGGAAACGATGTATTCTCGGAGAGTTGGCATGAGCGGCGATGCAATCGTCGGGAATCCTCACTGCTACCCACACGGCTCCTTTCTCTTTGTTGCCTTTACCAATCATATCCATCACCCAAATTTCATTGGGGTCGCCGATAGAGAACGATTCGCCCTCGCTGTAATAGCCGTATTGAGCAACAAGAGATGTCATTACTTTTATGGCTTCGCGAGCCGTCTTCGAGCGTTGCAAAGCGATGTGCATCAGGCTCACATAGTCGATTAATCCGGTGGTGTCCTGAAGCTCGTGGCGTCCGCCCCAAGTCGATTCCGTAATTGTCACTTGGTGCTCATTGATATATCCAACCACAGAATAGGTGTGAGGAACTTCGGGAATGAATCCGAGCGGTTTGTTTGTGTCCCATTCGCGCACCTCGCGCATTGCCCCTTTTTCGTGGTCGGCGGCAGGTAGCGTTTCAAGGCAGCCGTAGAGCACATGAGCATCGGCGGCATAAGTTATAATCGTGGAGCCATCGGCTGAAGCTTTTTTTCCAACGAGGAGGCTTGTGCAAGCCGAAGTGCTGAAATGTGTAAATGCAACTGTGCAAGCTGACAGTGCTATAGCAATGTGATAGAATATTTTTTTCATATCAGTAGGATTTATTTATATTATCGATTTTTTGAATATTTGTTTTATTATTGAGTCTTTTAATACTATAGGTAAACAGCTGCGGTGAGTATCGTGGATTGCTCTTGGCACAGAATTGAAGAAATGCTTATGAGGCGTCGATTGCCGCTATGTTCGATGTAGGCATCGGCTGAGAAATGGTCGACACTTGCCTTCCGGAAGCGAGAACAGATGTGAAAATCGTTGCGCAACGAAGCTCCGGGAGTGTTCACGAGTTTGTAGATTGCTTCTTTGGCAGTCCAAGCGAGAGTGTTCTCGGTGCTATCGGTAGCTACTATGAATTGTGCTTCTTCATCGTTTATAAACTTGCCACGCACTTTCATAACCCGCTCCGATATGCGCTCGGCATCGATTCCAATGGGTGCGTAATGGCTAAAAGCTACTGCTACAAGTCCGTGAGTGTGGGAAATGCTTATAAAGCCGTTGTATCCATCTACTATGGGTGCGCCATTTTCATCGTGCAAGAGTACTTTAGGCGTAGAGAAATATTCACTGAGAATAAGAGCTTCGGCGAGGATTTCTCTTCGTCGGCTTTCGGCTTTCGGTAGAATACTTGTATCGACTTTAATATTTCTGTAGTGGCACAACGAAATCAATTCATCGGAACTCTCGGTGGCGTCCCAAAGTAAAATTTCAATTCCGTTAAGAGAAATGATACTGTCGATAAGTGGCATGGCATTACTATTTTTCGTCCTCACGGCGAGGCAGTATTTTCACTCTCACAGTGGCAATGCGATGCTTCAGCACACTAAGCACGGTGAAGCGGCATCGTCCGCATGCCATTTGTTCTTTCTCTTTTAGGAAATCGCCTTTCAGATTGAGCAACAATCCGGCAATGGTGTCGGCATCTTCATCGACGTCTTCCAACTCCTCCTCATCTACACCGGTAATCTTGCAGAAGTCGTTGAGAAGTGTCTTTCCGTCGAAAATATAAGTGTCGTCGGTCAACTTGGTGTAGGATTTCTCATCAGTGTCGTATTCATCGTCGATATCGCCGACAATCTCCTCCAAAACGTCTTCAAGAGTGGCAATACCCTGTGTGCAACCATATTCGTCAACCACAATTGCCATGTGGATTTTCTTTTTGCGGAAGTCCTCGAGCAAATCATCAATCATGCGCGTTTCGGGCACATAATATGCATCGCGAAGCAGTCGTTGCCAATTGAAATTGCGGTCGCTTTTGCCTATGTAGGGCAAAAGGTCTTTTGCATAGAGAATACCTTTTATGTTATCGGGAGTGTCGGCATAGACAGGCATACGCGAATATCCGTTGGTAACCACAATGTTCACAACTTCATTGAAATCGCTGTTGTAGTCGATATCGATAACGTCGATACGTGGACGCATAATCTCAGCCACTGTTTTGCCTCCGAATTCGAGAATGCCTTGTAGGAGTTCACGCTCATCACCCGATTTTACATCGGATATTTCGAGAGCTTGTGATAGGTCTTCCATTGATATATCATCGCTGTGCTTTGTTACCATCTTGTTGAGAAAGGTGGAACTTTTAACCATTAATCTTGATAGCGGTGATAAAAGATGAAATAGCACCGACAGACCTCCTGCGGCAAATGATGCAAATTTCACATTGTTGTCGCTGGCATATAATTTCGGGATAATTTCGCCGAAAAGTAGGATTAGGAATGTGAGAATTACCGATTGAATGATGAAATCGAGCACTGCACTCTCTATTTCAAGTAATTGGCTCATGAAAAAATTAAGCAGAATCACTATTGCCACATTCACGAGATTATTAGATATCAATATGGTGGCAAGAAGTCGCTCGGGCATAGATAGAAGTCTGATTACACGCTCACGCACGGAATCATTGTCGATGCTGTCGCAGTCGTCTTTTGTAATAGAAAAATAAGCTATCTCCGAGCCTGAAATGAATGCCGACATAAATAGCAACAATACAGCGAATGTTACAGCAACGAGTCCACCTAATTCAGGCGTTTTTATGGATATCAATGGATTCACTGCCGTGGCGACAGTGTCAATAAGGGTTATGCAAGAAAGAGGGTCAGGGTCCAAAATAAATTCAATTAGTTAAACAATAATGGGGCAATCATTTAAAATGATTATTGGCTTTTTGCTAATTAAGCAAAGCCCCGAAAAATAGGTGAAAGACTCGCATTAAGCAACTAACGTCGATTCACTTTGCAAATTTAGCAAAAATTTACTCTTATAGCGAATAAAATCACAAGTTTTATTGTTGCTTTTGCCGAAATGTAATGGTTTTGGAATAATTTTGGCTAAAAGTCACATCGTTTATCATTTCGCATGGAGTCATTGAATGGAGTTAATATGAGTTGAAGCAATTGTGCTAAAAATCAACGTTGCGACAATGCAATGTTGTGGCGCGACAGTTAACCCGGGTGGTGAAGGGTTTTACAATGACTTTAGAGCTTCGAGCGGAAGGTTTGTCATTGCAGCAACTTTTTCAGGCGACAATCCGGCTTCCAGGAGTGCTTTGGCTGATACTAAAAGCGCTTTGCCTTTTTGCTCCAGCTGTGCGTCTTTTTGCTCCAGCTGTGCGTCTTTTTGCTCCAGCTGTGCGTCTTTTTGTTCCAACTGTGCGTCTTTTTGCTCCAGCTGTGCATTCTGCTGCTCCAGCCGGGCGTCTTGCTCGGCAATTTTTTTGTCACGCATCATGATGGCTGTATCTCTGTTCTCGATAGCAGAGAAATATTCGTCTTCCACGTTCATGTCTTGTCTTAGTTTGGCGTCGGAAGCGGCAGCCAGCAGTCGGTGGAGAATGTGCTTCATCTCCAAGTCGTCGGCATAGATGTTGTCGTCGATATTCAGTACTTGACGATTGTGTGCGTCTTTATTGGTTTGGTCGAAGACGCTCAGCACTTCGTAAAGCCGGTTGTTAACATAGCTGTGCAACAATGGGATTTGCACGATTATGCTGTCGTGCACAAGGCTTTCAACGAAAGGATTGGGTAACCCTTTCGTGACCTCTTCACCATCGTAATTGAAAGATTTGTGCTTTACGTAGAGCACAGGTTCTTCGATATCACCTACACGGTGCCCGAGCAGATAGACGGTAATCATAGGGATTCCGTAGCCGAAAGGATTATCGTCTTTCAGAATGTTATCGGGGTTTGCATATTGAGTGCCGAGATATTGCCTGAAACGCAGAGTTTCGGTTTCAAGCCATGTTTTTTGAAGTTCAATAAGCACGAGTTTCAGGCTACCGTCGTCTTGACGCACTTTGGCTCCGAAATCTATTCTAAACATAGATATTTTGTCGCGGCTGCCATTTGTGTATTCATGTTTGCGTACCTCCACTTCCACCACTTCGCGCTTCAAGAGAGCGGAGAGAATGGTTTTAGCTACACGTTCATCTTCCATAAGGTATTTGAACACGGCATCGTAGATAGGGTTAGCTACACTAATAATCATAGTCGTATATCGTTGTGTGAAAGGTTTTCACAAAGATAAGATAAAATATCCCGAATAGCAAAGAATTAGCTATTTTTAATGGAATGGTGAATGGTTGATATTTTTGAAAAGGGCATAAAAAAAGCTGTTTTCCTTAACACAAGGAAAGCAGCTCCAAACTCTTTAGTACTTGCTAAATTATTTTACTGAGTCAGCAGCTACAGTGTCAGCAGCTACAGTGTCAGCAGCAACTGTATCAACAGCCTCAACAACAGCAGTGTCAGCAGCTACGCTATCAGCAGCAGCGTCAGCAGTCTTTGCGCCACCGCAAGAGAACAATGATACACTAAATACAACAGCAAGTAATAAAACTAACTTTTTCATTTTCGTTTAATTTTAAAAATAATAAAACAATATTTTTATGCTTCAAAAACACTGCAAAGTTATAACAAAAAAGTGATATGCAAGCATTTTTTCATAAAAATTTATTCTAAAAATTGTTTTTTTATTAAACCTTTTTGTAATCACCTGATAATGAGCTTGATACAAAATGGGGCTTTTGGGCTGTTTTTTTGTGGTAGTTAATCATTGTGAATTCCCGTGGTGATATATTTCTGCATAAAAGCCCTGTTATGTATTATTTTGGAATAATTTAGGCTGAATAAGTCGCAAATTGCTACTGATAGGCAATAGGCTTATGAAATAATGCGCATTATTTGTGATACGGTGGTTCTTATTCCATTACGGGCAGTTTCGGGGTTCATGGCTTCGGCGAGCGACATAGGGCGATTTTGGATAGAGAAAACTGCTTTGGCTCCTGCATCGTTAATATCTTTTACGTTGGTGATGCTACCTGCAATGGCTATTACGGGCACATTATGAGCGTTGGCGTGGCTGATTATGCCTTGTAGAGCTTTCCCCATACCCGATTGACGGTCGATAGAGCCTTCTCCGGTGAAAATAACATCGGCATCGGCTATTTTTTCATCGAATCGGGCATAATCGAGCACAATGTCGATACCTGAGCGTAATCGGGCATTCAGCAATGCTTGAAAAGAGCCTCCCATTCCACCTGCCGCACCTGCACCGTTTGTAGCCGAAAAGTTGAGGCAAGAGAATTTATGCAACACTTCAGCAAAATTACGAAGTCCGTCATCAAGATATCGCACTTGAAGCTCATTAGCACCTTTCTGAGGTGCGAATATGCAGGCGGCACCCATTGGCCCGTAAAACGGATTTTTCACGTCGCAAGCTATGGTGAAAGTGCTTTCTGCAAGACGGCTGTCGGCAAGATTGTCGTCTATTGTGGTGATATTTAATAGATTCTTGCCTATTGGGTCTACAGGAGAACCTTGTGAATCAAGAAATCGGAATCCCAAAGCCGAGAGTGCTCCGATAGCGGCATCGTTGGTGGCACTACCACCTAACCCAATAAGGAAATTTCGGCAACCTCTGTTCAAGGCGTCGGCTATCATTTGTCCGGTTCCGAATGAAGTAGTAAGCATGGGGTTGCGCTCTTCGATACCAAGCAAAGTAAGACCGCTTGCTGCAGCCATTTCAATAATAGCAAGATTTTCAATGATGAAATATGTTGCATCTATGTAGCGCATAAGTGGATTTGCCACACGGCAATTTACCTTTTGAGCTTCAGTACCGTAGCAGTGAGCAATGGCTTGCGATGTTCCTTCGCCGCCGTCGGCTATGGCAATGGTTTCAACCAAGCATTCGGGAGCAATTTCCGCAATGGCTGTGCGAGCCGCTTCGGCAACTTCAAGCGAACTTAGAGAGCCTTTGAAAGAGTCGAACGCCAAAACGACCTTGTGTATCATTGTTTTGTTAACCGAAAATGTGAGAATAAATCTTTTTTGTGGCACCGAGGTGGCTCTTTATGTATTCGCCGGCCGTGTTCCCGTGAGTGCTTAGGAAATCTTTGTCGGCAATAAATCGGTCCATAATCTTTTCGAAATCATTCTTGCAAGTCACGGCAAAAGCACCTTCGCAAGCCACGAGTTCGCGAGCCTCGCGGAACTTACTGAAATTAGGTCCGAAAGTAACCGGAATGCTGTAGACTGCGGCTTCGTTCACGTTGTGGATTCCCACACCGAATCCGCCACCTATGTGTGCCGCATTGGCATAGCGGTAGCACGATGATAGTATGCCGAAACAGTCGATTATCAGGCAGTCAGTGCCGCTTATGTTGTCTTCGGTAGCCTGGCTGTAGAGCTTCACCGGGCGCTTTATTTTGCTAATCATTTCGTCGAGTCGCTGCTTGTTGAATTCATGAGGAGCAATGATGAGCTTCATGTCGGGGTGAGCATTGAAGTAGGGGATAATAATATCCTCATCGGGTTCCCATGAGCTACCTATGATTAGGGTGAATGGGCTGTCACTTGTAAAGCTCTCCACAATGGGGAATGGCTTGCAGCCGGCAAGTATATCTGTCACGCGGTCGAAGCGTGTGTCGCCAGCCACTGTCACATTGTTGATATTTATCCCGGCGAGCAATCGACGAGAATCCTCGTCTTGTACGAAAATATGTGTGAAGCAAGCAAGCATTTTGCGGAAAAGTCCTCCCCAAGGGCGGAAGAATATTTGTTTTTCGCGGAAAATCGAGGATATGATGTAGGTAGGTATATTTCTTTGCTTTAATTCTTGTAAATAATTACCCCAGAACTCATATTTAACAAAAACAGCCATTTCTGGACGAGCAATGTCGAGAAATCGTTTTGCGATGGCAGGTTTGTCGAAAGGTAAGTAGCAAATCACATCGGCGCCGGTGTAGTTTTTCTTAATTTCATAACCCGATGGAGAGAAAAATGTGAGAAGCACTTTCAGTGAAGGGTTGTTGCGCTTAATCATTTCAATCAGCGGACGTCCTTGCTCGAACTCACCCAGCGATGACGCATGAATCCACACATATCGTTCGCCGGGAATGCGTCTCTCGGTCAGAATATTGAAAGTGTTGGCCTGTCCGGCAAGCATCAAAGCAGCTTTTCGGTTGCGATGTGATGCCAATCGCACTCCGGTAGCATAAGCGTTAATAGCAAGATTATATAGCAGATTCATATCGATTTTTTAATAAGGCTCGGTTTTAAATTTGTGACGATTCAATATATATTTCTAAGATATTCATCGCGGGAGCAAGTAGTCTTTTTGCTTTTCCACAATTTATGGTCGATGTACACTCGCAATACTATTTTCTGCCAGAAGGTGAATGCCTCTTTCGTGTAGTGGAAGTCGAGCGAAGTCTCGAGATTCATGAATTGGTTACGGAAAATATAAGCATACACATTAGTGCGGCTGTAAACTTTAGCTTGATAATTAGGGTCACCCATATTGAGTAAAGCTCCATATTTGGGATAGAGCGGATAAAGATTCTTTCCGGCAAAGAAAGTTTCCTTCACGCCAAGCCATTTCCATTCAGCCACGGCATCAACGAGCAGTCCGCAAGGGGTGTGCCAGCCATTGGCACCGCGGTCGCGTTCCAATTGTATAATAGGACCGGCTTTCACCGTCAAGCTGTCGAGCGAAGTGAGTCGGGCGAGGTTAAGTCCGATGTAAGGATTCATCATAAAGTCGTCGTTCACATTCTGGCTCTCATTGTTGGTGAGCGTTTTTGCAAGGTGATTAAGTTGCGCCCTACCGCCAATCAAGAGTGCACCGCGAGGATTCCACAAGCCGTTGAAGTTCACATTGAATGCTTCACGCTGAGTTTCCGTCTGCAAGCTGCGCCAGTCGAGAGAAAGCTCGAAGAATCCGCGAGGCTTCACATATTGGAGCAACACTCCGCGAATGTTGGGTTGTTGATACATCATTGAGTCGCTCAACACCACCGTGTGCATAGGCTCAATGAGCATAGTGCGCGGCAACATTCCCACTGCAAGCCGCCAAGTGGGAGAAGCATAATTATAGTAGAGCGTAGGACATAATTTGTAGTCACGCCAGCCATTGCCGCAAGGCTGTATCCACGACACGCCACCGGCAATATTATGCTTGCCGTCGAGCATAGAAATTCCTATCTCGGGCGACAGGCGAGTCAAGAATATCGTCTGGTCGGGCGAATAATAGTCGTCGCCTTCGCGATTTTCGAAAATGGTGTTGAAATCAACACTCCACTTAACCTGCTGCTGAGGCAAAGCGACCAAAGCCACGATAGCCATTATGGCTGATAAGAACAAGCGTCTAAGCATCGGCGAGTTTGATTTGCTCGATACCTTTGCGTATGCGGGCTATTGTTTCTTCTTTTCCAATAAGCTCGGTAATGTCGAACATGTGCGGACCCTTACATTCGCCCACCACCGTAAGGCGGAAAGCGTTCATCACATTGCCCATGTGATAGCCTTTTTCAGTAATCCAGCCAAGTACGACATCTTCGCTCGGTTTTGAAGCGAAGTCAGAGATTGATTCAATTACGCCTATCAGCTCCTCCATAATGGCAGGAGTATCCTCTTTCCAGCGTTTTTTGATGTCTTTTTCAGCATAGGAATCGGGCGCAACATAGAAGAATTTAGCTTGTTCCCAAAGTTCGCTCACAAATGAAATTCGGCTCTTCACCAATTCCACCGTGCGAGTGATGAATGCATCGGAGAAATCGGCGGGGTTCACACCATTGGCGGCGAGCACAGGTTTGAACAATTCGGCAAGCGAAGCATCATCTTTGCGAAGCAGATATTCATGGTTGAACCACGCCCCCTTCTTGTAGTCGAATTTTGCGCCGCTCTTAGAGCAGTGCTCGAAAGAGAATTTGGCAATTAGTTCGTCCATCGACATTATTTCAGTGTCATCGCCTGAGTTCCAGCCAAGCAGAGCGAGGAAATTCACCACGGCTTCGGGCAGATATCCTTTTTCGCGATAACCCGATGATATTTCACCGCTTTTCGGGTCGTGCCATTCCAGTGGGAAAACCGGGAAGCCGAGTTTATCGCCATCGCGCTTGCTGAGCTTGCCTTTTCCGGCACCTTCGGGCTTCAGCAGCAGAGGCAGATGCACGAATTGAGGCATAGTGTCGAGCCAACCGAAAGCCTCATAGAGTAGCACATGGAGCGGTGCTGAAGGGAGCCATTCTTCACCGCGTATTACGTGCGATACTTCCATAAGGTGGTCATCGACGATATTTGCGAGATGATAAGTTGGCAGGTCGTCGGCGCTTTTGTAGAGAACTTTGTCGTCGAGGATTGAAGAGTTTATTGTTACTTTCCCTCTTATAAGGTCATTCACTTCGATGTTGCGGTTGGGCTCAACTTTGAAGCGCACCACATATTTTGTTCCGTCGGCGATGAGCGCTTTCACTTCGTCGGCAGGCATCATCAGCGAATTGCGCATACTCAAGCGGGTGGAAGCGTCATATTGGAAATTAGGCATTTCAGCGCGTTTGGCTTCAAGCTCTTCGGGGGTGTCGAATGCAATGTAAGCCTTATCGGCTTTCAAGAGTATATCCACATGCTCGCGATAAATATCGCGGCGTTCCGATTGCTTATAGGGACCATAGTTGCCACCTTCGCGCACACCTTCATCGATTCCGATGCCGAGCCAAGCAAGGGCTTCGTTGATGTAGTCTTCAGCTCCGGGCACAAAGCGTGTGGAGTCGGTGTCTTCGATTCGTAGAATCATGTCGCCGCCATTTTGGCGAGCAAACAGGTAATTATAAAGTGCAGTACGCACTCCGCCAATGTGCAAAGGACCTGTTGGCGATGGTGCAAAGCGAACTCTTACTCTTCTTTCCATATATAATTGTTTGTGTCGTTATCTTAATTCGGATAAATTTCGTGCAAATTTACATTAAAATGTGTAATGCCGATGCATATATGCGTGTTAACTTACAGGATTTGTCTTTTTGCTATAGTTTTTTGCCTGAATCACGGGTAAATGGTGTGTGATAATGTGATTTATCGGTATCGCATAGTGCGCTCATCATCGATAGTTCCGCTCCAGTTAAGTCCGAAAGCGAAATCGTAGACGTTGTCGTCGATGAGAAATTTGCGTTGCAAATCGCTAAGGTCGTGGGGCTTCATGCCACTTTCAGCGAAAGGTTTTCCGCAATAAGTGTCGGCAGGCATAGGGAGCCAATTCTGTGGGCTGTAGAGCATCAAACCGGCTATTTCCTCTATTGAAAGCCGTGATGCAAGGTCGGCGGCACGTTCTTCGGCAGGTAGTCGCCAGTCTTAGTAAGAGGCTGTCTAACAACCAAAGTTAGAC
>CAMEKH010000033.1 GCA_945921235.1 uncultured Prevotellaceae bacterium | reverse complement strand
CACAAAAGACATGGTGGGCCCGGCTAAATCGCTCTCGGGCGTATATGGAGCTAATGCTCCTAAGACCAACAACGCCGAGCTGCGTACTCGCGGCTGGGAGGTGGAAGTCGCTTGGCGCGACCACATAGGAAAAGACTTCTCCTATGGAATCTCGGCTTCTCTAAGCGACTACAAGACGATTATCACTAAATACGACTCCCCCGACAATGCAATTTCAGGCTGGTATGAGGGCAAAACCTACGGCGACATATGGGGATTTGAAGTAGTGGGCATAGCTAAAAGCGATGCCGAAATGAATGCCTACCTCGCTCAGCACTCGCAATCATCAATCGGCTCGAAATGGGGCGGCGGCGACTTGATGTATGCCGACCTCGACAACAGTGGCTCGGTGGACATGGGTAGCCAGACGCTTGCCGACCACGGCGACCTTAAAGTGATTGGAAACTCTACTCCGCGTTTTGCCTACAGCTTCACACTCGAAGGAAAATACAAGTGGATTGACTTCCGCGCATTCTTCCAAGGTGTGGCTAAGCGCGAAGTTTTCTTCAAAGGTAGTGCTACATTCTTCGGTATTGCCGCCGAATGGCAACGCTCTCTCTACTACGACCACCTCGACTACTTCCGATATGCCGGCTCTGAACTCGGTGCAAATTTCGACTCCTACTACGGCCGTCTGCGCATCGACCAGAACAACATTCAGGTGTGCGACCGATTCCTCCAGAATGCAGGATACCTCCGCCTGAAGAACCTCCAAATAGGCTTCAACTTGCCCGAAAACACCAAGCTGAGCAAGTATGTGCGCAAAGCCCGCCTATATATCTCGGGAGAGAACCTGTTTACGCTCACCGGATTGCGAATCTACGACCCCGAAGCCGTGGGTAGCACCGACAGCGAGTATGGTCCCGGAAAGACTTATCCGCAATACCGCACCTACTCCGTAGGTTTAGAGTTAACATTCTAATAACGCAAAAATGATTACGACAATGAAAAAATATATATTGCTCTTAGCGATTGCATTAGGATTTGGTTCGTGTGATTTCCTCGACCGCGAACCCCTCGATTTCGGCAGTGAGAATTCTTATTATCGCACAGTCGATGATATTCGCATCGCAGCCAACGATTTCTATAAAATTCTTCCCACAAACAATAGTCTTTGGGGCGGTCTTTACTCTCAAGACGTGCAGAGCGACAACCAGTGCTCTGCCGGACTCCAAAACCTATTCTATCGCGGCGAGAAGAAAACCGTGAAAATTGATAACTCCGAGTGGAAATTCTCCAACTTGCGTGGCATAAATTTCTTCATCAATAAGACTGAAGAAAACTTCAATAATATTTCAGGCAACAAGGATTACGTTAATCACTATCTCGGCGAGGGCTACTTCTTCCGTGCCTACGATTATTTCCGACTGCTTCGCAACTTTGGCGACGTGCCTTTGCTCACAAGCGTGCTCAACGACGACAAAAACGAACTTACGGCTGCCAGTGTGCGATATCCGCGAAACGAAGTGGCTCGATTCATTCTCAATGACCTCGACAAAGCCATCTCTTTGCTCCTCGACAAGGCGCCTGAAGCCGGACGCATTACTCGCGACGCCGCCTATGCCTTGAAGTCGCGAGTGGCTCTCTACGAGGCTACATGGGAAAAATACCACGCCGGCACTTGCTTCGTCCCGGGAAACTCTAAATGGCCGGGAGCTTCCATTTGGCACGATTTCAAGTTTAAAGCCGGTAGCGCCGAGGCTGAAATTCAGTGGTTCCTCGACCAAGCCATCGAAGCATCGCAGGTGGTTGCCGACAATCACCCGTTGAACGCCGATTATCAGGCTATGTTCAATTCCGCCGGAACATTCGGCGACAACGACGAGGTGATTCTTGCCCGATATTACATGAATGGTGTGCTCTCTCACAGTTGCTCGGCTTTCCTTCGCTCGGGAGGCGGCTGCGGACTCACTCGCGCCGCAGTGAACAGCTTCTTGATGACCAATGGCCTGCCTATCTATGCTACCGGCTCCGGTTATCAAGGCGATGAAGTGTCCTACTATGAATTCCAAGACCGCGACAATCGTCTCACCGGCTCGGTGCGTCCTGCCGGCCGACTCATCAACACTTCGCTCGTCGACGGAAAGTATGAGAACGACACTATCTACTACTGGAAACCCTACATCTACATGTCGGGCAACGAGAAATCTACCACCGGTTATGAGCTGAAAAAGTGGCTCAGCAACGATGCCGCTCAGCGCGTGCAGTATGCCTGCACCACTGCCGTGCCTCTGTTCCGCTCTGCCGAAGCTCGTCTAAACTACATCGAAGCCTACTATGAGCGCCATGGCAACTTAGACGGAAAATGCCAGCAATATTGGGGCGAATTGCGCCAACGCTCGGGCGTCGACACCGACTTCAATAAGACTATCGCAGCTACTGACCTCGAAAAGGAGAACGACCTCGCCGTGTGGTCGCATGCCATCGCTGTCGACAAGACTCTCTACAACATTCGCCGCGAGCGCCGTTGCGAGCTGATTGCCGAAGGCTTGCGTCTCGACGACTTGAAACGCTGGCGCGCTCTCGACATGATGAACGGCAACGGAAATGTGGGCGAAAACAAGGGGCTGTTCACCGGCTATCAGCCCGAAGGATTCAATCTCTGGACCGAAATGTATAAAATGTACAGCAGCAAGGAAATTGACGAAACAGTGGTGTCGCAGAAAAACATTTCCATCTATCTGCACCCGCTACAAGTTTCGTCGACTTCAGCTGCCTACGAGGGCTACAACTTCCCGAAGCAACACTACCTTGAGCCTATTCCTATTTCGGAATTCCTGCTCACCATCGACAACGCTTCAGGCGTTTCCTCAATCTATCAGAATCCCGGCTGGCCTTCAAATGCCGATGGCACTGCCGATTATTCATTCGATTGCGACTAACATCTCCCACGTAAACACCTCTTTATGAATAATTCTCTGAATAATGGCTTTATAGCGGTTCCTGCCTTGACTTTGGCGGCTCTATCCTCTGTGTCGTGCTCCGACAAGCATGCGCAGGAACAGCATAAGCCCTACAACATAGTGTACATCATGACCGACGACCATACGGCGCAGATGATGAGCTGCTACGACAAGCGTTTCGCTCACACTCCGAATCTCGACCGTATTGCCCGCGACGGCGTGATTTTCACCAATAGTTTCGTTGCCAACTCGCTTAGCGGTCCCAGCCGAGCTTGCATGCTCACCGGTAAGCATAGTCATAAAAACGGGTTCACCGACAACACTACCTGCGTGTTCGACAGTGCTCAGACCACTTTCCCAAAGCTGCTCAGGAAAGCCGGCTACCAGACTGCCATCTTCGGAAAATGGCACCTCGAGAGCCTTCCTACCGGCTTCGACAAGTGGGAAGTGGTGCCGGGACAAGGCGATTACTACAATCCCGACTTCATAGAAATGAACGGCGACACAATTCAGAGGCATGGTTACATCACTAACGTTATCACCGACCTCAGTCTCGACTGGCTCGAAAATCAGCGCGACAAGAATCGCCCGTTCTGCCTGATGATACACCACAAGGCTATTCATCGCAATTGGATGAGCGATACTTGCAATCTAAAACTCTTCGAGGACCGCACTTTCCCGCTCCCCGAGAATTTCTACGATGATTATGCCGGGCGCGATGCCGCTGCCGCTCAAGAAATGAGCATCGACAAGGACATGGACCTCATCTACGACTTGAAGATGAACCGCCACGACAAGTCGAGTCGACTGAAAGCTCTCTACGAGAAATTCTGCAACCGCATGGACTCGGCGCAACGCTCGGCTTGGGATAACTTCTACAATCCTATTATTGCCGACTTCTACAGCCGCAATCTTAGCGGCAAGGAACTCGCCGAGTGGAAGTATCAACGCTATCTGCGCGACTACCTGAAAGTGGTGAAAAGCCTCGATGACAATGTGGGGCGCGTGCTGAAATATCTCGAAGAAAACAACCTGCTCGACAATACTCTCGTGGTCTATACCTCCGACCAAGGTTTCTATATGGGCGAACACGGTTGGTTCGACAAGCGTTTCATGTATGAGGAATCTTTCCACACTCCTTTGGTGATGATGCTTCCTAAAGGGCTTAACCGCAGAGGCGAAGTGGCTGAAATGGTGCAAAACATCGATTATGCTCCTACTTTCCTCGAACTGGCAGGAGCCGATGTGCCCGATGAGATGCAGGGCATGTCGATGGTACCGCTACTTACAGGCGATAAAGTGGACTCGTGGCGCAACGCTCTCTATTATCACTACTATGAGTATCCTGCCGAGCATAGCGTGAAACGCCACTACGGCGTGCGCGATAGCCGCTACAAGCTCATTCATTTCTATAATGATATTGATAAATGGGAGCTTTATGACCTCGAAAACGACCCCTACGAGATGCATAACATCTATGGCGAAAAAGGCACCGAGTCGATTACTAATGATATGTTCAAACTTCTCGACTCTATGCAAGTGCTCTACGATGACACAATACGATTCAAATATCCGGTAAATGAAATGTGCCGATGAGAAAATTATTTGTCATATTATTTACTGCTATCACCGCCCTGTCGGCTATTGCCGACGATGCCGGCATTATTCCTCAACCTGCATCGTGGTGCGTAGCTCCCGGCTCGATTCGTGTGCCTGAAAAGGTGACGATAGCTACTACCGACAAGCATCTGTGCGATGCCGCCTCTGTGGCGGCATTGCAAATGCGCACTCTCGGCATCGACTGCAAACTGTCATCGCCCGACAAAGCATTCGTCAGGCTTTCGCTCGACAAAGGTCTGTCGGCCGAGCAATATCGCATCCGTGTGCAGCCCGATGGCGTGAAAATATCCTCGGGTGATGCTGCCGGTGCATTCTATGCTCTGCACTCGCTCAAACAAATGATTCTAAACTCACAAACCGGAGTGCTCAGCTGTGGTGAAATGACCGATAAGCCGCGTTTTGAGTATCGTGGCATAATGCTCGATGTATCTCGCTATTTTATCCCTATGGAGGAGGTTAAGCGAGTAATCGACGTGGCTTCTCAGCTTAAAATCAGCAAATTGCACCTACACCTCACCGACGACAACGGTTGGCGAATGGAAATAAAGCGCTATCCGCTTCTCACCGACGTGGGCGCATGGCGTGTGGCACGCAACGAGATTTTTCCCGGTCGTATGAACCCTTTGCCGGGCGAAAAAGCTACCGAAGGTGGCTTCTACACCCACAATGAGCTGAAGGACATGGTGAAATATGCCGCCGAGCGATTTATCGACGTAATTCCCGAAATAGAAATGCCGGCTCACTCCATTGCCGCACTTGCCGCTTATCCCAATCTCGCATGCCCCATTGTCGACAAGTTTATAGGCGTACTGCCGGGAATCGGCGGTAAGAATGCCTCGATTGTGTTCTGTGCCGGCAATGACGACACATTCACTTTCATAGAGAATGTGCTCGATGAAGTCCTCGAAGTGTTCCCCTCGGAGTATATCCACATCGGTGGAGATGAAGCAAGCAAGGAGCACTGGAATCAATGCCCGCTGTGCCAAAAGCGAATTGCCGATGAGCATCTTGCCGACAGCGAAGAGCTGCAAGGGTATTTTATGGACCGCATAAACCGATATTTGCAATCGAAAGGTCGCAAATCAATTGGCTGGGACGAAGTATCCTACGGAAAACCTAAAGAGGACATCGTGGTATTCGGTTGGCAAGGAATGGGTACCAATGCCGTGGATTTCGCATCGAAATGCGGTCGCCGATTCGTGATGACTCCTGCCCGAAAGCTCTATCTCATAAGATATCAAGGACCGCAATGGTTTGAACCGCTAACATATTTCGGCGACAACACGCTCAGCGATGTCTACTCCTACGAACCCGTGCAAGCCGACTGGTCGGCAGCTGTGGAGCAGTTGCTTTGGGGCGTACAAGCATCTTTGTGGACCGAATTTTGCCACTCGCCCGAGGATGTGGAATATCTGCTCTTCCCTCGCCTCATCGCTTTTGCCGACATGGCTTGGCGCGGAAAGGGAACTGCCGATTGGCACTCGTTTGAACACAGGCTTGATAATTATCTTCCTCAGCTCGAAAAGCTCGGAGTGACCTATGCTCGCTCTATGTATAATCTCTATCATAAAGCGAAAGGTGCCGACGGCTCTGTCAAAGTGGATTTGAGCTGCATTCGCGATGATGTGGATACTCGCTTCACCGCCGACGGCTCGGAACCTGTGGCTTCTTCGCCGCTTTTCACCGAAAGCATCACAATAGCCCACGGAACAACGCTGAAAGCTGCTACTTTCCGTGCCGGGAAACGCTGCGGTGAAGTGCTTACGCTGAATTTCGGCATAAACAGTGCCTCCGGTTGCCAAATCACATCAGAGAGTTCAAACAACGGATTGGAATATGTGCTCACCAACGGATTGCGCGGCAGCAACCGAAATTCCGACTCTGAATGGGTGGGCTGGCACAACCGCACAGCTGAATTCACCGTTGACTTGGGTTGTGTGAAGCCTATCAGCTCCATAGCTCTCGGTTCGTTAGCCAATAGCACCCTGTGCGTGGCTGCTCCGGCTGTTGTGAGTGCCTACGTTTCTAATGACAACAAAGTGTTCTCGCTCTTGAAATCGGTTGCCGTCGACAAGGAAGCTCGATTCTCGATAAATCCGAGAATTCTCGACATCGACTTCGGAAAGATTAATGCTTCAGCCCGATATGTGAAGTTTGTTGCCGTCAATTCGGGGTGCATTCCCGAGGGGTATGCTCGCGAAGGTGCTCCCACATGGCTCTACTTCGACGAAATTATTATTAACTGACATTCATTCGTTTGCATGAAAATATTAAAGACAATGCTTCCGCTCCTGGCATTGCCCGCTATAACTACAGCAGCGCAACAACGGGCGGCAGCCGACAAACCTAATGTGATTTTCATCTACGCCGACGATATTGGTTACGGCGACTTGAGTTGTAATGGCTCTAAGACTATCCACACCCCTAATGTGGAGCGCATTGCCTCCGAGGGCGTAAGATTCACCAACGCTCATAGTGCGGCAGCCACAAGCACTCCTTCGCGCTACGCAATGCTCACTGGCGAATATGCTTGGCGACGTGCCGGCACGGGAATTGCCGATGGCGATGCTGCCATGATTATACGCCCCGAGCGCTACACCATGGCTGATATGTTTCACGATGCCGGATATGCCACTGCTGCAATCGGCAAATGGCATCTCGGTCTGGGCGACGAAAAGGGCAAGCAAGACTGGAACGGCAGTGTGGGTGCATGCCCCAACGACATAGGCTTCGACTATTCGTTCATCATGGCGGCAACCGGCGACCGCGTGCCGTGCGTCTTCATCGAGAACGACCGCGTGCACAATTTCAACCCGCTATCGCCCATTTACGTGGACTACCGCAAAAATTTCCCCGGCGAACCCACCGGGCGCGATAATCCCGAGTTGCTTGTTATGAAACCTTCGCACGGACACGACCAAAGCATCGTGAACGGCATTTCACGCATTGGATACATGAAAGGGGGCAAAGGTGCTCTGTGGGACGACTCTAAAATAGCCGAAACTCTCACTTCACGGGCTGTCGACTTTATTGCCAAGAATGCCCACAAGCCGTTTTTCCTCTATTTCGCCACTCAAGATGCTCACGTGCCGCGTGTTCCGGGTGAGCGATTCCGAGGCAAAAGCGGATATGGCGTGCGCGGCGATGTGATGATAGAATTCGATTGGTCGGTAGGCGAAATTCTTGCAGCAGTGAAGGCTGCCGGCATAGATGATAACACCATTATTATTCTCTCAAGCGACAACGGACCCGTAGTCGACGATGGTTATGCCGACGGTGCTGTAGAAGCTCTGGGCGACCACCGTCCGTGGGGAGACTTCCGAGGCGGCAAATACAGTGCCTTCGAGGCGGGAACTCGCGTCCCTTGCCTTCTCCGCTGGAATGGCTCGGTAAAACCTGCCGTGAGCCACGAATTGATGAGCCAGCTCGACTGGTTCGCCTCCTTTGCCGCTCTTATCGGCGCTCGTCTGCCCGAAGGGGCTGCCCCCGACAGCGAAAATTTCCTGAACGCTTGGCTCGGCGCTGACTGCGGTCGCGAATATTTCGTGGGGCAAAATGCGCAAAACACTCTATCTATTCTCACCAAAGAATGGAAATACATCGAACCGAGCAATCGCCCGGCTTACAATAAGAACGTGAATATTGAACTTGGCAACAACAAGGACGCTCAGTTGTATGATATGGTGCACGACTCTGCCGAGCAACATAACGTGGCTACCTCTCACCCCGATGTCATCAAGCGTCTTGCCGCCAAACTCAATACAGTGAAAGATAACCGAATAAACCAACCATTACTACCTTAAACCGAACAAAATGAACCACTTGCTCCATTCCATATCAATTCTCACCGCCGTGTTTATAGGGGCTGCTTCAGCTTCAGCCACCGACGATTGGCAGCGCATCGATGCTTTCCGCCTGAATCAGCTCGATGCTCACGCTCTCGTAGTGCCATATTCCGATGCTTCTCGCGAGGCTATAGGCAATCAACGCTACGCCGAATCCTCTTTCTACCTCAGCTTGAACGGAAAGTGGAAATTTCACCTGGCATCTTCGCCCGCCAAACGTCCTGTCGACTTTTTTGCCGACTCGTTCAGCGTTGCCGATTGGGAAGACATCTCAGTGCCGGGAAATTGGCAATGCCAAGGCTATGGAACACGCATCTATGTGAACGAACGATATGAATTTGCCGACAAATTCTATAATTTCAAGAAGAATCCGCCTTTCGTCCCCGACGAAGGTAATGAAGTCGGCTCTTATCGACGCTCTTTCACTATTCCCGAAGCATGGAA
Source organism: uncultured Prevotellaceae bacterium (assembly GCA_945921235.1). Classification (GTDB taxonomy): domain Bacteria; phylum Bacteroidota; class Bacteroidia; order Bacteroidales; family Muribaculaceae; genus CALZFJ01. The sequence continues at coordinate 11,701 of CAMEKH010000033.1, read as the reverse complement.
AGGACGCCGAGTGGTACTCTGCGTGGAGGGCGTAAGCTCTTTTTTCTACGCTTGGGTCAATGGTGAAAAACTTGGCTATAATCAAGACTCCAAGACCGCTGCCGAGTGGGATATCACCAACTATCTGCGCGAAGGCGAGAACACCGTGGCACTCGAAGTGTTCCGCTGGTCGGCAGGCTCATATCTTGAGTGCCAGGACATGTGGCGATTGAGCGGAATAGAGCGCGATGTGTATCTTTATTCCACTCCCGCTACTTATATTGCCGACTACACCGTCGCTTCTCCTCTCGATTCGGTGAACTACCGCAACGGTATGCTCTCGGTCGATGTGAATGTGGCAGGAATTGTGCTCCGCCAGCCGGGAGAGAAGCTGAAAAGACTTCGCCCACGGCGTCTTAAAGTAGTAATGGATACCATTGAGTACTCCCTTGCCGATGCTGCCGGAAAAGTAGTGGCCTCGGGGAAAAAGCAGGCTGCCGACAGCGTTCACTTCGATGCCGTGATTGCCGATGCTATGCCTTGGAGTGCCGAATCGCCATATCTCTACACGCTTACCTTGAACCTGCGTGACTATCAGGGTAATGTGGCCGAAACAATAGGGTGCAACGTGGGATTCAAAACTTCGGAAATCCGCAACGGTCAGTTCTGCCTGAACGGCAAGCCTATTCTCATCAAGGGTGTGAACCGTCATGCTTTCACCCAACTCGGACACACCGTTGACACGGCTACTATGCTCACCGACATCAAATTGATGAAGCTGAACAACATAAACACCGTGCGCAATAGTCACTACCCTATGGAACGACTGTGGTATCACCTTTGCGATGTTAATGGTCTTTACGTAATCGACGAGGCAAACATTGAGTCGCACGGAATGGGATACAAGGAACAATCGCTCGCCAAAAACCCCGACTGGATGGACGCTCACCTCGACCGCACACGTCGCATGTATGCTAAATCGAAAAATAATCCATCGGTCACCTTCTTCTCGCTCGGCAATGAAGCCGGCAATGGCGTGAACTTCGAAGCTACCTACAAATGGCTGAAATCGGTGGAAAACAACCGCCCGGTGCAATATGAACGCGCCGAGCAGAATTGGAACACCGATGTGTATTGCCGCATGTATCGTTGCATCGATGAGATTCTTGCCTACGTCAACACTCCGGGAATCTATCGCCCGTTCATTCTTTGCGAATACGCTCATGCCATGGGTAACAGTGTGGGTGGACTGCGCGACTATTGGAAAGTTTTTGAATCGGAACCTATGGCGCAAGGCGGTTGCATCTGGGACTGGGTGGACCAAGCCTTCAAAATCCACGATGGCAACAACAGCTTCCACTGGGCTTACGGCGGCGATTTCGGTGCGAAAGGGACTCCGAGCGACAACGGACTTGTTGCTGCCGACCGCACTCCGCACCCGCACCTCGCTGAAGTGCGCAAAGTGTATCAGTACATTAAATGCTCAATGCCTGCCCCGACCTCGGGGAAACCTCTGAATATCAGTGTCAGAAATTGGTATGACTTCACAAATCTCAACGATTTCAAGTTGATTTGGAGCATCGCCGACGGCAGTGGTAAAGTTTATGACTCCGGTAGCCGACAAGCCTACTGCGAACCGCATGATTCGGTCACGATAAGTCTGCCTGTAGTCAACATTCCCCACGATGTCCCCGAATTATTTGTAAATCTGAGCTGGCGCTCGCTGAAAGAGCTTCCTATGCTCCCTGAGGGCACTGAAGTGGCTTACGACCAGTTTGTTATAGCCAATGACCGCTATGCCGCACCTATCGATGCTCCCGCAAAATTGCGCCGCCGGGGCAACAAATTCTCCGTCGGCGACTTGACATTTGAAATTTCCAACCTGTCGGGTGCCGTGACTTCGCTACGCCGCGGCTCGCTTGAGCTGCTTGCCGAGCCGCTCACTCTGTCGCTCTATCGCCCGATTACGGAAAATGACTTCAAGGACAAAAACGGCAAAGGAGGCAAGACGTGGCGCAAGGAGGGACTGGACAGCATCTCTCAGCGTCTTACTAAGCTGAATATAAAGAACAATGTTGCCACAGCTTGCATCAATGTGCTTAACCGCATGGGCATGACTATCGCTTCTGCCGAATTAAGCTATTCAGCCTCTGCCGACGGCACATTTAAAGTTGCCTGCCGCTTTATCCCCGACACTGCTTCTTTGAAGGCTCTGCCCCGATTAGGACTCACATTCCGCTCTAAAGACGATGATTGCAACGCAGTGGAATATCTGGGACGCGGACCGGTGGAGACCTACGTCGACCGCAATTCCTGCGGCACAATTGGGCTATTCCATACATCGGTAGCCGACAATTTCCACCGCTATGTAGTGCCACAAGAGAGCGGAAATCACACCGACACTCGCTTTGTGACGCTTAATCCGTGTGGTGTTAAGATTTCCTCCGATGCTCCGTTCCAATTCTCGGTTTCTCCATTTGCCGATACCGTTGTCGACAGAGCATCACATATCAACGAACTGAAAGCCGACGGACTGACTACCGTACACATCGATGCCGCTCACACCGGTGTGGGAACTGCCACTTGCGGACCCGACGTGTTGCCTCACTACATCATCGATGTAGCTCCAATCGATTTTAATTTCTATTTCAAATTCGTCAAGTAACTATTTATAGCAAAATATGAAACGCTCTTTTTCCTCCATTATACTGCTGATACTCAGCCTTGCAGCCTCCACCGCACTGCAAGCGCGGAAATTTGAGAAATCGGTTACCTTTCCTGCCGGAGCAACACTTGAAGAAAAGGTGGCGATGGCTGCCGATTTGGTTCCCGCCAAGCGCCAGATAGAATGGCAGAAACTTGAGCTTACGGCTTTTCTGCATTTCGGAATCAACACATTCACCGGACGTGAATGGGGCGACGGCAAGGAGAATCCTCTGCTGTTCAACCCCTCAAACTTAGATGCCGACCAATGGGTGTCGACACTGAAACGTGCCGGCTTTAAAATGGTGATTCTCACCGCAAAGCATCACGACGGATTCTGCCTGTGGCAAACTGCCACCACTGCTCATTCGGTGGCTTCATCGGCGTGGCGCAACGGCAAGGGCGATGTGGTGCGCGATTTGCGCAAAGCATGCGACCGCTATGGAATGAAGTTAGGCATATACCTATCGCCTTGGGACCGCAATGCCGAATGCTATGGCGATTCACCGCGATACAACGATATGTTGGTGGCTCAGCTCACCGAGCTTCTCACGAACTACGGCAGAATTGACGAGGTGTGGTTCGATGGCGCTTGTGGCGAAGGTCCTAACGGTCGCCGCCAGCAATACGACTGGCAGCGTTTCTCCGAAGTTATTCGCCGCTTGCAACCCGATGCCGTGACGGCTATCATGGGCGACGATGTGCGCTGGGTGGGAAATGAGCGCGGCATGGGAAGAACCACCGAATGGAGTGCCACAGCTATCACTCCCGGTATTTATCCCGACGCCGAAAAGGAAAATGAGCAATTAGGACTTTTTGCCAAAGCTCCCGACTTGGGGAGCCGCGACATCATTGCCCGTGCCAAACGCTTGTTTTGGTGGCCATCGGAAGTTGATGTCTCTATTCGCAAAGGGTGGTTCTTCCACCACGACCAACAGCCCAAATCGCTCCGTGAACTTGCCGATATCTACCTCAATTCGGTAGGGCGAAATTCAGTGCTGCTGCTCAATGTGCCACCCGACACCGACGGACGCATCAACAAAGCCGACAGCATTCGCCTTATGGAACTCCGACGCTGGATTGACGCCTCGTTCGCCGATAATCGCATTGCATCGCGCAAAGGCACCGTGGGACGGTTTGACAAGCCATCGATGGTGAATGCCGTGACTCTTTCCGAGGATATTTCAAAGGGACAGCGAATAGAGCGTTTCAGCATCGAGGCTCTCACCACTCAAGGCAATTGGACCGAAATAGCCTCAGGAACTACCGTAGGGCTGAAACGCATCATCACCTTCAATGAAATCGAAGCCCGGGCAATCAGGGTGAATATACTGATGAGTCGCGGCAAAGTTCATCTCTCAGCTATCGAAGCTCACCACCTACAGCCTATTGCCGACGTCGCAGAATCGAATTCGCTCTACAAATCGCTTAACAAGGAGGGGTGGAAAGTGACCGATGTTCCCGGCGGCACACTTGCTGATGCGGCGGCAATAATCGACGGCAACGACTCCACCACCTATACTTCACACAGAGTATCATTCCCTGCCGATATCGTAATCGATATGCGTGCCACAACGCAAATAGCCGGATTTGTCTACACTCCGGCTCACGATGCCGGCGGTGCCATATTCCGCTACGCTTTCAGCACCTCTACCGACGGCAAGCTCTTCACTCCATGTGGTGTGACAGGTGAATTTGGCAATATAGCCAACAACCCCATTCCACAGCGCGTGATTTTCGACAATCCCGCTACTGCTCGCTTCGTGAAACTTACGGCACTTAGCGAATGTTCGGGTGCCGACAGCATAACCATCGCCGAATTCGATATTCTCGCCAAAGCCGATATAATAGAGCCTAAGGATAATGAGCGTGCCGTCTACGACAATCCGGCTGCACCGTTATCGCTGAAGCCCGGAGATGCGCACCCCACAGTCGACGGCTGGAATTTCTACACTGCCCACGAATTTCTCGACAGAGACATCGACAACGGGCACCGCCCGCTCGGCTGGAAGGCTCAAAACACGCCCCACATGTCACGTAGCGCACGCATCGACATCGACCGCTGCGCTGAAGTGCGCAATGGCGTGTTGCATCTCACCAGCCACCAAGAACCCGATTCTATCGACAATGGTTTTGGGAAGCGAGTGAAATATTCATCGTTCGCACTGCGTACCGTAGCAGACGATAGCCCAGAGGCTTGGTGCCGATTCACCGAGAATATGCGCATCGAAGTACGCTGCCGAAGGTCGGACCACAAAGGTCTAAACGATGCTCTGTGGTTTATGGGCAACAGCGGTCAATGGCCCGAAAACGGCGAAATCGACCTGCTCGAGAACCCCAAACGCACTATCAATCACCGCTCCCACTTCACTCTGCACTCTGCAAATCACTATGCCGGTGTGGTGGGTGGAAAAGGGAGCACTACTGCGTCAATAGACCTATCGGACATGAAGCGCTGGAATATCTTCTGGATTGAATGGTACGCCGACATGATTGTGGGCGGCGTGAACGGACAGACCTATTTCGTTCACCACCGTGGCGACAATGGCAACACCGACTGGCCGTGGAGCAATCCTGCCGGATTCTTCATGCTCATCAGTAGCGGATTGAGCGACCGCCCCGAAGCATGGCCTGGACATGTCGATGCCTCGCAATTGACCGAAAACAATCAGCAATTCATGGACATCGACTGGATTCGCGTCTACACCCGCAAAGGCACCACACAGCCTGCCCCGAAAGTGCGTTTCCACTAATTGAATTTTGTAAAGGTATGTTTATTCGGTTTTTCGGCTGACAACAACGCAAATTACGCAGAATTATGCAGAATTATGTAAAAATATTTTGCAAAATGTAAATTATCGCTTAAATTTGTATTATTATGAGGAAGTTGGCAGGAATATCCGTTATCAAGCTCCTTGTGGCAATAGTGCTGATTGTGGCAGCAACGCCGACAGCACGCGCCGTGGGCTACTATTTCAAGCAGCTTTCGGTGAATGACGGTCTTTCTCAAAGTTCGGTGCAATGCATCTGCCGCGACTCCAAAGGATTTTTGTGGATTGGAACCAAATATGGGCTTAACCGCTACGACAACGAAAGCATAAGCACTTTCTACGCTAATTCCTCCGACTCCGAAAGCTCTATAACCTCCAACGATATTAAATTCATTCTCGAAGACAAAGAAGGCACAATATGGGTGGCTGCCACTCACGGCACATCGATTTTCGACACCCGAACGGGAACTTTCACGGAGATGAAGTGTGAATCCTCTCGCATCAATGTGCGCTCGTTCTGCACCACCACCGACGGTATTATCCTCGGAGGCGCAGGAATTATCTACTTCTACAGTTATGCCGATAAAGAAGTGAGAAGAATAAACGTGAAAGGAGGCTCATCGATGTTCTACACCTATGTAGGACGCCTTGCCGACGGACGTTTCGTCCTCGCTACCCGCTGGGACGGAGTGTGGATTTACAACCCCGCTACTACCACTATTACTCGATTTGCCGAGCTACCCGAGAACAAAATTATGGCTACCTGCATCGACTTTCACGGGAATCTATATATTTCGCCCTACGGCGCCGGAATCTACTGCTACAGCCCCGACCTGAAGCTTACTTATCATGCCGGAACTCACAACCACATGCTATCGAGCAACTTGGTGACCGACATGGAGGAGTGCGACGGTAAGCTATGGATTGGCACCGATGGTGGCGGAATTAATCTGCTCGACATAGAGTCGCGACAATCTCAGCCTCTCAACACTTCTTCGAGCTTCACCACATCGCTTCCTGTCAGCTCAGTGCTTTGCCTTTATAAAGATGCCGACGACAATATGTGGGCAGGCACCGTGCGCGGCGGCGTGATGTATATACACAGTGTGTATATGCACACCTACAGCAACTTGCTGAAGAACGATAACCGCTGGATTAGTGCCCGAACGGTGCTCTGCACAGCCTCGGCAAGCAATGGAAATATTCTGATTGGAATCGACGATGGTGGTGTGTGCGAATACAATCCTGCCGGCAACTATTTCAAAGAGTATCCTTCAACCTTCGGTATGAAGGTGTCCTCACTCGCTGAAATTGATGCCGACAATGTGATTATCTCGGAATATGCCTCCGGAATTTTTATATTGAACAAGACTTCGGGACGCCTCTCTCGACTCACCTATGTGGACTCTCACAAGGATAACTTGCTTCGCAAAAATCCCGTGGCGGTGAACATTGTGCCTCTTGCCGACAAAAATATTCTATTCGTTTCCGACTCGCTTTACCTCTACTCCCTGCAAAAACGCCAATTCTCTGTCTTGCCTCAACCGGGAGGTGCTTCAAAGGGAAATCTCAACTGCTTCTACAGCGATTCGGTGAGGGCTATGATGTTCCGTGGCAGGGAAATCTATGAATTCGACTCTCGCCAACAAACCTGCCGCCTTGTGGCTTCTCTCAAAGGTTACCCCGACATCTCTTGCGCTCAATACGATGGTAAAAGTATTATCTACTTCGGCTCGACCGATGGCATTTTATCTTTCGACACCGCAACCGGTGAATACAAGCAATTGGAATCGGATATGCTGCGATGCGTCACTGCTATGGTGCTCGACGGCAATAATCTGTGGATTGGCGCACAAAATTCTCTGTTCCTCCGCATTATCGATAGCGGAAACACTCTCATTTTAGGACAGGCCGATGGCGTGGAAACCAATGAATTCATCTATAAGGCTGTGCTGAAAGCTCCCTCGGGAATTTACATGGGCGGCATCAACGGATTGTTGAGAATCGACAAAAATGCCGCTCACGAAATCCTTAATTCCAATGCCGAAATTGGAATAAGCCTTACTGATGTGCTTATCGACGGCATTTCGCAATCAAAAAACCTCAACGGGCTGAAAATCGATGTCCCCTACGACCACTCATCGGTGACCATTAGGCTCATCGACCGCGAAAAAAACACTTTCCGCCGAAAAATGTTCAAATACACCATCGAAGGGACTAATCGCGACAATAACATCATTGAAAGTAACAAGCGCTCGCTAACGCTCAACATGTTGCAATCGGGCAACTATAAAGTCTTCGTGTCGTGCAGCACTCAAGACGGACGCTGGACGTCGCCGGTGATGCTCGTTGAGCTTAATGTGCTTTCGCCTTGGTGGCGCTCAGGCTACGCCTTCTTTGCCTATTTCACTATTATAGTGCTAATCTGGGTCATGGTGACTCGCTACCTCTACAACAAGAAAAAGGACCAAATGGAGCTACGAATGAAAGAGCACGAACGAATGAACTACGAAAAACAGGTGAATTTCCTCGTCAACATCAACCACGAGTTGCGCACTCCGCTCACTCTTATCTATGCTCCTCTCAAGAGCATCATCAAGCGGCTTCATAATGTCGATACCGACACCATTGAAACCGAACTTAAAGGCATCTATCGTCAGACGAAGAAGATGCGAAACATTATCAACATGATTCTTGACCTCAAGAAATTGCAGTCGGGGCACACCGAGCTGCGATTTACCGACACCGATATCAACAATTGGGTGAAAAGCATTTCCGACGATTTCACCCCCGAATTTGAGTCGAAGCAGCTCTCTATTGATTTGAACTTAGACGAATCGCTCGGCATCATACGTTTCGACATCGATAAAAGCGGCATCATTCTGTCGAATATCATTATGAATGCGCTGAAATACACTGCCGCCGGCTCCGGAATAACCATCTCCACTGCTCGCCGCGAGGAGTTCGTAAGAATTAGCGTGAGCGATTGTGGACCCGGGCTGAACGGAGTGGACCCCAACCGCCTTTTCACTATGTTCTATCAAGGTGACAATGCCGTGTTTGGCACCGGACTCGGATTAGCCTACTCCAAAGCTCTTGTTACGCTTCAAAAAGGCAATATCGGTGCCAACGACAATGAGAATACTCCGGGAGCTACATTCTGGTTTGAACTCCCACTGAAACCTGCCGATGGCGATGTGCTGAAAGTGAGCCTCGAAAACAATATCTTCGACAGCGATACGGTTACGACCGACACTGCCCCCAAATCTGCCGACGATTTAGATATGACAGCCTATAAAGCTATCGTAATTGAAGACGACACCGACCTTAACTCCTATATCGTAAATAACTTAAGTCCTTTCTTCGGGAAAGTATTCGCTGCCTTCAATGGCAAAGATGCTATGATTATGATAAAGCAGAACAAACCCGACATTATAATAAGCGATGTCATGGTGCCGCAACTGAATGGATTCGAACTGTGTCGCAACGTAAAATCGAGCGATGAACTGCGGCACATTCCCATAATTTTGCTCACCGCACGCATCAATGAGGATAGCATAGAGCAGGGCTACAACTTAGGTGCCGACAGCTATATGTCGAAGCCATTCAGCCTCGATATGTTGTTGGCGCGTTGTCGCAACTTGCTGCAAAACCGGCGAATCATGCGCCAGCGCTACAACAGCCGAGGTCCTGCCTCGAAATCGTTAAGCCACGCGCTCAACAATTCCAACGAGTCATTCCTTATTCAAATCAACAAGCTAATTATCGAAAACATTGAAAATCCGAACTTCAACGTCGATATTATAGTAGATAAAATGCTTATGAGCCGAGCTTCAGTCTACAACAGGCTTAAAGAACTTACCGGCTACAGCATTGGCGACTATGTGAATGAAATTCGCTTCACACAAGCTAAAGAAATGCTCAGCGGCAGCGATATACCGATAAGCGAAATTGCAAGCCGATTGGGTTTCAGCTCACAACGCTATTTCAGCACATTCTTCAAGAATAAGACCGGACTAACGCCCTCGGCTTTCCGCGCAGCCAATCGCCATAGCAAGCAACCTGCGGCAGAGGAGGGCGTGAACGAATAATCAGTAGCGAAGAAGTTCTGCAGCCGCACCTCGCTTTACCACATAGACGTTACCCTTAGCAGGTTCACTAATCTTGCGCCCCATAAGGTCGAAAAATTGCAGTGGCTCATCAGCCGCCGATGAAAAGACAGGCTCCACCGCCGAATTATAGGTGTGAGTCCAATGCATGGTTGAGAGATTCACCTCTATGTCGTAGCTGCCGGTCTGCTCACTGTCAATCCAGCATTTCCACATATCCGATGCCGACGACAACAGCGTCTTGTCGGAGGGCGATGTGCCATACCACACATTATTTTCCTCATCGTGAATCAAAAAGTTCAGCCACGGCTCAGTAACATCGAGCACTGTAGCATAAATGCCTGTCTCCGGGTCAGTAGGCTGCATAGTGGCGAGCAGAGTGGAATAGTCAGTGCGATAAATGCCCAGCGATGCCGGAAATTGCTTGTCGACTATCGTTTTCCCTCCGAAAGCATCGAGCGCCTTTGTGGGGCGTCCACCGGTGGTGAATGCACCTTTGTTATATGCGTTCCACCCTAACTTGCTGTAATATGCAGGTTTCCACACACCGTCGACTTCCGGTTCCCAATAGAAAATTCCGGCACAGCGGTCGATTGCCGTCATGCGGTTGAACAAGTCAATCATCACCTCTTGCGCAAGCGCAGGCTTGCTGACGTCAAATCCGGTTTCACAAATCATCACCGGCACGTCGAAACTTGCTATGGCTTCTTTCACATACTTCTCGGCATTGACATTGCTATACTTGGCTGAAGAGGCTGTGCTGTTCCATTGCTCCTCTGTGGGATAGTGCGAAAAACCTATTATATCAAATTTGCCGCCTGCCGCCTTGAAATCGGGGAAAATCCACTGCCCGCTTTCGGTGCCGGCAAGGTGAACTATCACTTTTGCATCGGGGAATACAGATTTCACAGCATCATATCCCGCATTGCTTAGCTGAGCATATTCGGTGAATCGTGCCGCTCCGGTCTTGCTCCAATCAATCTTACCATTGGGCATGGCAACTCCATTATTCGTTTCGTTGCCCACCTGCACCCATTTAGGAGTAATACCCTCATTTTTCAATGCTTGCAGCACATCGACAGTGTGACTTGCAAGAGCGCTCTTCGCCTGCTCCATGGTGAAGCCTTCCCACGCCTTTGGAGCGCTTTGGCTACCCGGGTCGGCAAAAAAGTCGCTATAGTGAAAGTCAATCATCAAATCAAGTCCTTGCGTTTTAGCTCGCTTCGCCTTTGCCAACACATCAGCTTTGTCGCACCACGGACCATAGCCGTAGCCCTCGGGGTCGACAAACACCCGAAGCCTAATGGCATTCATGCCAATTTGCTTCATTAAAGCAAATAAATCACTCTCTACACCCTCAGCGGTATAGAATTTCCTGCCGTCAGCCTCCATTTCAGTGACCCAGCTGATATCAGCTCCTCGTGCAAAATCTTGTGCCGTAGAACACAGATATCCTAACAGCACCATCAACGATAAAACAATATTCCTTTTCATGCCAACAAAGATAGCTATAAAAACAGAAAATCCAACACATTAGCAGAATCATTCAACCACAAGAGAATAGAATATTCGTAAACAATCGGTTGTCAGAGAAATATAACGACCTCATGACGCTAAAAAGACAGCTGCGCCGTAACCCTCAATTACGGCGCAACCCCCCTGTTTCTTTCAGTCGCTTGTGCGTCTTTGTGCTCTTTGAATGATGTCAAATATTCATCCTCGTTAATAGCCGACGTATTTAAGCAATTCCGATTATCACATTTACAAACGAACTTTGCGCCCTTTGTATATGTATATGCCGGAAGGGAGCCCATCTAAACTAATGGCATTGCGACGGACACAAATGCCCTGAAGATTATACACATTTGCAGGTTCGTTCTCGTCGCAGATATTGACATCTTTAATCACATCTTCCACACCACCCGAAGGGTCATAGACGGCTCTAAGAGTGCGACACCGACTCGCGCCATCATACAATGTACATGCAAATCCATCTCGAGGACCATCTTTCATTATATTTGCCCATGCATAATAAGCCCGGGGCTGATTATTATAATAATGGGTACAACTCCAAGCAGTCAGCGCGTGGCATTCGATGGAAGTTCCGACGTACATGGCTAATAGATCGGAAGAGCACAC
>CAMEKH010000032.1 GCA_945921235.1 uncultured Prevotellaceae bacterium | reverse complement strand
GGCAATACGCAGTTGCTTCATGCCGGCTTTCGATACTATCTCGCCCATGGTGTTCTGTACATTCTCTTTGGGGAACAGCACATGCAGCCCTTGGAACGATGAGTCGTAGGGCGTCATGCAGTAGTCGTGCAGGTTGGGAATGGTGTGCATGCCTTGCTCGGGCATGTCCTGCTGGGTGAGCACGATAGTGATTTCCTTCGCACGGTCGTTGCGGTAGTTGAAGAAGATAACGATGTCGCCTTCCTCAATAGTAGCCAATGGTTTGCCGTTGCGCACATGTACGATAGGCTTCACGAACTCGTCGGTAACGCCTGCGTCGTAGGATGCCTGCATTGCCTCGTGCATATCCTCGAAGGCTGCGCCTTGTCCGTGCACCAAGCAGTCGTAGGCTACCTTCACACGCTCCCAGCGCTTGTCGCGGTCCATCACATAGAAACGCCCTTGGATAGAAGCAATCTCGCCGCAGGTCTCTTGCAGGTGCGCAGAGAGTTGGTCAATAAAGCCGATACCCGACTTCGGGTCGGTATCGCGACCGTCCATGAAGCAGTGCACAAAGGTGCGTCCGTCCAGACCGTACTCCTTGGCGATAGAGGTCAGGTAGAAGAGGTGCTCAAGGGAAGAGTGCACACCGCCGTTGGAGGTCAAGCCCATGATGTGCAGTTTCTTACCCGTCTCTTTGGCAGTGGTGAAGGCGCTTACTATCTCGGGATTCTGTTTGATAGAGCCGTCTTTGCAGGCACGGTTAATCTTCACAAGGTCTTGATATACCACTCTGCCGGCACCGATATTCAGGTGCCCCACCTCCGAGTTGCCCATCTGTCCGTCAGGCAGTCCTACATTCTCGCCGCTGGCTTGCAACTGACTGTGAGGGTATTTGGCTAACAAAGCGTCCCAATGGGGAGTCGGCGTACTAAAAATGGCATCGGCTTTGGAGTGGTTGCCCAAGCCCCAGCCGTCTAAAATCATCAATAATGCTTTTTTCATATCTGTGATATCTGTTTATTTGTTCAAATCGACCGCAAAGTTACTGCTTTTTTAGCAAATATGCAAGAATTGTTTGCAAACTGCAAAGTGTAGTATGCAAAATTAGAACGCTTCGCTGAACGACCGTTGCACTGAATGACCGCTTCGCTATCCGACCGCTTCGCTGAACGACTTAATTACTATCCGATTGTATATCAGTCTGACAGCGAACGAAGTGAGCGGTCTTTTGTCTTTCAGCGCGTCAGCGCGGTCTTTCAGTCGCAAGACGATCTTTCAGCGTACATGTCCTCGTAGTATTTCTCATACTCGCCGGAGGTGATGTTGTCCATCCATGCTTGGTTATCGAGATACCAACGGACAGTCTTCTCTATCCCTTCCTCAAACTGCAGCGAGGGCTCCCAACCGAGTTCGGCTTGCAGTTTGCGCGAGTCGATAGCGTAGCGCAGGTCGTGTCCCGCACGGTCGGTTACATAGGTGATGAGGTCCATATCTTCTCCCTCTTGGCGCCCCAAGAGGCGGTCAACGGTATTGATTACCACCTTGATGATGTCGATATTCTTCCACTCATTGAATCCACCGATGTTGTATGTCTCAGCGATAGTGCCTTTGTGGAAGATAAGGTCTATGGCGCGGGCGTGGTCTTCTACATAGAGCCAGTCGCGCACATTCTCACCTTTGCCATACACCGGCAGTTGCTTTCCTTCAAGTATATTATTGATAATAAGCGGAATCAGCTTCTCGGGAAAATGATACGGACCGTAATTATTGCTGCATCGGGTAATGTTCACCGGCAGCCCGTAGGTGTGATAATAAGCCAATGCAATCATATCGGCACTCGTCTTCGATGCCGAATAGGGCGAGCGAGGCGAGAGATTGTTTTTCTCAGTGAAAAATTCCTTGCCGAAGGTGGTAATCGCACCTCGTCCTTCCACCACACGCTTCACGTCGTCGGCAAGATGCAATGGCTGTGCAGTGTCGAAATCTTTCGCCAACGAGCCATACACCTCATCGGTGGAAATCTGCAAATAGCGCTTCCCTTCTTTGTAGATGTTCTTGCCGTAGGCATCTCTCCCTACGAGCCACGCCTTGCGGGCACATTCAAGCATATTTTGGGTGCCGAGTATGTTTGTCTCGAGAAACAAGCGAGGATTTGTAATGCTGCGGTCCACATGGCTCTCTGCGGCAAAATTCACCACATAATCCACATCGAACACCTCAAAAATGTTATTCACAAGAGCCGTATCGTTGATATCGCCCTTGAAAAACGCCACATTAGGTAGCTCCATTTCAGCCTTTATTGTCATCAAATTCCCGGCATAGGTCAATGCATCGAGAATCACCACTTTCACATCGCTGCCATATTTCTCGAGTATATATTTCACAAAGTTTGCGCCTATAAAACCGGCGCCACCCGTCACCAAATATGTCTTCATTTCAAGTAAAAAATATTTTTTCAATTACGGCTGCAATTTACTCATTATTTTTCAATTTCGCCAACAAATCCTTGCGTTTTCATCGTGCCACTCGGCTATTGCTCCTCGCTAAAGCCGCTTGCGAATTATTTTCCCCGACGACGTCGAGGGTATATGACTCACTGCTATGTAATGCCGCGGTATGGCGTGTGGAGGCAATACCCGGCGAAGTTTCTCTACCAACGAGCCATGCACTTCTCCTTCTTTGCGCACATTCTCGCCTATTCCTGCATACTCAAGCACCATAACAAGCTCTTCGCCCCATTTCTCCGAGGGACGCGATGTTACATAAAACTTCACTCTCGGCAAAATGCGGGCTATGGCTTGCTCCACCTCCTCGGGAAACACTTTCAGTCCGCCGGTGTTTATCACATTATCTATGCGTCCGCGCCAGTGGAAATTGCGGCTGTCGACAAGCTCCACAATATCATTGGTGACTATATTCCTTGTTGTGAACTGCGGTGCATCTACCATAAGACAGCCTCGGGAATCAACGCTGAAAGTTACGTCGCCTATTGCAGTGTAAGGCAAGCTCTCTCGGCTCACTGCCGATAGGGCTATGTGACTGCACGTTTCGGTCATGCCATAAGTCTTGTAGGCTTTCACGCCCTTATCGGCAAGCCAATGCTCCATGCGCTCGGACAGCGCACCGCCGCCTATAATCAAGTTGTCGACCATATCTAAATATTCCGGGTGATTTAGCAGATATCCTATCTGCGACGGCACCACGGCAAGCAGCGTCACTCTACGATTACTGTCATATCCCGCCATAGGCTCATTACTCGGTCGTTGCTCCACCAATTCGGCTTCTGCCTCCATGGCTCGCACAATCATCATTTTCCCGGCTATATAATCGGGCGAGAGGCACAAATACAGCACGGAGTCTTCGCCAATGCCGAAAAATTCGTTAGTGAGCCTTGCCGAAGCTCGCATATCCGATTTCAGTAGGCGTATCTCCTTAGGGGTGCCGGTAGAGCCCGAAGTGTGTGCCGACACCGAATCTTCTGCACCCGTAAATTCCTCCACAAACGCCGCCAACTTTTCCGATGCACACTGCCTCACATCTTCCACCGACTCACACAGCCGCCCATTGATTTTCAATTTCATAGTCAATCTACATTTATCCATTCAAATTCCGGCAAATGCCACGTCTTTTCCGGATTACTCCACAAATAATCCTCCTTCTGCTCAAGCGGAGAGTCGATATTATTGCTATAGAGGGCACCGGTTCCCAAGCCTTGCGGTATGCGGGGCTGCAACATTGCCACCCACTGCGCCAAGGCATTGAGTCCTACATTTGATTCCAAAGCCGATGTTATCCACCCTCCGATATTGAATTGGGCTGCCATCTTCAGCCAATCGGTCGAGCCGCTAAAGCCTCCCATAAGCGAGGGCTTCAGCACTATGTAGTGCGGACGTATGGAGCGCAGCAACGACATCATCATCATAGGATTGGTGATGCCTATCAACTCCTCATCGAGTGCCACCGGAATCGGCGACTCCTCGCACACCTTCGCCATCGCCTCCCACTGTCCGGGCTTTATCGGTTGCTCTATGGAGTGTATGGCATACTCCGATAGACGCTTCAGCCGTTCTCCCACATTGTCGGGAGTGAAGCCGCCATTGGCGTCCAAGCGTATTGTGAGGTCTTTATCGGTGTAGCGGGTGCGCAAGTGGCGAATCATCGCTAACTCCTGTTCAAAGTCAATCGCTCCGATTTTCAACTTTATTACACCAAAACCGGCATTCACTTTCTCATCTATGCGAGCTATCATCTCATCTTTGGTCCCCATCCACACCAAGCCGTTGATTGGAATGTGATAATCGCCGGTGGCAAAACCATTGTCGTAGCACACTCGCCGACAGCCGTTGGAGAAATCGAGAATTGCCGATTCAAGACCGAAAAGTATCGACGAATGTGCCGAAAGGTCGGTGTCGACTCCCTGCGATATGTTGTGGCACAATTCGCGCAACTTATCCTCGTAGCCATCGTTGTCTTCAGCCGACAACCCCTTGAACAGGGCACATTCTCCTATGCCGAACCGCTCGGGACATTGCTCGTCACATATTTTCAAAAAATATGTATCTTTTTTATAGAGAACCCCGCGAGAAGTGCCTGCGGGGTTTATAAAATCGAGTCTGTATCTTGCAAATGCCGCTTTCATCAACCGGGAAATTTAGGAAATTGCTCGAAATTCGGGGCACGCTTCTCGAGAAACGCATTCTTACCCTCTTGTGCCTCCTCCATGAGATAATACATCAATGTGGCATCACCGGCAAACTCCATCAAGCCGCGCTCGCCATCAAGCTCGGCATTCAGTGCTCGCTTTATCATGCGGATAGCCATCGGGCTGCGTTGCAAAATGGTTTCACACCATTCCACTGTTTCATCTTCAAGGCGGTCGAAGGGCACAACCTTGTTCACAAGCCCCATTGCTTCTGCTTCCTGTGCGGTGTACTGCCTGCACAGAAACCATATTTCACGCACCTTTTTCTGCCCTACACAGCGAGCCATATATGATGAGCCGAACCCGGCATCGAAACTTCCCACTTTCGGACCCGTCTGCCCGAACCGTGCGTTCTCCGAGGCTATCGAAAGGTCGCACACGGTGTTGAGCACATTGCCACCGCCTATGGAGTAGCCGTTCACCATGGCAATCACGGGTTTCGGAATGGAGCGTATAGCCTTTTGCAGGTCGAGCACATTGAGCCTCGGCGTGCCATCACTATCCTTATATCCTCCCAAAGTCTTATAATTCTGGTCGCCACCCGAGCAAAACGCCTTGTCGCCGGCACCGGTGAGAATTACCACTCCTATATCTTGCCTGTCGCGACAGATATTCATGGCATCGAGCATCTCGGTGTTGGTGAGCGGACGGAATGCGTTGTACACCTTAGGGCGGTTGATTGTAATCTTCGCTATGCCCTTATACTGCTCGAAAATTATGTCGGTGTACTCTTTTATAGGAGTCCAAACTCGCTTGTTTTCCATTTCTGTTTCAAAAAAATTTTTATCAGTTCGTTATTATGGAATAAAAGTCCGCCACGCTACTATTCAAGTGGCTGTGTGACGGACCATTATAAGATTCAAAAAAATTTTTATTATTTCGAGAGGCTCGCAATCACCTTCTTCATGTCGGCGGCAAGACTTTCGGCTTTTTCCATTGTCGAAGCCTCCGAATAGATGCGGATAATCGGCTCCGTATTGCTCTTGCGCAGATGAACCCAGCAGTCGGCAAAGTCGATTTTCACGCCATCGATGTCGGTGATTTTTTCAGCCGAGTAATGCTCTTTCACTGCACGCAGGATTGCATCTACATCGATATCGGGGGTGAGCTGTATCTTGTTCTTTGCTATGCTGTATTGCGGATAACCCTTCTTCAGCTCGCTAACCTTCTTTCCGCTCTTGGCAAGCAACGTAAGGAACAGAGCTACACCCACAAGAGCATCGCGTCCATAGTGCGATTCGGGATAAATCACACCGCCGTTTCCTTCGCCACCTATCACTGCACCGGTGCGCTTCATCTCGGTTACCACATTCACCTCTCCCACGGCAGCGGCTGTGTAACTGCAACCATGAGCCACTGTCACATCGCGCAATGCTCGCGACGACGATAAGTTGGAAACCGTGGCTCCGGGCGTCTGCGAGAGCACATAATCGGCTATCGATACAAGAGTGTACTCCTCAACGAAGAATTCTCCATTCTCCATAATTATTGCCAAGCGGTCCACATCGGGGTCCACCACAAAGCCCACGTCGGCTTTGCCCTCAGCCATAAGCGAGGCTATGTCGGTGAGGTTTTCGGGAATCGGCTCGGGAGTGTGACCGAATTTGCCCGTAGGCTCGCAATAGAGTTCTATCACGTTCTTCACTCCGAGTCGCTTGAGCAAAGCGGGAATCACCACTCCGCCTATCGAGTTCACGGCATCTACTGCCACCGTGAAATTGGCTTTGCGGATAGCATCAACATCTACAAGTTTCAGCTTCAGCACGCTGTCGATGTGGCGCTGCATATAAGTATTGTTGATATATTCCTTTCCAAGTGCATCGACTTCGGCATAATCGAAATCCTCACGCTCGGCTATGGCAAGAACCTCCTTGCCCTGTGCATCATTGAGAAACTCTCCATCTTCATTGAGCAGCTTCAGCGCATTCCACTGCTTGGGATTGTGCGACGCCGTGATGATGATACCGCCACACGCATTCTCTCCAACTACCGCAATTTCGGTGGTTGGTGTGGTGGCAAGTCCTATGTTAACTACGTCGAAGCCCATTCCTGTCAATGTGCCTACCACTACATCATCGACCATTTGTCCCGACAATCGTGCATCACGCCCCACTACTATCACATTCGACGTTTTCGTTGTAGTGCGGCGAATGAATGTGGCGTATGCCGATGTGAACTTCACTATATCAAGCGGTGTCAAGCCATCGCCTGCCGCACCGCCTATAGTTCCCCGAATTCCTGAAATAGATTTAATCAGCGACATGTTTTTTTAAATTTTAAATACGTTGGTTTATACAATCATGTAATCTTCTCAATCCATTACACTCTCAAAATATCTCACATTGAAGTGATAGGGTATCACATTCGATATCTCATCGGAGAAGCCGTATTGCGACTTGATGACAAGATTTACCTCCGAGTCAAATCCCACAAATTTCAGTGGCATCTGCAAGCCGTAGCCCCACTTGTAGCTCTGTTGCAGATTATAATTGCCATAGATGAAATATGTCGACCCCATCTGTGTGTCGTTGGCATTTCCCACCATTTCAGGTGTTGTTCCGGGTTCCCACTCGAAAAGGCTGTAGAACATAAAGCGG
The DNA here is from genome assembly GCA_945921235.1 of uncultured Prevotellaceae bacterium. GTDB lineage: Bacteria > Bacteroidota > Bacteroidia > Bacteroidales > Muribaculaceae > CALZFJ01. The sequence goes on along the minus strand of CAMEKH010000032.1, from coordinate 13,303 downwards.
AAGTAAACCTTCTGGTTGGCTTTTGGCCTATTGGCAAGACTTCCTGCCTTGATTACCTGCATATACACGTTGCCGTCTTCATCGAGCTTATAGTAAGGCGCATTCTCGCCCTCTTCAAATATTGTATCGGCAGGAATTTGCGTTTCCACGCGATGATAGGCAAGGAATTTGTTGGTCGCCTTTCGCTCATCGCGCAATAGCTCGGCATAGCTTGTTCCCGAGCTGCACGATGCCATTCCGAGCACAAAAGCTATGCCCATCAAGCAATATACTGCTGCAATTTTTGTCTTTCCCATTTTTTCTCGTTGTGATATTTATTTTTCGTTGTTATTATCTTCTTTTTCGGCATCAAGCTCGGCAAGCAGGCTGTGAAAAGTTGCCACAGCTTCATCGATTGTGCCATAGAATTCCCCGCCCGCAGCATTCTTGTGCCCTCCGCCATTGAAGTGACGCTCGCAAATCTTGTTCACGGCAAATTCGCCCTGCGAGCGAGCCGACACTTTCACATAGCCATCTTCTTCGCGCAAAAAGAGCGACCACTGCACCTCCGGTATCTGGAGCGGCATGTTCACAAGGCTCTCCGTGTCGCCTTTTTTATAGTTGAAACGCTCAAGTTCGCTCTTGTCGAGTGCTATGAGTGCGGCATGCTGCTCACCGAACACTTGCATCTTCTCCGATAGTGCGTAGCCCAATAATCGCAACCTGTCGGCTGAGCTGGTGTTGATAGCAAGATTATATATTCTGTCTTTGTTGATTCCTCGAGACACAAGTTCCGCCACTATCAGGTAAAGGTCGGGATTATTGGAATTGTATGAGAAATTACCGGTATCGGTCATCATGCCGGTGTAAAGGCACTCTGCCGCCTTCCGCCCAATTTTGCGTATCAATCCTATTCCCATCACTGCCCTGAACACCAATTCGCACGTCGACGACATCTCGCTGTGCGAAATCGTGAGGTCGCAGAATTTCTCGGGGTCGAGATGATGGTCAATCATCACTTTCTTGCCCTTTGCCTTGCTCACTGCCGGAGCAAGTGTGTCGATGCGCTTTAGCGAATTATAATCGAGGCAGAAAATCAAGTTTGCCCGCTCAAGCAGGCTATTGACGATATCTTCATGCTTAGTATAGACATACACATCTTTGGCTCGCGGCAGAAACATCAGCGAGCGTGGCAACATGTCGGGTGCCACCACATGAACCGTCTTCCCCAATGATTCAAGCACAAACATCAGCCCAAGCGATGAGCCTACTGCATCGCCGTCGGGCGACAGATGACAGGTTATCACGATATTGTTATATCGCGTCACATAATCTTTAAGCTGCAACAGCTCTTCATTGGATATCGGTTGGCTGATTCTCATATTTCCGCAATGATTTGCATTGTAGGAACAAAATTACAATAAAAATATGAATTGAGAAAATGAATTCGCCGTGTTCTGCACTATTTGTCCTATAATCAAGGATTAAATAGGTCGTGACAATAGAAATTTAATATTTCTTGTATTTTTTTATCGGCTTCCACGGCAGGGCTGTCGGGATTAAGTGCAATTGCCGCCTTGTAGCTCTCTATGGCATGTTTCCAATCGCTCATGCGGCTATATGCATTGCCGAGCATATAGAATGCCGCATCATCGCCGGCATCGGCAGCTACTCGCTTTTCAAGGGCTTCTATCGCCTCTGCCACACAGTCGGCATCAAGAAGTCGCTGTATTTTCTCTATTTCGCTCATAATTTCCTTTGGCATTATTTGCTTGCGCTATTGATTGGCTCTTCTGCGCTTCTATGTATAATTTTTGTTAAAAATATAAACTTTTTTTCAGTAATACTTGTATGATTCCGAACAAAAGCATATCTTTGCATCAGTTTTTCATGGTATTAGATTTAAGGTAAAAAAATATTTGTCGTGATGACAAGTATTTTTTTCTTTTTTAGCCACCTATTTCTATTCTGCAAAGGCTTCACTTCTTTTTTTCACGGCATGATTGACATGCGGTCGATGGCAAAATACGCAGGATTATTCATACCCCACTTGCCGCTGTCGCTCGATTCCATGCGGAAAAACACTGTCTTTACCCTGCTAAGTGATTCGAGATTGAAGTACACCCATCGTTTCACAGGCGAGTCTTCGTCTTTCAGGTAATGAGCAAGATACACCTCCACCGGTCCGGTAATCTTATTCTCGGCAGTAATGCCGTAGGCGAGCAATTTGCAATAATCATCGTGCTCGAATTTTCGGCTATAAGCTGTGCCGTTCTTCATAGCATAGTATGAATAAGTGGTGTTGGACACAAAAGCCGATATTGGATGGAACGTACCATCACCACCCGTATATCGCACCGAGCACGAGGGGATTTCTGCTATAGCATTGTCGAGCACTTCACTTGAGTTCCAGTAGGCTACCATATATGGCGTTCCATTGCCCGACATTCCTCCACCGGTGATTGCCGTGTACTGATGTTCAAGCCAATTTCCGTCGGAATAATCGGCTACATCGGCTGAACGCGAAGCCACAAAACCGTTCCAGGTGTTCCAATCGGGCATTCCCTTGTGAGAGAAAATCACACCTTGAAATCCTATCTCTTCACTCGGAGTCATAGCTCCGGTCCATACGCCCGATTCATCATAGTAGATTTCAGTTTGGTTTAGCATCACGGTTATGGCACCCTCTTCCTCGGGATTACTGTCGCACGATGCCGTTGCTGTCATCATACACACAAGCATAGTTGCAACTATGGTTGTAAAGATATTATTTTTCATAAAGAATATGTTTCACTTAATGTTTTCACTATAAATAATTTGCTTTATCGGCTGAAACTATGCATTAACGTCTTGATTACAGCCTCAAATGTCGATTTGCTCGGCATCTATGTCGGTGTCGTTCAGAAAATACGACACCATGGAGCTGAATTTCTCGGCATTCTCGGTAGTCAGGTAGCGACAGCCTCCACCCTTGGTGCAGCGGACATTCATCTCGGGATGTCTGATGAGGTAATCGGCAAGACTCTCGCCGATAATCGGACCTTGCTCCACCACATTCACGCCGGCAGGCATATATTGCCTAATCTTCTTGAGCAGTAGCGGATAGTGTGTGCAACCGAGAATCACCGTGTCAATAGCCGGATTCATGGCAAGCAGAGCCTCGATGTCCTTTCGCACGAAATAGTCGGCACCATTGCCATCGGCTTCGCGGTTCTCCACAAGCGGCACCCACATAGGACACCCGTGACCATAGGTCTTGAATTCGGGGTACATCTTGGCAATTTCCATATCGTAGGAACAGCTCTGCACCGTTCCCGGTGTTCCGAGTATTCCTATGTTCCCGGTGCGTGTAAGTTCGCCTATTTTCTCCACCGTGGGGCGTATCACTCCGAGCACACGCCTCGAAGCATCGATTTTTGGCAAGTCGTTCTGCTGAATGGTGCGCAATGCCTTTGCCGAGGCGGTGTTGCACGCAAGTATCACAAGCTGACACCCCTGCGCAAACAGGTATTTCACAGCATCGAGCGTGAAGCGATACACTATGTCGAACGAACGTGTGCCGTAAGGCGCACGGGCATTGTCGCCGAGATAAAGATAGTCATATTCAGGCAACTTTCTGCGAATTTCGCGTAATATCGTCAATCCGCCGTAGCCCGAATCAAACACGCCGATAGGTCCCGCCCGTCGGGTATCGCTCACAACGTTGCCGGTGGGTTTTGTATCCTTTTCAAGATACTCAAAGTTCTCATTATCCACCACATACATTCCGGCTGCCAAATTAACAATCCTGTTTATTGCCATTATCGCTGAATCCCGATTCTATTTAATTCCGTTTTCAACCAAAAATTTCTCTACATCAAGAGCCGCCTTGCACCCCATGCCGGCTGCTGTGATTGCCTGTCTGTAGCGAGGGTCGGCCACATCGCCTGCCGCAAACACCCCTGGCACATTGGTGGCTGTAGTGTAGCCATCGGTCTTTATGTAACCAAGTTCGTCAAGCTCTATTTGTCCGCCAAGGAAGTCGGTATTCGGTTTATGCCCTATAGCGAGGAAGAATCCATCGATTGCTATGTCGAGGGTCGTTTCCTCGGGTGTTCCCTTGAATTTCACTATGCGTGCGCCCTCCACGGCAGGATTACCGAAAAGTCCTGCTGTGTTGGCATTGAAAAGAATCTCAATGTTATCCTTGGAGGCTACGCGCTCTTGCATCACCTTCGATGCACGCAAATAGTCCTTGCGAACTATCATATACACTTTCTTTGCAAGATTGCTCAAATAAGTAGCTTCTTCACACGCTGTGTCGCCGCCTCCTACCACTGCCACGGTCTTTCCGCGATAGAAGAAACCATCGCAAGTGGCACACGCCGATACGCCCATTCCGGCATATTTCTTCTCATCGGCAAGTCCAAGGTATTTTGCAGATGCTCCGGTGCTGATAATCACCGTCTCTGCTTCTATCTCGGTACTTTCGTCGACTACTACCTTGAATGGTCGCTTCGAAAGGTCGATTGCCGTAATTTCTCCCGTGCGCACATCGGCTCCGAATCGCTCGGCTTGCTTGCGGAGGTCTTCCATCATCTCAAAGCCGTTGATTCCCTCGGGATAGCCCGGAAAGTTCTCTATGTCGGTAGTTGTTGTCAACTGTCCGCCGGGTTGCATTCCCTCATATACAACCGGCGCAATATTTGCCCGAGAGGCATAAATTGCGGCCGTGTAGCCTGCCGGTCCCGAGCCTATTATCAAGCATTTTACTCTTTCCATAATTTTATTTTTTATTTTTTATTTTTATTTTTTATTTTTCCAATTTATCGCAAATCATTAATATATGTTCCTGCCGGAACTAACTTTTTATCGAAAACAAATGTCGATGCCGGGAAGTTCTTCCCGCTTACATAGTTGGTTATCTCCACAATGAAACTATTGGCATGGTTCTTACCATTGAATTCGGCTTTCTTTATGCGATATGATTTCTTCGACACCGTGAGGACTATGGAGCTATACTCGGCATATTTCTTCCCCTTGGGCTTGAAAGTGACAAGATAATCAGCCGATGTCTTTGCCACCGACATGTTGCAACTGCGCTCAAGGTCGATGATTGCCGTGTAGGGATTGGTAGTAGCGGCTCCCGACGATGCATTGGTCACATTCACCTCTCCGGTAGCCGGCGAATATGCCCACTGCGTGGTGTTATTGAACCAGCATTTCAAGTCAGGCGACAGAATGCGGTATTTTGTCGATTCCATTACTATAGAGCCTCGCGACGTTCCACTTGCCGATGTCACCTTGTAATCAGCCGATATTCCTTTCCCGGCATTATGCGTGTTGATTACCTTATCTACAATAGTTTTTGCCGTCTGCGCCGTTGCCGGTAGCGCACAGCACATACTCACGGCAAAAAATATCACTATTTTCAATGCATTTTTCATTCTTCAAGTGCTTAAAAGTTGTTTTCTTACGCTAAGTCACCAAGCGTTATTTGTTCTCTAAAATACTTGCAAGCTGCACCGAGTCCACAAGTACGCGTCGCGGACGTCCGCCTTGTGCCGGACCCACTATCCCTGCCGCCTCCATCTGGTCCATTATGCGCCCTGCACGGTTATAGCCTATGCCGTAGCGGCGCTGAAGCGATGAGGTGGAAGCCGTGTCGCTCGCCACGATAAATGCCGCAGCTTCCTCAAAGAGGCTGTCGCGGTCGTTGAGATTGCCGCCACCCGTAGTGCCACCTCCTTCTTCTCCATCTATGTCACCTACGAATTCAGGCAACTCGTATGGCTCGCTGTAGCCTATCTGGGCACTGATGTATTCGCACACTGCCTCTACCTCGGGCGTATCGACAAAGGCACATTGCACGCGGTCGAGCATACCGCCCTGCTGGAAGAGCATATCGCCCTTTCCCACAAGCTGTTGTGCTCCCGAACAATCGAGAATTGTTCTACTATCGACCATCTGGCTCACACGGAAGGCGATTCGCCCCGGGAAATTGGCTTTTATGATTCCGGTTATCACATTAGTCGACGGACGCTGAGTGGCGATTATCATGTGTATTCCCACAGCACGCGCTTTCTGCGCTATGCGCACTATCGGGCGCTCTACCTCCTTGCCCGACACCATTATTAAGTCGCTGAACTCATCTACTATTACCACTATATATGGCAAGAAGTGATGTCCTTTCTCGGGATTCAGCCTGCGCTCTATGAACTTGCGGTTATAGTCCTTTATGTTACGCTCTTTGGCATCACGGAGCAATTGGTAGCGGTCTTCCATCTCCTGAACGAGCGAATTGAGCGTAGCCACCACCTTGCGGGAGTCGGTGATAATGCACTCCTCGCCTCCTGCCATGCGGGCAAGATAGTGATGGTCGAGTTGCGAATAGAGGCTGAATTCCACCATCTTCGGGTCAACGAGCACAAATTTCAGCTCGGCAGGGTGCTTCTTATAGAGCAATGACGTGATTATGGCATTCAGTCCCACCGATTTTCCTTGTCCGGTGGCTCCTGCCACAAGCAGGTGGGGCATCTTGGTTAAATCGGCCATAAAGACACGATTGTCGATTGTACAACCGAGTGCCATGGGCAACTCCATGCGGCTCTCTTGGAATCGCTTGGAGCCTATCACCGAGCGCATCGACACCGTCTGCGGGTCGCGGTTTGGCACCTCTATTCCTATCGTTCCCTTGCCGGGAATAGGAGCAATGATGCGTATGCCGAGGGCGGCAAGGCTGAGGGCAATGTCGCTCTCAAGGTTCTTTATTTTTGCTATGCGCACTCCATCGGCGGGTATTATTTCAAATAGCGTGATTGTGGGACCCACACACACATCTATTTTCTTGATTGGTATGTTATAATTGGCAAGTGTCTCTGTAATGCGACGCTTGTTCTCCTCCTGCTCGTCGATATCCACATTGTTGCGGTTCACTTCTCGCTCCTGAAGCAAGTCGATAGTAGGCATCTTGTAGCGCGATAGCTCTTTTGTGGGGTCGAACGCCTCGAATGTGGTGTTGTCCGACTGCACTATCTCGGGAGCTACCTCTATTTTGCCATTACTGTCGTCGGGTTCTTCGGTTGCCCGGCTCTCTTTGTGCTCCTCTACCTCGGGTTCAGGCTCTGCCGACATATCAAACGGGTCCGGCTCTTCTTCCTTAGCTTCGGGTTCTTCTGATTCCGTAGCTCTCACTTTTTCCTCTTTCTTCTTCTCAGGAATCACCTCATCTTTTTCATCATCGACGAAGCGATTGCGCTTGGGCATTATCTCTCGCAATTTGGAATACGCCTTTTTCAAGCTGTTAAGGCACACAAGCACCCATGCCACTGCTATAAATATGTTCACCGCTACCATGCCGGGCCACCCCGCCACCAGCACAAGCATTTCATTGGCATATTCGCCAAGTGTGCCTGCAAGCGGGAAAAATGTGGGATTTTGCCCATAGGTCACAGCACCCACTATCATCGTGCATGCCACAAGACTGATAATCGACACCATTGTATAAGAGAAGAAGCGCACTCGCTTGAACATCGTCAGCCGCCACCCCATCACAAGGCACCACAGCACCACTATAAACGATGCTACTCCTATGCCGCGCGAAATGAAGAAATGTGCCACATTGGCGCCAAGTATGCTCCCCGTGTTCTCAGCTCCGGCTGCATTGGCCATCATATTGCTCGTGCCATAGCTGTGCACAAGGCTTTGGTCGGCTGCTCCGGTGCGAAAAAATGAAATAAACACTATGAGCAGATACACACCTATCAGTCCCAACGCCACACCTATCACACAGCGCACACGCGAATCGGTGAATGTTTCGACAATGCCGCTATACCATTTGCGAGCGGTTGCCACTTCAGCGGTATCGCTCACCGCCGGTATATTATTGTCCTCCGGCTCTTCCACTTTCTCCGGATTATAGATTTTCTTTGCCATTTATGCTTTTGATTTATTTAAAGTACAAAAATAGATAAAATCCACGACATTCTATGCCTAAAACTCCCCAATGTTTCAAATTTTTATCATCGATAAAAGTCGCCCGACAGCCGTGTTTGCTACTTTGGCAGGACTTGTCACATCATAGCATTATTTCACCCAAAAACCTTTGGTGAGAATGATTAACACTGTGAAAAGTTCAAGGCGTCCCACAAGCATATACCACGACATAACCCACTTTGCCGCATCGGGAAGCACGGCAAATGAGCCTTCGGGTCCTGTAATGCCACTGCCGAGTCCTATGTTGCTTAGCGCTGTGAGCGAGGCAAACATGGCGTCAATCGACGGCAACCCGAGGGCGGTAAGCACTATTCCTCCCGTGACAAACAGCATAAGATATATGCAAAGGAATGCTATCACCTTCATTACTATGGCATTGGGCACTACTTTTGAATTCACTCGCACCGTGGTGATGCTATTGGGGTGCAACACACGGTAAAATTCATTATTGGTGTTCTTTATGAGAAATATTATGCGGTCGATTTTTGCTCCTCCGGCGGTTGAACCGGCACACGAGCCGCAGAACATCAGCACCATTAGCAACAATATCACAAATGGTCCCCAATTGTCGTAATTCGCCACGCTGAAGCCTGTGGAGGTTATTGCCGCTATGCAGGTGAAGATGTCGCTCAGCTTCTCAAATGTTCCATTATACAATTGATAGGCGGCACACACCGCCACAAATAGCAACACTATTCCCACATACCACCGCACAGTGCCATTCTTGTAGAGTGCCGATACTTTTCCGCTAAGGGCTGTGTAGATTAATGCCACATTGATTCCTCCGAGAAACATGAACACGGTTATCACTATTTCCACATAGTCGGAATTCCACCATGCAATACTGGCGTTCTTGGTGGAATATCCCCCTGTCGACACAGTGGTGAACGAATGGCACACGGCATCGAAAGCGTTCATCGGTCCTACCCACAGCAGCACGGTGAGCAGCACGGTGAGCAGCACATACACAAGCCACAAGCTCTTTGCCGTCTGGCTGATGCGCGGACGCAACTTATCGTGAGTAATGCCCGTAACCTCAGCATTGAAGAGCTGTATTCCGCCTTGATGATTGAGCATCGGTATCACGGCAAGAGTGAACAGAATTATTCCCATACCTCCTATCCAGTTCATTATGGCTCGCCACATCAGCACGCTGTGCGATGCCGATTCCACATCGGTGATAACCGATGCTCCGGTTGTGGTAAATCCCGACATAGCTTCAAAAAAGGCATCGGTGATACTACTCAGTGCATTATCAAAGAGGAATGGCAACATGCCGAAAAGAGAGAAGAACACCCACACACTCGCAGTGAGCAACAAGCCCTCACGGCGATGCATATCGGTGTCACGCGGTCGTATGCCAAAGGTCATCAATGCTCCGGCTCCACACGTTATCAATGCCGAGCATGCAAATGCCTTCACCGACGACTCTTCGCCATACACTATGCCGGTCAGTAACGGAACTGCCATGAAAGCGGCTTCTATCATAAGCAACCACCCCATCATGCGCAGCACCACGGGAATATTGATAATTGATTTTTTCTGTTTCATCAGCTAATCTGCTTTCTTTAATTGAACAGCTTTTCTACCTTGTGAATCGCTCCCGACAGGCAGAACACCACCACATGGTCACCGGCTTGAATGCGGGTATTTCCCTGCACCAGATGCCCCACACCGTCGCGCACAAGTCCGGCTATTGTCATATCGTGCGACAGGTGCAAATCTTTCACATCGGCACGGGTGATGCGCGAGTCCTCTTTCGCCACAAGCTCTGCCACTTCGGCGTCGGCAAGGGCAAGGCACTTGGCATTCGATGAATCGCTGTCGAGTAGTATCTGGAAAATATGGCTCGATGCAAGGAGCTTCTTATTGATGACTTTTCCTATATTCAAGTTCTCTGCTTCAGCTATGAACTGAATATTCTCTACCTCGGCAATTGTCTTCTTCACGCCATATTCTTTGGCTGTCAGGCACGCAAGAATATTCGTTTCGGAGCTGTCGGTGAGCGCAATGAATGCATCGTGCTCCTCAATGCCCTCATCATGAAGAATATCTATATCGCGAGCATCGCCATGCACTATATTGCAATCGGGTAGTTTCTCTGCCAACTTGTGGCATTTTTCAAGGTCGCTCTCTATAATTTTTATCTTGTAGCGGTCGCCGGCAAGCCGTGCAAGCTGAATGGCTATGCGGCTTCCTCCCATTATCATCACTCGCTTCACGTTAAGCTGTTCTTTGCCACACAGCTCGAGAAGTCGGTCAACATAGTCCTTCGTTGTGGCTATATATGCTATGTCGCCGGCGCAAATCTCATCATTTCCACCGGGAATCACTGTTTCATATTTGTGCTTTATCGCCGATATGTGGAGCGAACTCGACAGGCTATAAAGCTCTTTCAGCTTCTTGCCTACGAGTTTTGCCGACTCTCGCAGCTTCACCCCTACCACTATAAGTTGCCCATCGCACAGCTCAAACCAGTTCCTCACCCACGTCTTCTCCAATGCCGTCATCATCTCCTCGGCAGCAAGAAATTCAGGATAAATCAGGAAATCTACGCCATGGGTTTCAAAAAACGTGCGATTCTCCGAGCGCAAAAATTCATAGTTGTCGATTCGCGCCACCGTCTTTTTCGCGCCAAGACTCTTTGCCATTGCACACGATGTGACATTGCGCGTCTCAAAGGGTGTTACGGCTATATACAGGTCGGCTTCGGCAACATCGGCATCGCGAAGTGTCTTGAACGATGTGGGACTGCCTACGTGCGTCAAGAGGTTGTACATATCCAGGTTCATCAACTTCGATTCATCATTGTCGATGACTATTATATCTTGATTTTCCTTCGATAACAGCTTCGCCAGATGCGAACCCACCTCACCTGCGCCTGCAATCACTATTTTCATATCCTACTGTCCTCTCCTTTTTTGTTGAGCACATCGTCGATGAGTCGCTTTATGCTCTCGTTATCCATTGCACACAGCTTGCGAAGCTCGGGCACCGTGCCTTGATTGATGAAACAATCGGGCACGCCTATGCGATGCACCCTCACATAGTTTTTGTCGTTATCGTTGAGCCACTCCATTACTGCCGAACCCAAGCCACCGTTTTTCACTCCATCTTCCACGGTTACTATGTCGGTGTAGTGTTCACTCACCTTTTTCAGTATTTCCTCATCTATCGGCTTTAGGAATATCATGTCGTAGTGTGCCACACTCTTTCCCTCGGCTTGCAGTGAGGCTATCACTTGCTGCACATCATTGCCTATCGGACCTATCGAAAGCACGGCTACCGAACTTGTGCCATTGCTGAGCCTGCGCCCCTTGCCTATGGGCAGCATGTGCATCTCATTATGCCAATCCACGAGCACACCGCCTCCGCGCGGATAGCGTATTGCCATTGGCGATTCGCTACGCTGCTGCGCCGTGTACATCAAGTCACGCAGATAGTGCTCATTCATAGGCGATGCTATTATCATGTTGGGAATACTGCGCAGGTATGCCATGTCAAACACTCCGTGATGCGTCACTCCATCTTCGCCCACAAGTCCGGCACGGTCAATGCAGAATGTCACCGGCAGATTTTGTATTGCCACATCGTGGATTATCTCATCGTAAGCTCGCTGCAAAAATGTGGAATAGATGCAACAGAACGGCAACAATCCGTCCTTTGCCATTCCTCCCGAGAAGGTCACTGCATGCCCTTCGGCTATTCCCACATCGAAGGCTCGCTCGGGTATTTCTTCGAGCATAAAGCTCATGGAGCAACCTGTAGGCATAGCCGCCGTGATTCCCACTATCTTTTCATTGCTCTTTGCCAATTCCACAAGCGTGTGCCCGAACACATCTTGATATTTGAGCGGCTTGCCGGTGCTGTCGCCCTTTATGCGCTCTCCGGTAACCTTGTTGAACTTGCCGGGTGCGTGCCACACCGATGGATTATCTTCGGCAGGCTTGAAGCCCTTACCTTTGCGGGTACGCAAATGCAGAATTTTCGGCCCGCTCATATCTTTTATATCTCTCAGGACACGCACCACGCCTGCCACATCGTGCCCGTCGAACGGTCCGAAATAGCGTATGTTCAACCCCTCAAAAATATTCTGCTGACTGGCAAGCAGTGCCTTCAGACTATTATTGAAGCGCAAAATCGCACCTTTATTGCGGTCGTTGACAAGATTGTGAAGTCGCAGAAACTTATATGCCTTATATCGCAGGTCGTTATATCGCTTTGAAGTGGTGAGATGTGCCATATATTCGCTCAGAGCACCCACATTTTCATCAATAGCCATATCATTATCATTCAAAATGATAAGTATATTGCTATTATTATTCGATGCATTATTCAGCCCCTCAAACGCCAAGCCGCCACTTATCGACGCATCACCTATCACCGCCACCACATTGCGCGCCACGGCATCGTGGTTCACTTGCGATGCCACTGCCATGCCAAGTGCCGCCGATATCGAGTTAGATGCATGACCGGCCGTAAATGTATCATATTCGCTCTCCTTAGGGTTGGGAAATCCGCTCAAGCCATTCAACTTGCGATTGGTCTCAAAACGGTCGCGACGCCCCGTAAGAATCTTGTGGCTGTAGGCTTGATGCCCCACGTCCCACACTATGCGGTCGTATGGTGTGTTGAATACATAATGCAACGCTACCGTCATCTCCACCGTGCCCATACTCGAGGCAAAATGCCCGGGATTGCGTGAAAGCACATCGATAATAAACTTACGCAACTCGGCGCAAACCGCCGGCAACGACTCCACCGGCATGCGGCGCAAGTCACTCGGGCTGTCGATTCTCGACAGTAGCGGATATTCATCTATTATTTGTTGATTGTCCGACACGTTACCTATATCAGTTATTTTTTGATTTCTATCCTTTAATATCTTTAATAGAGCGCACATTGCCCCATTTTATCGCAAATTTAGTTATTTTTTCAGATATTTCTTATATAGTGGCACAAAAACTATTATCCCCGATGCTATAATCGAGAAAATCACCATAAAATCAATCTTGGCGGCACGTGTGAGTAGCAGATAACACAGTGCAAACCACAATGCGGCTATAAAGCCGAAACGTATTTTATTTCCTGAGGTCATAATCCTGTAGTTTTTTCACAAATGTACAAAATTTTCGCTCTTTCAAAAGATATATCGCTTTTTTTATTTTTAGCTCATCTTGAAATTTCGGCTGTCAGCTGATATTTTCTACTGAACCACTTTCACGCCACATACATACGGCAAGACAAATTTGCTACCATAATCGCGTATCTACGACACGCTATCGTTATTATTACGGCTCAGCGGAAGATTAGTGGGGGCTAAGCATAAATGGATGACAGTCTGAACATG
>CAMEKH010000031.1 GCA_945921235.1 uncultured Prevotellaceae bacterium | reverse complement strand
CACGGCACGGCGTCGGCCAGCGGCTCACCTCTTCACGTCCGGGGAAGTAGCAGTCAACTTGCTTCACAAGTTTCGTTCCTTCTTCTGTTCCATCTGAAATCCATAGCCACTGCTGTGAACCGGCATCGGAGAATGACTCGCTGTCCATATCGGTTGCAAAGAATGTGAAGCGGTTCTCATCAATCTGGCTGAATCCTTGAGGATTGGAATCGCCGAAGATGTGAATGTCTGAAACCATGTAAGTGCCGGCCTCGGTTCCGTCGGAAATCCAAAGCTCTTGTCTGTTCTCTCCATCGTTGGCTGAGAACAGCACCTTGTCGCCGAAACGTGTAATCCAGCACACATTTGATGTTTCTACGCCCGGATTGATGTCTTTCACCATCTTAGTTCCGGCAGGTGTTCCGTCGGTTACCCACAATTCACCTCCATGCTCCGAGTCCTTTGCTTCGAAGTATGCCTTGTAGCCCTTCTCTGCCGAACCGGCAACTGTCAATGTCTTCTGTCCCCAGAAATGCTTGTTCTGGTCGTAATTGATTGTAACGCCATCGGGCAACAACGGAGTTGAACCGTCGGCAAATTCCAATGCATTCATTCCTGCACTTGTCATCAAGAATGCGCTTGCCAATAGTAAATTTCTTCCTTTCATAAATGTAATAGTTAATTAGTACTTTTGTTTTTGGTTTATTTATGTTTTAGTGTAAAACTTTTCGTTCCTTTGTCTGCTTGTCGCTTCTCACACCTCTTTCGCCAAAGCTCTTGCGGCTTTTATTGCTTAATTAAAGTCTGCATCGGCTATCATGATGCGAAAAAGTTTTTTCTTAAAATTTCAGGTCTTGTCCGTTTTTTTCATTGGCAAATTTATTCCCGATTCAAGCGTTTATAGGGGTAAAATCGTGTTTATTATGGGTAATTTTGTCTATTCACTGCAAAAAAACACACCACAGCATTTCTTTGGTGCTCTACGGATATGTTCTACAACATAAAACACAAAAAAAGCACTGTAGCCGGCTTTTCTTTACCGTAACTACAGTGCTTAATATTTTCACATTTGCGGAGCTATAGGCATGCTACCTTAGCCCGTGAATCGCTATGCGCCTCTATTCCTATGTCCCACTTATCGCTCGCGGCGTACGTTGCCGAAGAGCCACTTCATAAAGTCAGGGCGATTGAATGCCTCATTCCAGCTCACGTGTCCACACCCGGGAAATTCCACATACTCCACACTTGCACCTATCGCTTTCAACTTGAGATATGCTCGGCGCGATGCCTCCACCGGTACCGACTTATCGGCATCACCATGATAGATACTGAAGTGTATGCCTCGTGCCGACTCAAGTCGAGCAGGATTCACAGCTCCACAGATTGGCACTGCGGCAGCCCACATGCCCGGATAGCGCACGGCAAGGTCGTAAACTGCCATAGCTCCCATCGATACCCCGATAAGATATATGCGGTTCACATCAATGTTGCCCTCGCCTATGTACTTATTCACAAGTCCGCGCACAAGTTTCATATACTTTGTTGGCTCCTTAAGTATGGGTAACGAGTCTGGGTCGAGCGAATCGGGAACTTTGTCGTAAGCCCAAAAGCCTTCTTCAGGACACTGCGGGAACACCACGTAGGCGGGATACTTCTTGCGATTTATGGGATTGAGAAACATCTGCGCGCCATGCACAAGCTGCTTCTCATTGTCCACTCCGCGCTCGCCCGAGCCATGCAAGAACACCACAAGCGGATAGGTCGACGACTCCGGTCGCTCGGGCACAAGCTCACGATAAGGCAACGTGTCGGTGCCGTTCACATACACGCAGCGCTTATAGGCTTCTTGTGCCGACACCACACATGCCGCACATGCCACAACGGCTATTATAAGGATTTTTCGAATCATATAAGTCGATATGCTTATTTCATTGCTTATTTCACTTCTTCAAGATAGAGCACTCGGCTGCAAAGGTCGGTGCGCTTGTGCCAATCGAGGTCGAAATTATAGGGTATCTCAAGTCCGTTTGCCATAAGATATTCACCGGTAAACACCTTGCCCTCAAACGCCAGAGGCTTTTTGTCGATGCGATTAATCTCGCGTACACGATAGCTCTTGGTCGCATCAAGTCCTGCCATTGCCACGCGCGGGAAGTGCTGGTCGTAGAAATGTTCGGTCTTCCACCAGAAGAACACTGCCTTTTGCTTCATTTCATCTACATACATTAGCGATGCCAAGCCCTTGTTGTCATAGGGCGACACAAGACGATAGATGTCACCATGCTGTACTACCGGTCGTATCTCCTTATAGTCGGCTATTGCTCGCCTGCAAAGGTCTTTCTCCTCGTCAGTCATATCTTTAGGCTGCATCTCCATGCCAAGACGTCCGCTCATAGCCACATCAATGCGATATTTCAGCGGAACGCTGCGATGCGTGGTGTGATTGGGGGTGGCACTGATGTGCGATGCCATTGCTATTGCCGGGAAGAAATAAGACGTTCCCCACTGTATGTACACTCGCTGAAGAGCATCTGTATTATCACTTGCCCAGAATTCATCGAAATAAGGAAGTACTCCCCAGTTGACTCTTCCTCCTCCGCTGGCACATGCCTGAATAGTCAAATCGGGATATTTGGCGCGTATTCTGCGACACACATTCTCAAAACCTTGATGATAGGCTATGTAGAGGTGGCTCTGATTGTCGGCTGTGAGATAATTTGAGCCATGGTTCATTATGGAGCTATTGGCGTCCCACTTCACATAGTCGATTTCGGGATATTTGGTCATCAAGTCATCAAACAAGCCCACAATAAAGTCCTGCACCTTCGGGGTGCCGAGGTCGAGCACCACTTGTGTCCCTCCGCGCCCGAGCACAAGGTCGCGCTTCGGGGCTTTGATTACCCAGTCGGGGTGTGCCTCATAAAGCTCGCTCACTGTGTTTGACATTTCCGGCTCATACCATATTCCAAACTTTATTCCTTTCTTCTTTGCCTCGGCAAGAAGCCCCTCGATGCCGTGGGGGAGCTTGCGCTTGTCGACTACCCAGTCGCCGAGCGAAGAATTGTCTACATTGCGAGGATATTTGTCGCCAAACCAGCCATCGTCCATCACAAACAGCTCGCCACCCATCGATGCTATGTCTTCCATCATCTGATACATCTCAGACTCTTTTATATTGAGATAAACTCCTTCCCAACTATTCAGCAAAATCTTGCGCAATTTGTCGCCATTGGCAAGGCGATATTTGCGTCCCCATTTATGAAAATTGCGGCTTGCTCCGCTCGCACCTTCATTGCTGTAGGTCACTGCAAGTGGAGGAGTAACCATAGTTTCTCCGCTACGCAGATTGTAGGTAGAGTTATCCTCGTTGATTCCTGCAAAGAAGTGATGCCAATCGCTCTCATCAGTATCAATGGTTAGGCGATAATTACCACTATAGCACAACGCTGCTCCTATTATACGCCCTGTATTCTCCCGTGCCTTGCCGTCGAGCGAGAACATCACCTCTGCATGTGCCGTCTGAGAATTACGCACACCATCTTTATTCTTTATCACCTTCATTCCGGGATTCAAAGGCTCTTCACACAAGCGTGCTTCATTAGCCCACTTCCCATAGAGCGACGACAGCCACACATTTCCGCGACGAATGGGAAGATAAGCCGAGGCAAACTGATTGAGCACCACTGCTTTCTTCTCGCCATTAGTGATTTCACTCCACATCTCTATAATATCTACCGTGCTATATGCCTTGTAGCACACATCTACGGTGAACGGATACTCTTTGTCCTTCAGGGTAATGCGCGTAAGTGTGTAATCTGTCTCTTTTTTCTCTGCCACTCCTGCCACTCTCAAATCGAGCGTCATGTTGCCATCGCTATGCTTCACTGCAAGTGCCGCTTCGCGCTGACAGCTAAGTCCATACGCCGGATATACATCATTTTTGGCTTTTTCCACTTCTATCACACTCTTCACATCAGTGGCTTTGAGTTTCTCACCGTAATACAGATACTTCAAGCTACCACCTTCGGGCGCCGACAACAACAGCGTGGTCCCGGGAGTGGTTATCTCCACTTTCCGCGCCATAGCAAACATAGTCGTTACTACTGCTCCCATCAATAAAATCACAATCTTTCGCATATTCAAATAACTTTATGTTTTTAGGTCTTTAAGTATTAAAACGCCTTTTGAGCCTTTATATTGCCTCTCCGCACACTTTTTTTAGAATTAATCCTTTTCTCTGTCTTACAAAAATAAGATGCCCGACAACTGCGGGTTTGTTGTCGGGCACCATTTCTGCCTGTGCGTAAATCATCTACACATCAGCACATCACTATGCGCACATGGGCTTTGGGATAGCGAAGCACAAGGCAGGAGGCTTCGGTGAGCACAAGGGCATCAGTGTTGCGAACTCCTGCCGACTTGAGATTGAGTGCCTCGGTTCCAAAGGGCAAATGACTGTACTTTTGCAAATACTCGGGGTCGATTATCATACCATTATCTGCCATTCCGCACTCATCGAATACTTCCGAGAGAAGAACATAGAGCTTGCCAAACTTTGAGCGCATCTCCGTGAAATCAATGCCCCACTTCGCTACATTCTCTCCTGCATTGATTACCTTGGTGTAGTTCAGCTTATTGAGCCTGCCGATTAGTCCCGAGCCGCCGATTAGCACTTTGCGCTTCGAGCCGGCATTGCCGGTGAATGCCTCACGCATCAGGTCTATTACGGTGTCCTGCGTGATTGCGTCGCTATCGTAGTAGAATGTCTTCCCGGCTTGTCCCCATATTCCTCCGGTAAGCATCACATACTCCTTCTTGCGAGCATCATAGACCTTGCTCTTCACTCCGAAGAGGAAATTCTTCTCCATTCCGAGGCGCATATCGTAAATTGCGGCTTCCTCTTGGTCACTCATCGTCCAGTCTACCTCCTTGTTGGCAATTTTCTGAAGGGTGCTCTGCTCTATCTGCATCTTGAAAATCTGGCAATAGTTCTGTGCCTTCTGCGGCAGTGCCTCAAATTGCGACGTCTGAACATCAAGCTCGGTGGCTGCTCGCCCCATTCTGATGAGTCGCAATCCCTTGCTCAATGGCGGCACGATAATTTCGCCTTCGCTATCGGGCTTCCCATTCACTGCCATCACGGTGATTCCGCTATCGTCTTTGCTCATCACATAGAGCACAAGATTATTGTTGTCATCTTCCGTGCCATCGGCATTATAGCCATGTACGCCGTCAACAAGCAGTGTGTCGCTCACATCGATGGTGTCATTGTTTGTAGTGTTGATAGTAGCTTTTTTCGTATTCTCCGTAAACGAAGCTGAGAGAATCACACTCGTAGGCTTGGTGTCAACATTGTAATAGTCCACCACCATGCTCCCCGAGCGTTTCGCTCCTGCACAGCGCGAAAGCTGGTCAACCGGGGTTGCCATCGGACGTATTTTCACTATCTGCTTGTCTATCTCATTCACAAGCAGCGATGGCGTCACCTCTTTTGTCACATCGGTGGTCAACGGACCGTTTACAACATGTTTTCCGCCTTCCACTCCATTCACGATTGTCGCATTTTCCATAAATCGATAAATTAAGATTTTTTGAAATTAATATTTTTCACTCCCCGAAGGACTCATTGCCTTCATCGTCGGCAAAATTACTGCCGCAATGCACCCGATAAACCCACAAAAAGTAACTTTTCTATATTTTTTGCTTCCTTCACTGAATCATGGCAAGATTTCTAAGCAATTGCGGCAACTTAATGCGACGCACGGCACTGCTACGGAAGAGCTTACGAAAATCTTCTTCGGTCATTGTGGATATTTCGGCGGCTGTGATATGTTGTAGCCGCCTGTTAATAGCAAATTCGGGCACTTCGCTCTTTTCCGCTCTTGTATTATGCGGACAGCATTGCTGGCAGGTATCGCAGCCATATATGCGTTTACCTACCTTTTTGCCCACCCATTCAGGCAGCTCTCCGCGATTCTCTATTAGCAGGCACGATAGACACCGCGTGGCATCTACTGCCGCTCCTCCTTGCAATGCTCCTGCCGGACATGCCTGCTCGCACCGCCTGCAATCGCCGCAACTTAGCTCACACTGCTCATCGGGCGGCAATTCGAGCGTCGTCACTAATTCGCCAAGAAAGTAAAACGAGCCTTTGCCGGGAATTATCAGCAGGTTGTTGCGCCCCACAAAGCCTATGCCAGCTCGCTGCGCCCAGTATTTCTCTCGAATAGGGGCCGTGTCGACACACACTCGCGAGTCACACCCGGTTAGTTCCTTGATATATTGCGCAAGCACTCGCAACCTGGCTTTCACCACATCGTGATAATCGCTGCCGTAGGCATAATAGGAAAATTGTGGCGACTCGGCATCTTGAAACTCTGCCGGATAATATCCTAATGCCACTGAAATCACGGTTTTTGCACCTTCAAGAAGCAATTGAGGATTATCGCGCACTTCGCAATACCGCTTGGCATAGTCCATGCACCCGTTTCGCCCCGAAGCTATCCATTCTTCATAATAGCGGCATTCCGCCTCACCCACAGGCTCTGCACGCGCAAATCCGCACGCCGTGAACCCAAGTCGCATGGCCTCGGCTCGCACGCTCTCGGCAATATCATCGCATGGGTATCGGTTCAAAGTCATATCCGCATGATTTTAGCCACTCTATTGCCTTAGGAAGCGCATATTTCATGTTCTTCTCTGCTTTTAGCGAATCGTGGAACACTATTATCGAACCTTTGCGGGCATATCGCTTTACATTGTGAAACACTTCTTCGCCACTGAGCTTTCGGCTGTAGTCGCGAGTCACAAGGTCATACATTATCAGCGTGAAATGATTCTTCAGCAGCCTTGCTGTGCCCCAGCGCATCAGCCCATGGGGCGGACGAAACAGCCGGGAGCCTATCAAGCGGTCGGCAAGTGCCACATTGCGCAGATAAGTGCGCGTTGTGACCTTGGTGCTCTGCAAGTGATTCATAGTGTGATTCCCAACACTGTGCCCGCGGCGAAGTATCTCCTCGAGCAGCTCGGGGTGACGCCGCACATTATCGCCCACAAGGAAAAAAGTGGCTTTCACACCATAGTGGTCGAGGGTGTCGAGAACCCACGGCGTAACCTCGGGAATGGGACCGTCGTCAAATGTGAGGAATACTGTCCTCCGCTTGCGGTGCAATCTCCACACCGTTTCGGGGAACAGTATTCTATAAAACAAAGGCGGTTGTTCTATCAACATAGATTATTGCCTTATTTTTTGTTTTTTTACTTATAAGCCAAATCCCGACAATCCATCGTCGCCACTCTCGGCATTCTCGCCATCATCAGCTTCACCGGCTGCGGTTTCAGCCTCCTCGGGAACGGATTCAGCTGAATTGCCGTAGTGTGCACGGGCAAACTCATAGATGCGGTTGAGATTCACGCCATAGCCGTCAATCATCTTCACCACCTTGTCAAGTCCTTTCTCATCAAGAGCATTATAATACTGAATCAGGTCGAGGAAGTAACGCTGGTCCACATAGTGGTCATTGTAGGATAAGCGATTATAAAGGTCGGGGGTCAGCGTCTGGTAGTAACGCACATATTGAGCATATCGCTCTATCTCGTCGTAGACGATGCTTGCCGCCTTCTTTATATCGGCTTGGTTATTACTGTAACGACCAAGTGCTTCATACACTTGTGCCACACGTTGCCCCAACTGTATTGAATAGGGAACAGCTTTCACAGGCAATTTGCTCTCCATGAGCTGAAGCACCTTGCGAGCTTTGTCATATTGCTTCTCTTCGATAAGACTCAGTGCGAGGTCGGTCATGCTCGACCGCGTGGTTGTGACCATGCGGCGTATTGTTTCGTCCCAATAGCGCTCGCCGTTTTGGTCCTTGTCGAGTCCTGCCCAGCGGAATTTAGTCATCACGTTGTTATACATCTTCGACGTGTTGGCGGCAACATCGTTAGTGTAATTGTAAGCATGATTATACACCGGCACCACTTGATATGCCATTCCGGTGCTCTCCATGTAGCTCATCAGCCCTAAGTAATACTTGTCGGGGACGGTCATAGCGAAATAAACCGGTCGTTTCCACCCCTCGGCTGCACACGAAGCTATTATATCAAGACTCATTACTTTGCTCGAACTCATTGCCATCTCTGCTGCCGTATACTTGTCGTTGAGCATGTTGCAATCAATGTAGGGCACTATTTCATCGGCACGGTCGGCAGCCACAACTCCCTGCTTCAGCACAGCTTCCTTATCCACGGGAATTATCATTGTGGGGTTCTTGAGCTGAGGCAAATGCCACGGATTGTTCTTGTAATCGGCTGAATACAGCTGTTTGAGCGACTCAAGCACCGGAATCTGCACCGTGTCGGGGTTAATGAAATAGTTATATTGGCGGTCATCGTAGGCAAACGTCATCTTGTCGGCAAGCATCGGTAGCGGTGCCGATTCGTATGCCGGACGACGCATCTGGTTGATATACCAATCGGTAGTGAGATAGCTGAGGTTCACCACTCTAACATCGGTGCGATAGCCCTCCACCTCTTGGCAATACCACAAGGGGAACGTATCATTGTCGCCGTTGGTGAATATGATTCCATTCTTATCTACACTCGACAGGTAGTTCATTCCGAAGTCGCGCGCCGGATAACGCCCTGAGCGGTCGTGGTCGTCCCACGTCTGGCTCACCATTTGCAGTGGAACAAGCAAGCCTGCTATCGCTGCCACAGCGGCTATTGCCATGCTCGTTTTCACATCGGCTTCACGCTTTTTAACCCGCTTGAAAGTTGCCAAAACGAGCTTCCACAATCCGGCTACTCCCATGCCCACCCATATTGCGAAGGCATAGAACGAACCTGCAAAGGCATAATCGCGCTCGCGCGGCTGGCTCGGCGTCTGGTTCAAATAGATTACTATGGCTATTCCCGTCATGAAGAAGAGGAAGAATACCACCCAGAATTGCTCTATTCCGCGCTTCCCGGCGTAGGCTTGCCACAGCAGTCCTATTATTCCGAGCAATAGCGGCAACATATAGAACACATTGTGTCCTTTATTCCCTTCGCCAAGGTCATATGGTAACAGCGATTGGTCGCCAAGACGCAGATTATCAATTAATGGAATGCCGCTCACCCAATTGCCATGTGTGATTTCGCCACTTCCTTGAATATCATTCTGCCTTCCCACGAAATTCCACATGAAATATCGCCAATACATATAGTTGAGCTGATAATCGAAGAAGAATCGCAAATTCTCGGCAAACGTCGGCTTAATTTTCGGCGCCGTGGAAATCACGTTACCCTCGCTGTCGAGCTGCTCGGTTGCTTGAACGGTAGTCCCTTTTAGTCCTATCCACTCGTTGTACTCACGGGCATGAGCCCCGCTATACATGCGCGGAAACAGCATATTTAGCTCCGGCGACGTGATATACTTATCATTGGTGCCTATCATCTTGTAGCGGTCGGGCTGCGATGCATCGGTTTTCACTTCCTTGGCATATAGAGCCTTGCCCTCCTCTTTCAGCGGCTTCATAGTACCCTCGCCATTGTCCTTATATACCACTCCGGCGTTGAATGTCTGCCCGTAGAGGAGCGGACGGTCGCCATATTGCTCGCGGTTCAGGTAGCTGCCAAGGGCAAAGACGTTGTCGGGCGAGTTTTGGTCCATTGGCGTCTGGGCATTGGAGCGGATAAGTATGAGTGCATACGATGAGTAACCTATGAATATCACGAAGATGCTCATCACCGTGAGCGCAAAAATACGAGCCGGTATGCGCTTGCAATATTTGAAAAGATACACGAGAAGAGCTACAGTGAGCACTGCGGGTATCATAAATCCATCGCCTATAAAGAGCATTCCTGAAAGGAACACACTCAGGAAGAACGATATCTTGATGCGAATAGGGCTGCTCTGCTTATATAGCTCATATATGCTCCAGATGAACACGCCGAAAAGCACTATGGCATATATGAGCACTCCGCTGTTGAATCCCATTCCGAGTACATTCACGAAGAATAGCTCCATGTCTTGTGCCACTTCCACAAATCCCGGAACCAAGCCGTAGAGTATCAGCACGATGATACCGAATGAGAGCAACAATGCGAGCAACGACCCTTTGGCATTGGTATTCTTGAATTTCTTGTAGTAGAACACAAGCACTATGGCGGGAATACATAGCAAGTTGAGCAAATGTACTGCCACCGACACGCCTATCACATAGGCTATGAGCACCAAGTAGCGGTCGCTGTGTGGCTCATCGGCGCGATTCTCCCACTTCAGTATGAGCCAAAACACCAATGCGGTGCAAAACGACGAAAAGGCATACACCTCTGCCTCTACTGCCGAAAACCAGAAGGTATCGCTCCATGTGTAGACGAGTGCTCCGCATATTCCGCTTCCGAAAATCACAAGCATCTCCGTGAGCGACACACTCTCGGCTTCATCTGCTACCACAAGTTTCTTCACAAGATGTGTCACCGTCCAGAATAGTAGCAATATGGTGCCTGCACTGAGCAATGCCGACATAGCATTCACACACAGCGCAACATTGCTGATATCGTTGGTGAAATTTATGGCAAACCGGGCGGCAAGCATAAAAATGGGGTTGCCGGGCGGGTGACCGATTTCAAGTTTAAAGCCTTGCGAAATAAATTCCGGGCAGTCCCAGAAGCTGGCGGTAGGCTCCATTGTGAGCAGATAGGTCACTGCTGCGACCACAAACATCAGCCAGCCTAATGAATCGTTAAGAATCTTGTATTTTCTCATCTTGAGATATTTTCTTTTTGTTTTTTCGGAATTATTGTGCAAATATAGTGTAAATATGCCGTTGCAGGCACTTTATATCGCCTTATTTAGTTTAGTTTAACCAAGTTATCGCCTCCTGTGCTATTTATTACAGCTATTCAACGCTTTTTCCGCCCGCCGACATCACTTGAAACTCAATGTTGTGGCAGCAGCAGCCACTTCAAGGCGTACCTCTGCTCCTTCTATTATCGGCAAATTGCGGTCGATGTGCCCAACCGGAAAGTCAAATGCCACAGGATAACCATAGGGGGCTACCATGCGACTGACCATCTGCTCCATATTCTCGCCATTGCCATCGGGATTGGTATATTCGGTAAATCTGCCTACTATCAGCCCTCTCAAGCCTTGAAGCACTCCGTTAAGGCGCAAGTTATAGAGCATTCGCTCCACCTTGTACACCGCCTCGCCTATATCTTCTATGAAAAGTATTTTATCGGCTGTGAGAATATTGTAGCGCGAACCTTGCAATCCGCAAAGCACTGCCATGTTTCCGCCCACTATCTCACCCTCTGCTATCCCCTTGCGGTTGAATAGATGTGCAGGCTCGCAATATTCGGGCTTCTCGCCTTCAATGATGCTGCGCAGCAGCTTCACACACTCATCTTCGGCTCCTAAGGTTGCAAATTGCTTTGTCATGGGGGCATGCAGACTCATCACTCCTGCCGTCAACATTGCTGCATGCATTGCCGAAATGTCGCTGAAACCTATCACCCACTTGGGATTATCCCGTAGAATTTCAGTGCCTAAGGCTTCGAGCAATTGCACCACTCCATAGCCTCCTCGGCTACATAGAATGGCTTTCACACTCTTATCGGTGAATGCCGCCCTCAAGTCGGCAAGGCGTTCCTCCACCGTGCCGCTGTAGGTGCCTGTAGCTCCCTTGCAATGTTCTCCCACCACAGGCTTATACCCCCACTGCTCAATAATGCGACAAGCCGCATCGACATATTCATGCCTGATGTGGCTCGCCGGTGAAACGATTGCTATTTTGTCGCCTTTCTTTAATGGCGCAGGATATATCATGTATTCAATGTTTGTTCTCGTTCTTCTATTTTGTCACATGAAGCTCGCCTTTATTTCACTTGGCAACCGGGCTTCACTTCTCCTTGAGGCCCGATTACCACAAGGCTGCCATCGGCATTCTCGGCGCTGAGAATCATGCCTTGCGATTCCACTCCTTTCAATTTGCGAGCAGCAAAATTGGCTATAAAGCACACTTCCTTACCCACAAGGTCCTCAGGTGCATAATATTTGGCTATTCCGCTCACTATGGTGCGTCCACCCATGCCATCGTCGATTTTGAATTGAAGCAACTTGTCGGCTTTCGGCACTTTCTTGCATTCAAGCACTTTGCCCACACGAATATCGAGCTTCAGGAAGTCATCGAATGCCACATTCTCCTGAACAGGTGCAGGAGTGAAATTCTTCAATATATTCTCTTGCTTGATTCGCTCAAGTTTCTGCATCTGTGCTTCTACCACCGAGTCGTCCACCTTCTCGAAGAGCAATTCGGGTTTCTCCACCTTGCTGCCTGCCGAAAGAATGTCGGTTGCTCCGAGTTTGCTCCAATCGGCTTCGGCAAGATTGAGCATTTTGCGCATCTTGGCTGCTGCAAACGGCAAGAACGGCTCAAATGCTATTGCCAGATTGGCTGTAATCTGCAATGCTACATGCATTATCGTTGCCACTCGCTCCATATCGGTCTTTGCAAGCTTCCACGGCTCGGTGTCGGCAAGATACTTATTGCCTATGCGGGCAAGATTCATCGCATCTTTCAATGCCTCGCGGAAGTGGAAATTCTCTATATTTTCGTTGAGCGAATCTTTCACGCCGTTAAACTCTTCTATGGTGCCGCAGTCGTAGTCGGTCAACTCGCCTGCAGCCGGTATCACTCCTTCAAAATATTTATGCGTCAAGACAAGCGAACGATTCACGAAATTGCCGAGAATGGCTACAAGCTCATTGTTGTTGCGTGCCTGATAGTCGCGCCACGTGAAATCATTATCCTTCGTTTCGGGGGCATTGGCGGTGAGCACATAGCGCAACACATCTTGCTTGCCCGGGAACTCCTCGAGATATTCATGAAGCCACACAGCCCAATTGCGCGATGTGGATATCTTATCGCCTTCAAGGTTCAAAAACTCATTGGCAGGCACATTGTCGGGCATTATATATCCTCCGTGTGCTTTCATCATAGTGGGGAAAATAAGGCAGTGGAACACTATATTGTCCTTGCCAATGAAATGTATCAAGCGGGTGTCTTCTTCTTGCCACCACTTCTCCCAGTTTCCCCATTTCTCGGGATTGGCATCACACAGCTCCTTGGTGTTGGAGATATATCCTATCGGCGCATCAAACCACACATAGAGCACTTTGCCTTCGGCTCCTTCCACCGGAACCGGAATTCCCCAATCGAGGTCGCGAGTCATAGCTCGCGGCTGGAGGTCCATATCAAGCCACGACTTGCACTGTCCGTACACGTTGCTTCGCCACTCTTTATGTCCGTTGAGAATCCAATCTTTCAGCCAATCCTGATATTTATTCAATGGCAAATACCAGTTCTTGGTCAACTTCTTCGTCAATCCATGTCCGGGATTATTGCGATTGGTAGGATTAATTAGTTCTTCGGGCGAGAGCGTGGCTCCGCACTTCTCACACTGGTCGCCATAGGCTCCCTCAGCTCCGCATCGCGGACACGTTCCCATAATATTGCGGTCGGTGAGGAACTCTCCGGTAACCTCATCGCAAAACTGCTCTTCAGCCTTCTCCTCAAGCTCGCCCTTGTCGTAGAGCGTGCGGAAAAAGTCTGAAGCAAATTTATGATGTATTTTCGATGTCGTTCGGCTATAGATATCAAATGAAATTCCAAATTCCTCAAACGACTTCTTTATCATCTCATGATAGCGGTCCACTACCTCTTGCACCGTTATGCCTTCCTGTCGTGCTCTGATAGTTACCGGAACTCCATGCTCATCACTCCCGCCTATGAATACCACTTCACGTTTGTTCAGACGCAGATAGCGCACATAAATATCGGCAGGAACATACACACCGGCAAGATGTCCTATGTGAACGCCTCCGTTGGCGTAGGGCAACGCCGCAGTCACTGTCGTACGGGCATATTTCTTTTCCATTCTCTCTTGATATTATATCTTTTTGTGGGCTTCGGCTTCACCATTCACCGGCTTACCGCTCCCCCGAGGTTAATAATTTTCTGTCTTTTAACCGGCTATAACCGATTCATTCTGCAAAATTAGTAAAAAATTTGCAATTTGCCCCGCTTTTTTGCTCAGCTATTCTCATTTTACACTCATAACGATTTTTCACTAACAAATTTTTTAGTTAACGCAAAAAAGAAGAAGCGCAACCTCCTCGGCTTCACTTCCCCTTTTTCAAATCACTTAATGTTACAATAATTAAATCTATATCTCGTAATGCTATCACAGAATTACCGTAATCATGAGTCTGCCGGATTATTTCAGCACTATGCGCTTGGCCACTGTGCCCTCAGCTCCGCTAACACGCACAACATACATGCCCGATGCCGGAGTCTCTAACTCTACGACGGAATTGCCGCTGAATCCTCCTTGCGAGTAAACTTGTGCTCCACCTGCGGTGAACACATCTACTCTATAATCGGTCATATCGGTCACTATGCGTAATGCATTTGCCATGGCTGATATCTGCGTCGTCACATCAGCAGTTGCCGATTCCACTCCCACGGTCTTTCCGCTGTTGAAATCGTCAATGCAGGCATACAACGGCGTCAGCGCTCCCCAAGCATTCGTTTGCGATGTTTCAAAATGTATGCTCACACTCGACACCTTGCCCAGCGAACTGAGGTCAACCCATTGCCACGTATCGATGCAATAGTGCTCGGCTGAATTCTCCGAGCGATAATCGGCAAGATAGTATTCCACTTTGCCGGTGCTCTGCTCATTGATATCATAGCCCGTTATTATCATCTTGAAATAATCGCCTTTGTCAAATGGCGTACTGCCAAAGGCATCGCCGTTGATTATTGAATTCATAGCGTATGCCGAATTTGTCACATACATTCCGTCGACCACGGCTCCTTCCTCATTATAGATGTCGTAGATGCGAAGTTCTCCGTTATATGTGTCATCGTAGTACACAAGGAAATTATCCCCTTGGTGTGCGCCACCTGCCGCCGAGTGAAATTGGTCATCGAGGGTTGCATAGGTCTTCGATGTTTCATTACTCAGCGCATAGCCGCTCCACCACGAATCACTGTGCTTGTTCACCGTGAACATATATTGCCCGCTATACCAGTAATTCAATTCTCCGGCATACATATCGTCGGGCGTACCATCGCCAATCCAATGGCTCTCAGCCGGCAATGTGTTTTCTTCGAACGTAGCTGTCTTGTCGGGAAGGTCACCCGTAGATTCCGCTTTTGCCACGGCAGGAACCACTGCCACAGCAATAGCAACGAGATTCAAAAGTAAAAATTTCTGCTTTTTCATAAAAAAATTATTAGTTATCATATTAATTAATTTCAGCCTACGTATGGCTTGCGCAACTCTCGCCACGCCACTTGTGATAACCAATAATCAAGATGTGCTTAGTAAGCGGCAATTTGCCGAAGCATTCGGTTACGGAATAACACCTCGCACCATAAATCCGTCAATGTGCCACACATTCCTCACCATAATCATCTTGCCCTTATTCCCGAAGGCTTCCGATTCAATCACAATTGGCTATGGCAGGTCTTCTGGCTTATTCCTCAGCTACCTCTCCTTCCCAACACGGCGTCAGATGCGCGTCAGTGGTTTTGAGGCAGTTTCAACGGAAAATACAGCAGCGGGTACTGTTGCCGAATCTCACGGCATTCCCTATTTTGAAACCATAACGTCGGCAAAGTTAGTGCAAGGCGAGCGAAAAACAAAATAAAACACAAAGTTTTTTATTTTTTATTCCGAGCCGCAGCCTAAGTTATTCAAAGTTAGTGCACAAAAAGGGCTGCACCTTTGGCACAGCCCCTGTGTGATTTTATGTGATTATGGCTTATTTCACCACTTTCACAACTGCTATAGATGTCTTCACGAAGTAAACTCCGGCAGGAAGGTCGCTCATATCAACACGCAACGCACCTGTAGCGGTCTTCATGAGTGCTCCATTGGCGGCATATACTTCGGCGTCGGCGGCTTCAGGCAGCACTACGGCATCAATATTGCGGTCGTAGCGTGCGGCAGAGTCGGCGGAAACACCATTCACGCCAACATTTGCAGTGAATTCCACGGCATTCGATTCAGCCGATTCCACACCGTCAATTGTAGCAGTCACTGTGTAAGCGCCATCAGCGGCAGAGTTTACGGTGTATGACATATCAGTAATATCCGATGCCACTTTCACTCCATCGCAATAAACGCTATAGGTTACTGCCGGTGCTTCTGTTTCCGTTTCCCCTTGTGCCTGAGCTTTAAGCACTTGCGCACTCTTGCTGCAAATACCCTCAATCAAGAAGTTGTAGTTGAGTTTATATTTAGTGGCAAGCGAGTACCAAGTGTAGGTCGAAGCAGAGATTAGGTCACCGAAACCTGCCGCTGCCGGACCGTCGTCGGTCGATAGCGGCTTGACACCTTTAGCATATTTCACATGATAACCTATCTTAACATCGAATCCAGCAGGGATAGTGAACGGATTGTCCAGACGTACTACATTCCAGCCCATAACGAGGTCGGCAAGGTCGATGTTTTGCTCATAGACCACATTATTGCCGAGCATTACCATAACTGAAGCAAAGGTAAGTTCCGTCGACGACAAGTGGAACTTAATGTGAGTGAGCTGCTCTCCTGCCTTATTCATCGTGGCAATATTATCAGCTGAGAACAATATTGCCTGATATCCCTCATTTGTGGTACTTGTCATTCCCACTGAGTTACCATAATTGCCATTGTGATATTTCAGCACCGCCGATTCGGCATCAATTGCCTCCCATGCGAGGTTTAGTGTGCGGCCTTCGGCTTCTCCACGCAGATTATAGGGGGCTTGTGGCTTCTGGGCTATGTGATTATCCACATAGAACTCTTTGCTGAGCGGTGATTCCCAGCCGTTGGCATACACATTGGTTACGGCATAGATATACTCTCCGTGGCGTGTAAGCACTTCGCTGAACGATGTGGCTGTGGTTTCAGCAAGTACCTCATAGTTGCGGTAGATGCGATATTTTGCCACTTCGTTGCTCTTTATCGCTGCCGAGCGATGCGCCGATTTGGTGATGGAACGTGAAGCGGCTTCAATGCCATAATCACTGTGGTGAGCCTTGATTGTTCCGGCTATCGCGGTTTCTACACCATTCATACCGAGTGTAACTGCCTGTGCTCCCGATGTGGCTTTTGCCGGACTTGCTTGTGCCGAAATCACAAAGTTATAATTGGCAAGGTCGGCGTCCATTGCGCTTGCAAGAAGCCAGTTCTTACCATTATTGTAGCTTATCACTGCGCCTCCCTCTATTGCAGGTCCGTTATCGATAACTATTGCACTTGTTCCTGAGGGAATAGTGGAATTATATGCTATATACAGGTCTTTGCCTTCGGGGATAATGACCGGTGTAGCGAGCTTCATGGTGTACAGCGTGTTTGGCTCGCAAGCTCTGATGTCGTAGCTATACAGAAGTTCCGAACCGGCATAAATCTCAAGATTGCTCTTTGCGAGCGATGAAGCTCCTTGAATGAATTTAACTTCCGAAATGCGGTAGCCCGTAATCTGGCTCAGCTCTTCGGCAGTAAACTTGGCTCCATAGGCTATATCGAGGTCCTCATCGAAACTTACGGAGTATTTCGGGTCGCCGCAGTGGCTCAGTTTCACTACATCGTTGCTCCACTCTATGTCCACTTTTCCGGTTTCGGCATTGAATTCGGTTGATATAATCTGCGGTGCGGTGTACTCCTCGGGCAACGTGTACTCCAAGGTTATACTCTTGGCCGGCGACGTCTTGCCGCTTGTGCCTTTTGCTATCACCGTGTAGGTCTTTTCGCCGAGTTTGTCAACGGTTTCGCTAAACGTTGTTTCGGTTACGTTGCCGGCAAGAAGCTCGCCATCGGCATATACATCGTAGCCGGCAATTTCGTCGGCTTCGGCAACCACACCTGTAGGTTCTACGTCGGCAGTGAGCATAAAGTTTCCATGTATGTCGCCCGATGCAAGTGTCTTCCACGACGGACTCGATTGGTCGAATCCCTTACTCGAAGGCGACGAAGTGGAGAAGGAATTGCCTTTTGTGGCAATCTCATCGGCTGTATCCACTCCCACCGGCTTCAAGCTCTTGGCGTGAGTAATGTAGTAGCCGAATGCGTAGGTATTTCCCGCCTCTGGCTTATAAGGAGTGGTGAGTGCAAATTTATTCCATGAATCGGCTGTGATTGCAGCCACTTCTTCGTCTGTCAAGGCTTGGAAATAGTCGATTTTGCCATTCTTCATCACAAACAGTGTCATTGCCGTAGGAACTGCTCCGGTGAAGTAGGCATTCACTGCCGTGAGTTGATAATCGGGATAAGCAATGAGGTCGTTGGCATCAAATTCCTGCTTCACCCACAACTTGGGCGTTGTTGCCGTTGCTCCTATGCTGGTGGCAAGTGTCTTGTTCGACCACGTAAGCTCAGCGGCTCGTTTCAGCGGTGCCTGCCATGTGATTGTGCCGTTCAATCCATTGTCTACACTGCCTGATATTGCGGCAGGCGCAGGAACAAGGCTTGTCACTGCCATTGTGGTGGCGGTTACACTGCCCGAACGAACAAAATCGTCATCATAGACAGCCTGCACGGTGTATTTATGCTCTCCGTCGGCATTGCCGGCTATGGTGTAAACATTGTCGGTGATAAGTTCGCTTGTGAGAAGCTCTTTGTCGCGTACTATTGCATAGCCCTTAGGCTCATCGGTGGTTATGTTGCGAAGATGAGCGGTTATCAGGAAGTCGCCGGGTGCATCGGCATTCCACGTAGCTCCATCGTCGTACGACACGATATTTCCCTTGCCCTTTGTTGCATATCGGTCGGTAATTGCGGTAAACGTCTGATTGTAACCGGCTTTATATTTAATACCTATAATAATTTCGTCATTTCCGCTTATGACGTATGGCTCTTCAAGAGTAGTGCTACGCCAAGTGTTCTTCTCGAATCCCGTGAGGTCGATTTTTTGGTTTCGTACGAGCTTGCCGTTCTCATAAATTTGGGCATAAGCCTCCGTAAAGTCGCGATACTCAAAGTAATCAATAGCTTCTATAACCTTGTTGGCTGAAGCACTAAGTTCACTTGCAGTGAAGCGCGACGCCATAATCAAGCCTACTTGACCTTGAGGGTCTTTCCGGAGACCATCGAATCCATTGTAATCTTCACCATCGTGCCATTTAAGCTCTATTGGCGACTTCGGCGACTGCCACGAAAGTGTCACTTTATCGAAATTTTTAACTGCGGTGAGCGCAACGGGTTCGGTGCGAACAGCGCCTTGCGTAGGGTTGTCGCATATCACCTCGCCGAGCGAACTTACGTCGGATTTGTCGGTAATCACCTTCGCAATCTCTTCGGGTGTTTGCTCATTCACGTTCCACATGTTGCCTTGCGCATACACTGTGTTAGTGGAATTGTTATATAGGTCATAGAGCATTCCTCCATTTCCATTGTTCACAAACACGTTGCGCCCGGGATTGTAATCGGCGGCACTCTCATCGACTGTTTTGCCTATGTTAACATCGCCGCAACCTATCACGGTGATACCCCACAGGCTGCCTTCAATGTAGTTGTCGGTGATGCGAACTGTCTGCTTGCCTGTGGGATCGTACAGACTCATTCCGCTACCTCCGTTCATGGCATCGGTCTCATAGCGGTTGTTGATGAGTATATTTCCTTCTATCGTCACACTCATCGGTCCTATTGTGGTCAAGCCGTAGCGACAATCGCTCACTTTGTTGTTCTTTATAACAATTTCGTTCGTTCCACTCATGCTGAGCATATTGCCAACGCCTATACCTCCCACTTTGGTATTCTTGTTGCCTATGATTGTGTTGTCCTCTATAATAACCGGATTATCACCTCCTACGGTTACGTTGATTGCCGGACGGTTGGAATTTCCGGTGTTACAGTCTACGAACATACAGTTCTTTATCTTCAAGCCGGTAGCACTATTGGCTGCTCCGGCGATTGCTGCCGAAACCGAGCTGATGAAGGTGCAATTGGTTATCTCGTTCCCGCCGTTGGTTGAGCCGAAAACTATTGCTCCCGACGACGACATCTTACCATTATTCTGATTGAACGTACAATTGTCAACGATGATTCCCTTAGTGTTGCCGTAGGTGCGAATCCCGCAATAATCAATACTGAGATGCTTGAACTCT
The DNA here is from genome assembly GCA_945921235.1 of uncultured Prevotellaceae bacterium. Classification (GTDB taxonomy): domain Bacteria; phylum Bacteroidota; class Bacteroidia; order Bacteroidales; family Muribaculaceae; genus CALZFJ01. The sequence continues at coordinate 714 of CAMEKH010000031.1, read as the reverse complement.
CCGCTTGCCTCTTCTCCGAAAATGTAGATTCCCTTGGGGGCATCGCTTGCGGAAATGCGCCCTATTTTTGCACTGGTGGGCGCTGCAAAATCGGCATATCCGAGTACCTTGATTTGTACTTTATCGCCAAGATTCACTATTTCTTCATCTTGGATTCTCAGTGTGTCTGTAGCTCCTATCTCTATGTCAGTCTCCACGCAGTATTTGCCATCGACTTTCGTTACACCTGAGCCTTCTATATTACTCAGTGCCTCGAAAGTGTAGACACTCTTGTTGCCTTGGGTCACATAGGCTGCCGATGCTGAGATGCCACCGGCAATCGCTATTGCTACAATTAAACTAAGTCGTTTTCCCATAATAAATTATATAAGTTAATAATAATTTCGCAAAATTAGCTAAAATGCAACAAATTAACAAAAATAAGCGCCAAATCTATTATTTTCGTAGCAAAAACAACATCGAAATGCTATTTCAGCAATGGCAGTTTTGTCTTTCGCAACTTCTGCTCAAGTTCTTTTTCAAGTCCGTTGCACAAGCGGTTGCACTCATTATGAAATTGCTTGCTGTGATTGAATACCGCAAGATGTGCCAACTCATGGCACACCACATAGCGCACTAATTCCTCGGGGTAGAACATAAGATTATACGACAGGCTAATCACACCGTCGGCAGTACAGTGCCCGAGTTTACGCATGCCGCGTCCCACAACAAATC
>CAMEKH010000030.1 GCA_945921235.1 uncultured Prevotellaceae bacterium | reverse complement strand
AATGGTAGCACCCGATTCAACCAAATAGGGAAATTAATCCCCGATATATCCACAAAAGTGCTTTCGGAGGCACTTCAGACTCTCGAAGCCGATAATCTTGTGAAGCGCACAGTATTTCCCGAAGTCCCTATAAGAGTGGAATATGAGCTAACGGAGTTAGGGCAATCGCTGATACCTATAATACGCCAACTAACCGATTGGGCAGTGACCAATATGCCCGAAATTCTCAGTCACCGCAAGAAATACGCCTCAAAAAAATAATTGCTCAGAATTTCACCGTAACTGACACGCTCTGCATCTCGGCTTTGAAGGGAGGTGTTAGCTTTGCCACAGTTAGCTTGCCGCCGACAATAAGGGGAAAGCGGCTACGCGCCGCACAGATAATGCGCCCTGCCACATGCTCAAGCAAGTCCGACGGCTGCCGCATCTCAGCAGCAATCACATCATATAGCTCGGCATAATTCAGCGTGTCGCAAAGGTCATCGCTCTCCATTGCCTTCTCAAACGGATATTCCACGGTAAGCGACACCTCAAAGTCGTTGCCCACACGCCGCTCTTGCTCCATAACGCCATGAAATGCATGAAAGCGCAATTTATTTAATGAAATATAGGTAGTCACAGCTCACAATGATAATTTGAATAAATTAATGCTCACTCTTCAGCTTTCTCCTGCACCCAAGTGTAGGCGCCGATGTCGATAGTGCCGTCGGCATGTCGGCGAGCCACACCATATCGGTCCACAGCCGCCTCCACACTGCAATAATCCTCATTGCCTTTGCCTATTGCATCGCTCTCATCGTGCAACCTATAGTCGAAAATATATTGATTGCGCACGGTGTAGAACTTGGGATTTCCACCCCACACACACGAGATGAAATTATCATCATCTTCGCCATTAGATTTCAGCAGGCAGTTTCGCAACACGACCGCCGAATCGGTCAAATCACCGGCACTAATATCCGATGTGTTTCCATAGAAGATGCAATTATCGAAATTAGCTTCCATGAGCGGAGTAATGCCGTCATTTTCAGTGCCGAAGAGGTAATTAAGCGTTAAAATCGGTCCTTCTATAATATTGAAAAGATAATAATTGGCAAAAGTGCAATTCACAAAGCTGAATTTACCTCCGGTGAGCAATGCTACAGCCCGGCGGGCATCGCTAAGTTCGCTTCCCTCGGCTTCAATCCATGCATGACTTGCCGTAAGCACCGAGCCTGCCGAATTATGCAGCACGGTGTTGAAAATATGCAATTTGCGCTGCTCCACTCCTGCCGAATCCACCACTACGCCGGTCGATGCGCCTCGAATATTCACATATCGCAACTCGTTGCCAAAGCTCGATTCTGTGAATCTCAAGCCGTTCCATTGTCCCGACATTATATCGTAGCCTATTCCACCCACCACCTTGTCGAGTCGGTCGCCGCGCATATCAATAGGTTGTTGCATTGTGCCGTCGGCAATCAGTGTACCATCTACAACCATTGTTGCCTTGTCGTGGAAATATAGCCTTGTGCCCGCCTCGAGCGTGAGTTTTGCCCCTTCGAGCACTCTCAGCGTGTCAAACACCACATACGGGCGGTTGGCAGTGAAATGCTCATCAGCCGACACCTCATGCGAGTATAGCCTTGTGACGTTCTGCCCCCAAGCCGTAATCACCACCTGCTGCTTCACGCCATTAGTAACAAAATCGAGTTTTTCCTCAAACTGTATGGGATTATTTTCGTCGGAAGGGTCGATAAATGCCTCAACAAACACGAAAATGCTATCGTTGCCGCGAATTTCCACATCACGAAATTCATCGCCTTTCACGCCATCAACATTCAAATAGAATTTTCCACTACTCTCACCGGCAATCTTTATTGATGATATATTCAGCATCTTGTCGTGGCGATTATACACGATAAATTGCTTTGTGGGCGTTCCAACATCGGTAAGTATTGTGTCGAAAGCGAGTGTATCGGTGGAAAAAGCAAGTACATCGCTACTCGAAGTAGTGAAATTATCCTCTATGCATGCCGTCGACACCACGCCGAGCACAACAAGCATAATCCATATTGCTATTCCTAATCTTTTCATCTTATTCGTGTGTATTCTATTACTCTCCGATTCCCGAGTGTCGCTCTCTGCGAATTGCAGCATCTCAAAGGCTCTTCTTCTCTATAAGCACCGTGGCATAAGCGGCAATTCCCTCGCCTCGCCCGGTGAATCCGAGCTTCTCGGTGGTGGTGGCTTTCAGCGACACGCAATCCACATCACAACCTATGCACTCGGCTATTGCCTGTTGCATAGCGGGAATGTGAGGATTCAGTTTTGGTTGCTCGGCACAAATAGTGATATCGGCATTGCCGAAAGAGTAGCCTTTCTCTGCCACAAGGCGCATAGTTTCCAGAAGCAATTTCTTGCTGTCGATACCCTTGTAGCGGGCATCGGTGTCGGGGAAATGAAATCCTATGTCGCGCAAAGCCGCAGCTCCCAATAGAGCGTCACAAAGCGCATGAAGCACCACATCGGCATCGCTGTGCCCGAGCAGTCCGAGGTGATAAGGAATCTTTATGCCTCCCATCCACAATTCTCGCCCTTCCACAAGGCGATGTACGTCAAAGCCCATTCCCACGCGTATCATATTCTTTCGCTACTCTCTATCAATTATATAAAAATCTTATCTGCGTCCGCCAAGCATATCGCGAATACCGTTCATATCAAATGATAACGTAAAGCGCAGTGTTTGGTCGAGCGGGCTGCTCTGTGCAGTTGCTATCATATAGGCAGCATCGAGTTTCACCACATTCAGCGAGAATCCGGCTCCAAGTCCGAAGTACTGGCGATTTCCCTTATATTCATTCTCATGATAGTATCCGGCACGAAGGAAGAACTGGTGATTGTAGTTATACTCCAATCCTAATGAGTAATTGATTTCGCGCAGCTCCTCTTTGGCACCGCCGGGAGCATCGGAGAACGATTTAAAGATACCCGATATTGGCGACATATCCTTCCAATCTTGCAACGCCTCCTCATAGGATTGTTGGTCCTCATAGTCGGCTTGACGCGGACGCGCCGGGACGAGCAATTTATTCAAATCGAGCGAAAATGCCAAGTTATGATAATCGGCAAGCGGGAATGTGAAAGTCGTACCGATTTTCAGGTTCGTAGGCAGAAAAGCGGGGTCATTTCCGCCGTTATACGTCACTTTCGTACCGATATTTGATATATTCCAACCGAATGCCCATTGGCACTCATTTCTTCCGATTATAGGATAGGTGTTCAAGAATCCCGAAATATCGGCGGCAAAAGCCGAAGCACCCTTTGTGGTTTCACTCGACGAAGCATCGCTAAAGCCGAGATTAGAATAAATGTAGCGCAGAGCCACACCCATAGAGAAACTCTCCGACAACTTGCGCGAATAGCCTAAATCGACCGACATTTCATATGGGTTTATGCTCGATGTTACATTTCCCTCACCATCAGTAAGGTTCACCTCTCCAAGCGAGAAATAGCGCAACGATGCACTCACCGCCTGATTGTCGCCGCTACCTATTTTCCAATAACCGGCAGCATTGAGCAGTGCGATGTCATTGACCAATTTGCGCAACCATGGTGTGTAGGAGAGCGAAACACCTGCCGCACTATAAGCGAAAGCATATTTCGACGGGTTCCAGTATTGTGAATTTTCATCAGGCTCCGTTGCCGCACCAATATCGCCCATAGAGGCTCCGCGAGCATCGGGAGCAATGTTCAACGATGTCACACCGGTGGTGATAGGATTAAATTCATTCTTCTGCGCCATCGATAGCAACGAGCTACCCAAAAGCATAACAGACGCTATTATGAAGCTGAAAATTTTTCTCATTTCGTTCAAAATTATAATTCTATACTTTTAATAACTGCAAAAACGGTCGTTTATTGCATCGCCACCGAAAATTAACCCTCGCTTGTAGCCTCAATGGATACATCATGCCCCATTCTTATTGGCGCGAAAGCACCACAATCTCTCCGGCAGGCGAATTTGCATAACCTGTGGCTGTGCGCACCGTGCAATAGTAGCGATAAAGCCCGGGCAGCACGGCATTGCCGTCTGTGTCGGTGAGGTTCCATGTGCACTGCGCATCGGCTGTTGTAGCGCGCCAAATAGTGCGTCCTGTGGAATCAAGCACCACAATCGTGGCTTCGTAATTTCCCTCCAACTCATGGCTGATGCTGAATACCGCCGATTCACGCACTGTATTTTCGGAAGCTTCAACCGACGCAATGCACGACTCGGGCTGCACGAAGAAGTCGATTGAATGTGATGTACGATTTCCCGCCATGTCACTTGCCGAGAGCGTGAGCGTGTGCTTGCCGAAGCTAAGATTGTCGATAGGCAATACTATGCGTGCGCTCTTGCCATTATCGTACACCGAGGCTATGTTCTTTGCTCTTCCGTAGGTCACGGTTCCATTATCGAGCGACACATCTATTCCATTGCCCAAGGCAAGCGTCTGGGTGCACACACCAATGTTATCCGTTATTGTGGCAAACATTGTAACTGAAGAATCCACCACATCGCCCTCGCCGAATGAATCATCGTTGAGATACATCGTTTCTATCACGGGAGCTTCGGAGTCGGTCAGCGCCTTGTCGGCTGCGAAAGCATTGATTCGCACATTGTTAGTCACACCATCAACAATCGTCGTCGAGCTGCCGGTGCTATGCGCCACAGCTCTTATCACTCCCATTTCGCCTTGAGCAAGGCAACGTGCAGGCACCATTATGCTCATCTCAAATTTGCCGTGCTCTACATTGCCGTCGGCAGTAGAGAGCAGTTCGCGCTGAGTATAAGAATCACGCACAGGAGCATCACTCGACATTTTCAGCGATTTGAATACTGAAGTCTTATCATAGAGCGACAGATACACCTTGCCTGAGAAATTATCATTGAGGCTTCCGTCGGCATTGCTGATAGAGCCGCTCACCTTCACCTCACTCATAGGATACACATCGGCTACGGCACCATCGGCGGTCACATCTACGCCATTCACACGGTCAATCACGATTCTATTGACCGGATAGTGCAATTTCATTGCCGGGTCGCCGATAAGCAGGAAATTCAATTTATTGGAGTTCTCGTAAGGGTCGAAAGTGTGCTTCGCCATGCGGTAAGCCTCACCGATTGTGCGCTGCTCGCCATTCTCATCGAGATTAAAAAGATTCTTAATAAGAGCCACATTAAGCTCGTCGTTCTCCGAGGCAAACACCGTGCGCGTCGATGCCATTCCGGCTATCATTCCGCCCTTAGGATTATGGAAAAGTTCCTCGGCAAGTCCTCGCATATCGCTGTCGAATCGCGCCACATCGCAAGCCGCAAACGAGAAGAACGGCAGGTATTCATTTTCCACGCTGTGCGAGTCTTGAAGGCGCCACAAATTATAGCTCTTTGAGAGCAATTTCGGGTCGCCATGTCCCACATAGGTCACGAAAACCTGTCCGCGTTGCAACTCGTTGATTATTTTTGCACGAGCATCGGTGTCGAATCCGTTGGTCACGGGAAACGCCTCCTTGAACACCTTGTTGACAGCCGGGCGCATATCACTGTTTTCAATTGTGGTTATTGCGCCCTCAGCCTGATACATGTGCATGTCGTTATCGCCCTCATCGGCTATCACAAGCACATTGTTGCACCAAGTGCCGAAATCGGCATCAATATATCTGAGCAGCTTGTCGACGGCATTTTCAGCCTCAGCCTCGGTTTTCACCGGCATACGTCCCACAGCAATTGTCACCGGAGCAGCGGCAATTGAATATCCGCAGTTGTCGCCGAGCATACCGAAATAGTCATCGCAAGTGTAGCTTTTGGTTTCCACATTGCTGGTAGTTGATTGAAAAGTAACAAGGAGATTTTCGTTCTTCTCGCCAAGGAGATGACGATTGTCGAAAGTTCCTCCGCCGAAAAGGAGCAGATATTTCAATTTCGACGGGTTACGCTTATGCAGCATTTTCATGAACATCCTTATTGCCGTGGCATCGACGGCTCCCGAGGAGAATTCATTGAATATTTCAGGTTGCTCCACCACTGCCACTTCCATCTTGTCGCGGGTGATGTGCATATCGGCAATGCGCTGTGCTTGCGCTTTCAGTCCCGGTGAGGTGATAATTACCATGTCGGGGGTGCTCATAGCATGCAGATTTTGATTTCCAACGGCTGCAAATCCGTCGATTTTCATCAGTTCGCGAGATGTGTCGAAAAGCACGAATTTCGAGCATAGTGCCGTGAGCGAAGCCGTAAATTTACCCTCATTTCCGTTCCTCGTCAAGGCATATTGCTTGAGCTTTGCGGGCTGCGTAACGTCCCAAAGCAGTGTTGTGGGAGTGATTCCGCTCACTTTGAGCGACTTGCTACCGCTTTCATTGAGAATATACATATTCATCTGTGAAGAACCGGGGTGAAGCTCATTGTGCTGACGATAGGTGACAGTGAAATTATCTAACCGTGCAAGAGCAATATTGCCCGTGCATGTAGCCGAGAGTGAATAGCGGAATTTGTTACCGCTTGGATTGTCGGGGACAACGGTAGCTCGAGCCTGACAAATATTATAGTAAGTGTAGTCGCTCGCGACGGCATTGATTTTATTGGTATTGACTGCGAAAGTCATATCGGTGGAATTGACTTTCGCACTGAGTTCAGTGCGCTCATTGGCTTTCATCGCCGCCACGGTGTAGATGCAAATTGCAGAGCCGTCGACATAGCCGGGAAGCTCAAAGTCGAAATCCAGCTTCTTCGCCGAGCCGAAATCCTCGCCGAGAATAGTTTTTCCGGTTAAGCCCGGCGAATAGAGTTCACGCTCATGATGCAGACAGTTTGCGCTCTCTCCCGAGGCCTCGGCACTCGATGTCGGTTGATTGGCTTCGGGCACCGCAAGAGAAGCGTAAGCCGGGTTGTCGGTAAGAAAATAATAAGATTTTGAGGAATAGCTGTTGGCAGTGAAGCGCAAGAAATTGGCTGCAGTCGAGTAGTATGTATCGAGCTTATTAGTACCTTGCGCATAGAAGCACAGTTTTCCACCCACATAAATTGCCGGAACCTGCGCTATATCATCGGAAGCGACCGCCTCAAGCGACTCGGGGAGAATTATGCCGCCATTACCGAAGATTTTCACCTCGGCAGGCTTTTCGAATCCCATAGCTTTCAGCTCGGCATCGGTAATTTGATACACGCCATCGGTAGCTACCTGTATTTTCACCCATTTTCCTGAAGCGAGTTTCGATTCATTGGCAAAATGGCTTGCATCAAGGCTCCATGCCGGCACACTCATCGCCATAGTGGCAGTAGCACAAAATATAGCGATAATGGATTTTAGAAACTTATTCATCGTGTTGTCCGATTTTTCTATGTTGATAGTTTATTTATTGCTTTGCTGTTTTTTCTTATTTTATCTTGAAATGAAGTGTTTTCACACCATTGAGCGTGGCATCGATAGTGCTTTGAGCTACCACCGAAATTTCATCTCCCACTCTGAAAGCATATAGCAAATCGCCTATTTTAAGCGTGAAATAACGACTTATAAACTCTATCAGCGAGTCGATGCAACTCAAAGCATCGGCTGTGGGGCAATCAAGAATTTTGCTACCGCACAGCGTGGCACACAATCGCTCGCTCGCCGAAATTTCTTCTATCGGCACAAAATCACCGAGAATTGCCGAGCCATCGAAGGCATAAGCAAGAGCCTCGGGCGAATTTCCACCGAAATCGTCGTTCATTGTGCGTGCCTCAACCGAAAGTCCCACTGTGAGTGCATCGTAATACCTGCCGGCAAATCGCTTTGCAATGTTTTTGCCCAAGCGGCTCACTCGCACCACAATGCAACTTCGAGCCGCAAAGCTCTCGGCAAAATCGGGCACGAAAAAGGGCTTGCCGTCCTTGAGCAGCGACGAATCAGCCATAAGCGCCACAGCAGGCTTCACATCGTCGGCTATCTCCTTTCCGGCAGTGCCGAAATCATATCTTATCCCTATTACTTTCATCTCGTAGCGTAGATATTACTGATTTTATGCAACTAAACCATGCGTTTCTTCTCTTCCAAACGATTATACATCACTGCCAGATGCGCATAAATCGAGGTGTTCTGTATCACAATGTCATTGCTTGCCTTGATGCGTGAAGGGGTGAAATTCCATATTGCCTGAATGCCACAGGCTATCATGGTGTCGGTGGCATCTTGAGCATGCTCGGCGGGAACGGCAAGAATGCCGATTTCAGTGCCGAACTCTTCTTGTCGCTCATCGAGCTCGTCCATACTGAAAATAGGCACATCGCCTATGCTTGTGCCTATAAGTGCCGGATTTACATCGAATCCTGCCACAATATTCAGCCCGAATTGCATCAGTCCGGAGTCTTGAATAAGTGCCTTACCGAGACTTCCCACACCTATCATGAATGCATTGTGCTTACGCTGGAACCCGAGGAAATCGACAAGCTCTTTCACCAAAGTGTCGACCTCATAGCCTATGCGCGTCTTTCCCTTGATGTTGAGAAACGACAAGTCTTTGGCTATCTGCGAAGCGTCGACGTTGATATCTTTGGCTATCTGTGTTGACGACACATATTCCACATTGTGGCTGCGCTGCAAGTTCAGATACGACAGATACCACGGCAACCGGCTTATGGTTGGCTCCGGAAGGATTATTCTCGCAATGTTCTTATTGTCAATCATCATTCAAAAAAACACATAGATTCATCTCGCTGCGTCACCATAGTGAACACATCGTGCAAATTTAGTGAAAATTATGCAAACCGAGCACAAATCCGAGCTAAAAACTATGCCTTCATATCATTGTGGTGCGTGTATGTGAAGTCAGCACCGCAATGCGAGCAACTTAAATCCTCGTAGACTGTTACTATCTTGCGGTGTTCACGCGAGGTCTCTTTTCTGTTGATTTCCCTGCCGCCAAGGGTGGTGACGTTATATTTCACATTGTCGTAATAGCTTGTTCCGCCATCGCGGTAATCGTAGGAATCGAGCGTATACATGTGTCTGCAAGCGCTGCAACGTGCATAATTAGCCCAATTCATCCACTTCTTCCATTGGTAGTAAAGATAAGCCAGAAGCACTAACACCAAGAACCAATTGAGCCCACCGGCAAGCAGATAAAGCAACTCGCCGCCAAAGAGAAGGGCAATGGTGATGATTATCTTCCACAAGAAGTTAGGCAAAGGATAAATATAGCCCGTAAACTGAGCCAAAGCAGGCAATAACATCAGCACACAGTGGAAATAGAATGCCACTATTATCAATCCTATCAATAATAGCACTAATGCTATGATAACACTGAGCCATGTTGGCAACTTGAAGTTGAAGAAATTGGATTTTATCCACTTTTGCACTGCGCCCGGCTCATCGAGCACATCTTCCATTCCGTTAATATCAGCCTCGGTAGTCACCGGGTTGCTCTGCATCATGGCGCTCAGCGGTAGCGTCTGTATCTCTGCCGCAAACGGCAAAGTGGAGAGTAGCCACCCCATTGACTCCTCTTTTTTGTAGCTGTAGCTGTGCACCACGCCATCTTTGTAGAGCACTTCCATTGTGTCGTATTCACGCTCCTTGCCGAAGTCGTTCACTTTCAGCGGATAAGTAGCTACAGTGCGGTTTCCGGTGACTTTCACCGTGAGCGGATAGCCATACCATTGCTTGTCGACCTCGGTTTTTGTGGTAATATCGGGCTTAAAGCGACGCCGCACCCAATCGGCTGTCACCGTCGACACGTTATCACTTTTGTATTTCGGTATGCCGAATGCACACAGCGGCATAAATTTGAAGCATGCCGACGTACTTGTAATTTCCTCACCGAATTTCAGCTTAAAATCGGTCTTCGACTGTTTCTTATTTCCATAATCGTAACTGAGAAACAGCACTTTGTCGCCCTTGTTGCACACATCATTTTTCAGTGTCACTTTGTCGGTGGCTACAAGCGAATCGCCAAGCACATCAAACTTCACAAAACCTCGCTCACCCTTTGATGTTTCCACTTGAAACGCCAAGTAAGATTTGCTGTAGGCAAGCACTTTGAGGCTGTCGCCCTTATTCACTTTCGCCAGCTCCTTGGCATTTTTCATGCGATGAGAGTACAAAATGTTATGTGTGTCGTAGAGCACCGCCGAACGGCGTGCCGACATCTTCACCGGTGTGTAGTCGGTATCGTAGGTTGATGATGTAATTCCCGAGAATAGCAGGAACGGCACCACCACTATCACTGCAAGCAATCCTATCAACCACCCGTTGAAAATAGTCATCTCCGCTCCATAGGAATAGGCAAAACTCTTTATGTCATCGAAAGCGATGCCTATACACTCCCACCATTTTGCTCCTTTGCTGAAATTCTTCATGATAAATATGCTTTTTAATTATTAATCAAATAAATAGCGACCTCGGAATAAAATGCAACGCACTTATGCTCCGGCTCGGAGTCGCTCTACCGCTATTTCGCAAATATATGTATTTTTTGCAATTACTACAAGTTAACCCTATGTTTTTTAATTAAAAAGATTGCTATTTTTTCCCGTTCTTAGTATTTTTGCGAGCACTATTTGAAAAAAGAACAAAACTACATTACAATTATGACTAAAACTGCAAAAAAGACCATTATTATATGCGCTGCCTCAGTAGCTGCCGTGATGCTTGCTCTTGTGGCTTTCGCAGCTCCTTATCTGCTATCGGGGGCACGCCAAAGCGCCACAATTCATGTGTACCCCGACATGACAACCGATGTGCTTGCCGACTCTATTTCTTCGGTGCAAACCGAGGCTTTCGGCTCTCGCGTAGCAACACTCCTGTCGCTACTCGACGTGGACCTCGCCAAGCGCGCCGGAGCTTACGCAGTGGAAGAGGGTGAATCGCCGCTTTCGATTGCTCGAAAAATACGCAATAAGCACCAACTTGCCATTAAATTCACTTTCCAAAACGTGCGCACCAAGAATCAACTTGCCGAGCGCGCCTCGACAATGTTCATGATGAACAAAGCCGATTTACTTAAGCTACTCGACGACAGCACTTTCTGCGCTTCGATGGAAAAGAACGTTTACACCATTGCCAATGTGTTTCTTCCCGATTCCTACGAATTTTATTGGGCGGTAAGTCCCGAAGATTTCGTCAAGGGCATCGCAAAATATGCCGTACACTTCTGGACCGATGAGCGTAAAGCTAAAGCCGCAGCCCTCGGGCTTACGCCCGACGAGGTGTGCACCATTGCTTCTATTGTGGAGGAGGAAACAGCTAAAAGCGATGAGCGCGGAAAGGTGGCGCGCCTCTATATCAACCGCTACAAGCAGGGCATGAAACTGCAAGCCGACCCTACAGTGAAATTTGCCTTGGGCGACTTCGGCATACGTCGCATTACTCATGCTATGCTCACCTGCGATTCGCCTTACAACACTTATAAATTCGAGGGGCTACCTCCCGGTCCCATACGTCTGCCGGAGAAATCAACAATTGATGCCGTGCTCAATGCTCCGGAGCACAATTTCACTTATATGTGTGCCAAAGAGGACTTTTCCGGCTATCACAATTTCACCGATAATTACGCTACACATCTTGCCAATGCTCGCCGCTATCAAGCCGAGCTCAACAAGCGTGGCATAAAGTAGCTACACTCTCACAGCTCCTATTTGCGCTCTCACACCGTGGGCGCAAGATATTTGTCGCCTATACCTATGCCAAAAAGTGCATAATCGTAGATTACAGGGTCGTCGGGACGCATACGCCTCAACATATCCGTCAGCTCAAGCACGGTGCGCTTATCATTGGCTTTGCGCTCCACCATGCCGAGAGCGCGTGCCGTGTCGCCCACATGCACATCGAGCGGGATAAACAGCTTCGACTTGTCGATTGCGGTCCAAACACCCATATCCACAATGCCGTCATCGCGCACAAGCCAGCGCAAAGCCATGTTGATGCGCTTCAGTGCCGTGTTCTTGAGTTGTGTGGGGAGGCACTGCGAATCGGTAGCTCCTCCATTGGCAGCGGCAAACTCCCTCTGCATAAGCTCCACAAGTTGCCACGACGGCATTTCGCTATCGCCCACTTTCATCGCCCCGGCAAATCCATGCAATGAGCCGTAGCGGCTGAAAATGCGGCTCAATCCGCGCAACATATACTTGAAATTGCGTGCAAAAAACGTGCGGTGAATGTTCATTTCATCGGGCAACGCCTCGTAGGCTCCCTCACGCACATATTCCAGTGGCGAATTTTCCATTATGGCAAGCATCTTTTCGCAATTGGAGCAAATCATTTTGCGCTTGCCCCATGCTATTGCCGCCGAGAGTAGCGACACCGTCTCAATGTCCTGCAAGCGGCTGAACCGACGCGGAAACTGCACCGGGTCGTTGGCTATAAAATCAACATTGTTTATCCGCGCCGCTTCACGGTCGAGAAACTCCCGCAAATTCTCAAATTCCAAGTCACTAAGCATCTTTTTCTTGATTTTTACGTTTTTTGAACCACGACTTCACTCGCTTCCAGCCCTCAACGCCTAATATCGTCAATCCGGCATATTGGGTAGTTTTCGCCAAGCCGAAAAACACCACCCACAGCACACTCTTTGTCTCTACGCTTATTGGGAGCAACATCTGAGCAAACGAAATGATATAGCATGGCACACAGCAAGCCATAACTATCACTCCCGTGCGAAACGAGAGCTTTGAAAGCCATCGGCGCATATTTATCAGCATTTCTTTCATTCTGCAATCACCACTTTTCAAGAGCGTAAACCACAGTTTTCTCCTGCGGTGTGACGAGAGTGAGATTTATTCTCGTAGATGAAATCACCTCATAGCTCAGTTCGTTGCGCTCACCGCCACCAAGCATATAGCCATCGGCAGGCTCATAGCGGCTGTCGGGGAAAGTCACCACTATCTTTCCGCCTGATTCCTCCCACACTCCCACTTCTTGCATGGTGCTGTGGTCGTCGGCAACAATTTTCTGCTCGAATGCGGTGTTCTGAAAGGCAAAAAACATATTCCCTTTGTATTTATGGTCGGCAGTGCCATCTACTGTGATTGAACTTACTTTCCAAAGCCCGAACCACACTCCTATGTCGCCATTATTCTTGGCGCACGAAAAGTTTATCGCCGCCAAAATTCCGGCGATAACCACTGCGAAAAAGCGCATATACCAGCTATTTTGCTTCATAAATTCTGCTCAGTAATAAAAAAATTCAAAACAATCCATTGTAGCTCACTGCAACCATTACGCCGAAGTTATTTCCAAGCAATGAGCCGAAATCGCCCGCCACCTGACCTTTCACCGTCAAGCCTTCGAGCTTTCCCGTGCAATTATAACTACCCTCAATAAGCATTGATGTTGCACTGCGAGATTTAATTAACGGCACTAACGGAGTGCCATGCGACCGCCGATAGCCTATTTTAGCCACATATTTCACATCGGGAGTAAGATGCCCGGTCACGGCAGCGTGAAATCCGCGCAGACGATTGTCGGTGATACGCAGATAGCCATCGGTGTTGTAGATTGCCGTGCGAATAAGCGGAGTGCCGAGCGAAAGTCCGTTATATTGGTATCCGTTGTAGAAATAATTGTTATAATAGTCGTCGGCGCCTGTAGCTTCGCCCTGCATAGGCGTTCCGGCAAAGTCGCCCGGCGCCCAGTGTATCGGTCCGCTCTGGTTCATCAAGTCGATATATTCTATCACGGCACCATCGATTATGCCCTGCCTTGTACTCATATATTCTATTCCATACAAGCCATCGAATCCGTTGAGTTTTCCAATGCCCGAGCCATCTTCCCACGGCGACTGATAGTAGACTTTCACTTCATCGCCCGAAGCCAATCGATAACGCCCCATGACGTCCCACGTGCCGAGGTGATTGCCCTCATAGTAGGTATCGCCGCCACTGCCGCCCGAACCCGGCACAAAAGCCTTCAACAGCTGTTTTACGCCTACCTTGGCACTGACTTCCGATAGCTTTGCGCCATTGAAGTAGGTGATGCTCTTTCCTCCAATCTGGCAAGCCGACTGCATTCCTATGGTGAGCGAAAACGGCTTCGAGGGATTGGTGCGCAGATGCAAATACTTATAGTGAAAGACGTAGCCTGTGGTTATGTTATAATTTCGGTAATTATAGTGATTTTCCAGCCATTTTGAGTCGAGTGCCTTGAAATAACCCAACTCACCGCAAATCTGCACCCACCCGCCGGTGAGCGGAATGTTGCAAAAATCAATGAATCCCGCCGCTACGCCGGGCATAGGGCGCGTATTTCCCGAGAGACACATATCACCGCTACTCAATTCTTGGTTCACAAACACCGAGCCGCGCTCACGCATACCGAGGGTGAGAAACACATTGCGATATTCAGCCGTGCCATAGAGTTGCTGCAGCCACACTTTCGAAGCACTCACATCGCGATAATTATTCTTGCCTGCCGCCACATCATACAGCCCGTACTTTGTGGCTGAAGAGCCTCCACCTATCACATCGCCGCCGATATAGAATGAGAAACGCCCCACATCGGTCAGCGCATACTCCATTTGCGCCCGTGCAAGCAGCGAATTAGGCTGTGTGAAAACTCCACCATTATTCGCCATAATATACGACGGAGCGAAATCGCCATTTCCTACATTGGTAATTAACGATGCGCCATAGCTTGTGGAATGTTCGGCGGCAAACACCACTACGGCGCATGCACAAGCTCCCGCCAACATTGCCACACGCCGTGCTATGCCTGAGCCTCGATGTGCATCACCGCGATGAAACAAACGTCTGTATATGGCGATTCTTTTTCTCATCGGTTATTTCATCTATTGATAGGAATATTCCACTCTCTTCCACATCGCCGAATTCATAGTTAATGGCGGTGCCAAACATACGCATCGTCGACGACAATCCCATGTAGGCATTCACAAGCGGTGGAATATTAAAGCCATGCTCGCGAATGAAGCCGTTCACGCGGCGATAATCGTTCTTGAAATCATTGCCTGCAATAAGTCCGCAGAAGTCATCGATGGTATATTTCACTTTCAGCGGCTCTATGGGGCGCACAAGTGCATCTTTATCGGGAAAATACTCACCGAGGAATGCAAGAAGCAGGTCGCGGCACTCGGCTGAATAATTAGGATACATTGTCACTTTGCCAAACAAATACTTTATTTGCGGATACACCACAGTAAGTGCGCCCAATCCGTCCCACAAATTATCGAGGGCGAAAATGGCTTTTGCTCCCACCTTGCTCGACTGATATTCCAACCTCACGAATGAGCGCCCAAGCTCTATGGTCACCGGCAGATAATCCTTGAGAAAGCGGTCGGAAAACTTGAACATGTGCGACGTGGCGATGCGTGGTGCTCCATTGGCATCAAATTCTACATCCTCTCCGAGTATGAAGCGATACCCGCCGAGTATCTCCTTATCGACCGGATTCCACACTATCAACTGCCTGCATGGCTTGGGCATAACATCGAATTCATCGATGTCGCAAGCCTTCCCGGAGCCTCCTCCGGCAGTGCGGAAGGCTATCTCGCGCAGGCGTCCCAGCTCGCGCATGGTGTGTGGTGCATTGTGAGCATCAATCACATATATTTCGTTGTTGCCTTTGTTGGTATTGCGCAGAAAACGCTCGGGCGTAAGTTCGGCAACTATCAATTCTATATCTACTGGCTCAATAATCGGTTCCATTATCAACGATTTAATTTTCAGGTTTTAGTTCATACACGGCTGCCCTCACTTCGGCGGCATATTCACTCGGTCGTCGACCGCCGGTAAACGTCTGCCACGGTATAGGCTTACCTATAATAATGTTAAACTCTTTCCCCCGGCTCTTGAATACCTCACCGGGCAAGTAAATCATCTCAATATTCAGTTTCATTCCTATGCGCTTGCGCCACGACGCAAACTTATAAAAAAAATCGGAATTCTGCCCGCTGAAATACACCGGAACTACATCGCGGTGATACTCCACGCTCTTCACTATAAACGATTTTTTCCATTCAAGGTCGGCTATCTCGCCCCCTTTCATGCGCCGCGAGCACAATCCTGCGGGGAAATACAGCATTTGGTCATCGCCGGCAAACGCTTCATTTATGGCTCGCACAGCCTCCTCGCTCTGCCTGCCATGCTTGTTGGCAGGCAAAAACAACTTGGCAAGCGGACTTACTTGCATGAGCATATCATTTACCACGCATTTTATCTTGCCGCCATAGTGCGCTCCAAGCTGCGAGATAAGCGCAATGCCATCGAGCCCGCCAAGCGGGTGATTGGAGGCAAAGACCAAGCGGCTTCCGGCATCGGCAGGAAGATTCTCTATCCCCGACACTTTCACGCTCACTCCAAGATACACCAAAGCCGAGGCGGCAAACTCGCACCCCTCTTTCCCGGCATTATGCTCGAGCAACGCATTCAATTCATCTTGACATATAGTGCGTGCAAGCCAACGTATCACCGCTTTCGGTATATAGCGATAATATTTCGGCAATTTCGTGCGTAGCAGCTTATCCACGTCAATATGAATCGACTCGTTACTCATATCTTGTAATTTCAACTTGCAAATATAGTGCAAATAGATTTGCAAAACAATAGAGTTTTCTCTTTTTATGCCCTCGCATCACCGTCTCGCATCATTTCGCCGAGCATTTGCTCAGCCCGAATGTGGTGCTATCAGGTTGCTTAGGCACGCTGTCACAGCTTCCTCCACAGTGAAAAGAATTACATTTTTGTGATATTTTGTTCATAGTTGTATTTTTATTATTATTTTTGCAACACTATTTAATTAATTTGATATTATTTATCGTTCTTTTTTACTACTAATCATTTCAAAACCACGACTTTCAATGCATCGCAACTCAATATACTATGTACTGACAGCTATATCATTATATATCCTCGCATGCTGTATCTCATGCTCGAAAACCAATAGTTCACTTTCGCCCGAAAGGAAACTGTGCGACTCGATTATCAGTGCTCAATACGACACTATCTTCGTCAATCCACAGCAAGCCATAGCAAATCTCACTGAAGCCGAAGCTCAAATCTCCGACAGCTGCCTTTGCTATCGCATCGAGATGTACAAGTCGCTCGCATTCCTTTTTATGGGTGATGAAAAGCGTATGGACTCAATAAGACGCAATGTAGCTCTCTTTTTAAGCCACACTACCGAATCGAAAGAGCTGTACTCGCTGAAGTCGCTCTTCTGGAACCACACAGCGGTGTATCGAATCAATTCTCTCGGCGACCGCGACTCGGCTATAGCTTGCTTCAAGAATGCCTATATTGCTGCAATGCTCTGCAATGAGCACTCCAACCTCGTGAATATTTGCATCAACCTCGCCGATGCCTACAGGCAGAATGGCGATGCCGCACAATCCTCGGGATATTACCGCCGCGCTCTTGCCCTTGCCGACTCTATGAAGCTTAGCGATGAATACTTAAGCATCTACAACGGACTCGGACAAGTGTACTCCGACATAGAAAACTACACCGAGGCAAATCGCTACTTCGAAAAAGCCCGCAGCATAATCAATGACACTTCGTTTAACGCCGTGAGCTACGATAAATACTATCATTTCGTGTCCTACGGCAACTGCCTTTATTTCCAAAAACGCTACAACGATGCCCTTTCGGCTTTCAAATCGGCTGATAGCATTGCTACCACTCTCGGCAATATTGCGTTTTCATTTATCACTCACGTAAACCTTGGTGAAGTGATGCTTATGATGTCGGAAACGGATTCCGCTTATCACTATCTCAAAAAGGCTCAAGAGATGTTTAACCTTATCCCTAAGGACGCCTCAAAACGTTTCTACCTGAACAGCTTGCTCGGCGACCTCGAGATGCACCGAGGCAATATGCACGAAGCTATAAAATATCTCTTCCTTGCTTCTGCCGACTCTCTGTCGGCAGGTCCGCGCTACCTCGCTCTCCACTACTCGCGCATGCAGGCTTACTACAGCAAATGCCGAAACTATGAGCGGGCATACTCTTGCTTACTGAAAGCGCAAGGTTTCCTCGACTCTATCAACAACAATGCATCACGAAACCAAATCACCGAAATCGACTACCGCTACCGGCAAGACACCACACGTCTGCACACTAACCTCATCATTTCGCAGAAGGACGACCGCATGAAGTCCATGCAAATTCAGCTCTACATTCTGTTTATCATCTTGATTCTTTCCGCTTCCGTGTCGACCGTATGGATTATGTATAAGCACCGCAAGCAAATCGAGGAGGAGATGCAACAGAAAAGTCGTCTTTTCTCTCTGCGACTCTCTAATATGCGCAACCGCATTACACCTCATTTCATGTTCAATATGCTCAACAACCAAATTGCTACAAGCGACGATGGCATCAATAACCTTACTCGTCTGCTCCGAATGAACCTTGAAATGTGCGACCGCTACACAGTCACTCTTTCAGAAGAACTTGAATTTATCGATTCCTACATGAATATTGAGCGACTCTCTTTAGGCAACAACTTCGTTTTCAACAAGCACATCGACAGCCGAATAGACCCCGACAAAACCATTATCCCGGCAATGATGGCGCACATATTCGTGGAGAACGCCGTGAAACACGGTTTGCGCAGCTTAAAAAGCGACAGATTCCTTAACATCGACATCAGGCGAGGTGATGATGTAATAACAATCAGTGTGGAAAACAACTGCAAGAAAACGGACTCTATCAACAACTCCGACCACACCGGAACGGGTTTGCGCATCGTCACTCAGACAATTCAAACCCTCAACGAATATAACAAACGGAAAATAAACTTGAATATTGAGACAAGAAACTCCGACGACAACACTCAAACAATATGGAAAGTTACACTCTCAATCCCCGACGGTTATAATTTCATTCCTTTCAAGCTCAACTGATAATGCACTCGTCATGTTTCAAGCATTTAGGGACTTCAGCTTCAAAGATGCTCTTATTATGCCACACTACGCATCAACAAGATTCTCAGAGAGCTAAAAAATCCGTTTTTTAACTTACACACAAAGATTTTAAACAAGATTCTTTGCGATTTTGCCATTATTTAGTAAATTTGAACTTGAATTTTCAATAGCTTATTTACAATATGGACAGACCGGAAATTATTATTTCAATCATAATAATGGTGGGTATCTTTCTAAGCAGCCTGAAAAAGCCGAAAAAACCGAAAACGCCCACTTCCGCACCTCAACAACACAATAAAGTGCCACCTCTGCCGAGACACCCTTCTGTGCCTCCCTCTCTCGATGATATTATAATTCCAATAACGTCACAAAAAAAGCAAAAACAAAGCCCAAAGCCGTTTATCCCAATGCCGGCGAGCGAAGAGGGCAGCCATGCCGTGAAGGTCGACGTAGTACCTCCCGACGATGCCTATTCTGAGCCTCACCCCTATGTGCCGAAAGATAACGACTGGAGAAGAGCAATAATAGCTCACGAGATACTAAAACGCAAATTTTAATACAATTAATTTATATAAACCCTAATCTCACAGCGCATTACAGCGCAAGAGATTATAACTGAAGCAAAACTTTAACTATGACTTTCCCTATCTTAACGGCACAAGAAGCTGCCGCACACATCAAGAATGGTTACAATGTAGGATTCTCAGGATTCACTGCAAGCGGAACCCCTAAAGTTGTCAGCGTTGCTATTGCCGAACTTGCCAAGAAAGAACATGAGGCCGGACGCGAATTTAAAATCAATCTCTTCACCGGAGCCTCAACCAACGATTTCGTCGACGGAGAATTGAGCCGCGCAAATGCCGTGAATATGCGCACGCCCTACCAATCGTGCCCCGACATGCGCAAAGCAGCAAACTCTCATGCCGCTCACTATTTCGACCTTCACCTCTCGGAATTATCGCAAAAAATGCGCTATGGAACTTTCGGTAAACTCGACGTAGCTATCATTGAAGTGCAAAGCATCACCGATGAGGGCGAAGTTGTGCTCGGCACAGGCGTGGGCAACGCTCCTACCTATGCCTCTTTAGCCGAAAAAGTGATTATTGAGCTTAATGATGCTATAAATCCTAAAATCAATGGTCTGCACGACATTTATATCCCGCTCGACCCGCCATACCGCCGCGAAATCCCTATTTTCAAGGCAAGCGACCGTGCCGGCTCTCCCACACTGAAAATCGACCCCAAGAAGATTATCGGTGTCGTCAAGACTTCTTACCCCGCAGGCGGAAGCCCTTTCTCCCCTGCCGATGCCACTACTATGATGATTGGCGACAATGTGTGCCGTTTCCTCACTTCCGAGCTGAAAGCCGGCCGCATTCCAAGCTCGTTCCTGCCTCTGCAATCGGGCGTGGGTAATATTGCCAATGCCGTGCTTGCCGGACTCGATGCCAATCCTGAAATCCCGGCTTTCGACATGTACACCGAAGTAATTCAAGACTCTGTGCTGAACCTTATCAAATCGGGCAAATGTCGCTTCGCAAGCACTTGCTCCATGACGTTCTCAAAGGACACTATGACCGAATTCTTCGATAATATCGACCGTTTCCACGACAAGGTGGTAATTCGCCCGGCTGAAATTTCCAATAATCCCGAGGTAGTACGTCGATTGGGTGTTATCACTATGAACACAGCTCTCGAAGCCGATATCTTCGGAAACATCAACTCTACTCACGTTGTTGGAACAAAGATGATGAACGGAATTGGAGGCTCCGGCGACTTCACTCGCAATGCCTACATCTCAATCTACAGCTGTCCATCGGTAGCTAAGGGCGGATTGATTAGCGCAATCGTGCCTATGGCCTCGCACATCGACCACAGCGAGCACTCAGTGGATATCCTTATCACCGAGCAAGGTATCGCCGACCTTCGCGGCAAAGACCCCGTGCAACGTGCCGAAACAATCATTGAGAACTGCGCTCACCCCGACTATCGCCC
>CAMEKH010000029.1 GCA_945921235.1 uncultured Prevotellaceae bacterium | reverse complement strand
GTTTTAAGTGCCAATATTTGGTTCGTATATAAGTGGGATAGAAAATTAATGAGGAAAATCAATATAAAAAATGAAATTCTATTGGTACGAATGAGAAAAAATTCGTATATTAGCTTAAAATTTAGAATAAAGGAAAAACTAATGAGATATTCGATAAAATACGGGATGCTGCTAATGGCAATTCTGATAGTTTTCAGCAATTGCGGAGGTCTAAAGAATAAGAAAGTTGAAATGAGTGCAGATACAGTTACGCTTAGTACTGTGAATGTTCTTGACACAACAAGTTATAAACTTGGGAATCAATCGCAGTGTAGTGTGACAGCTGAAGCCACGATTACATTCCCACTTGAATATAAGGATAAAAAAGCTACATTAGCTTTGCAACGATTGTTTTCAGATGTTGTGCTTGAGGTGCCAAGCGATAGTATGAAAATTAGTGATGCATTTGCCAAGTTTGTCAAGAATGTGCTGAATCAATATGGCGAGGAGGTAGATGAAATAGAATTTGAGAAAGATGATAGAATGATAGTTTACAAATATAATTCTATGACAGGTATAAAAGCTGTGTATAATAAGAATGGTATAATTAGTTTCTGTAAAGAAGAAGT
Organism: uncultured Prevotellaceae bacterium; assembly: GCA_945921235.1. Classification (GTDB taxonomy): domain Bacteria; phylum Bacteroidota; class Bacteroidia; order Bacteroidales; family Muribaculaceae; genus CALZFJ01. The sequence goes on along the minus strand of CAMEKH010000029.1, from coordinate 20,850 downwards.
CACTAAGAAGAACGACAAGACAACTATGACCACTCACACCTATTACAATATATCGCTGAATAATATGTCGAGAATAGAATTAAATAATGTGTTTGCTGATGATGTGGTAAGCGATATTTCCGATTTACTTAAGAGAAAACTTCTTTTGCAACTTAAAGCAAAAGATGAAGGCGACTTGATGGATATGGGGTATTTTAATCTCGACAACCTTTTGGCTAATAATAATTTCTTTGTGGGTGATAGAGGGCTGACGTGGACATTCGCCACGTATGAAATAGCATGTTACAGCGTGGGCGAAACGGTAATAACTCTCGATTATGAAACTCTTAAGCCATATATGCTTGAAAATTCGGAAGTCATTAAATTGATACAATGAAACAATCATGATTGAAACAATAACTAAATATTTTCATTCGCTTAGCGATATTCAGATTAAGCAGTTTGCCGCATTAGGCGAATTGTATCCTGAATGGAACAGTAAAATCAATGTCATATCGAGAAAGGATATTGATAATCTCTTTGTCAACCATATTCTTCATTCGCTTGCAATTGCGAAGTTTATTGACTTTAAGCCGGGGACATCAATTCTTGATTTTGGTACAGGGGGTGGCTTCCCCGGGGTGCCTCTTGCTATAATGTTTCCTGAATCGCGATTTCATCTTGTGGACAGAATAGGGAAGAAACTCAAGGTGGTAGATGATATTTCAGAACGAATAGGACTCTCGAATATAAAGACTCAGCATGGCGATATAAAGGAGGTGAAAGGAAGTTTTGATTTCGTGGTTAGTAGAGCTGTGATGAATTTGAATGATATGATTCCGCTTGTGAGAAAATTGGTGTCGAAAACGTGCATTAATGCAATGCCAAATGGCTTAATCTGCCTGAAAGGTGGAAACCTGGATGCAGAATTGCATAACGTGAAAGCATCAGCTATAGTCGAAGATATAGAGAATTATTTCGAAGAAGAATTTTTCGCTACGAAGAAAGTGGTTTATATACAATTATAGCTGTTGTATCACAATATAATAGATTTATGAAAGTATCGGTATTTATAGTCAATCCGTTTGCAGAAAATTGCTACATATTGTGGCAAGAGAAGGGAAGTGATGCAATGATTGTAGACCCCGGAATGGCTGATTCTGGTGAAAGAAATGCTGTGGATAAGTTTATTGCTGAAAATGAGCTTAAAATTAAAGCCGTGCTATTGACACATCAGCATGCCGACCATATACTCTCGGCACAATATATAGCTGAGAAATACGATGTGGATATTAGTGCAAATTTTGCTGATAATATGCTCGGAAATAGGCTTAGGGAACAAGTAGCCATGTTCGGATTGCGATGCAATAGTGAGCCACTTGTAGCTACGAGGAATCTTGAGGAAGGCGAATCGCTTGCATTATGTGGTGAGAATATTAAAGTGCTCAACGTGCCGGGTCATTCACCCGGGGGATTGGCATTTTATTTGCCTGATAGCGGGTGCGCTTTTGTTGGTGATTCTCTGTTTGCTCATAGTATAGGAAGAACCGATTTGCCCGGAGGAGATTATTCAACTTTGATAAATAGTGTGGCGGAAAAGTTGCTTACCTTGCCCGACGAAACCGTGGTGTACTCAGGACACGGAGAATCAACCACAATAGGAGATGAACGACGTTATAATCCGTATTTTGCACTAAATTATAAATAGGATAAATATGATAGAATATTTGGTGGCATTAGATATTGAGGCTTTCAAAATATTGAATGGAGCTTTTAATCCCTTTCTCGACCATTTTATGTGGCTGGTGTCGGGAAAATTTGCATGGATATTAATGTGCATTGCATTATTATATGTAGTGTTTCGCAATAATTGGAAAAATGGAGTAGTTTCACTTTTGTTTATTGCATTGACAATCACATTGTGTGACCAAATTTCATCAACGTTCATAAAACACACCGTTGAGCGCTTGCGTCCTACACACACAGAGGCACTTATGCCCTTGGTGCATACCGTCAATGGCTACGTAGGAGGTTTATATGGATTCGTGTCGAGCCATGCTGCCAATTCATTTGGGGTGGCAATGTTTCTTGCACTTATGTTCAAGCAGCGACTATTCAGTCTGTTGATATTTTTGTGGGCAGTAGTCCTTTCATATAGTAGAATATATCTCGGAGTTCATTTTCCCGGAGATATACTCGGGGGAGCTATAGTGGGACTTCTTGTGGGATACTTAGTGTATTTTATTTACATAAAGCTCCGAGCAACAAAATATGGTATTTATGTGAATATCGACAAGCCCACGGAACTGCAATTGAAAATTATAAATATATCTATTTGTATGAATATGTGCATATTGCTTTTGGTTTCAGCAGTAATGTATTTTATGGGATAAAAAAAAGATGAAGTTTTTTTTGGAAATTTAAAACTAAAGTTCTATTTTTATACCGAAATAAATTATAAAAGTTAAAATATAATGTATTAACAAATAAAAACAACAGTATCATGACGAAAACAATTTCATTTAATGAGCTTCGTAGAATCAAAGATGCTCTACCAAGCGGTTCGATGGCTGTAATTGCCGACAAGTTGAATGTTACGGTTCAAACAGTAAGAAATTATTTCGGAGGGTCCAATTATGAATATGGAAAGAATTGTGGTATACACATCGAGCCGGGACCAGATGGAGGCATTGTGATTTTAGATGATACGCAAATATATGATATGGCTATCGAGATTTTGGAGAAACAGAACAAAGAAGCTTAATTTTGCGTTTTAAGAAAATTAGTTAACGAGAGATAAGACGGAAACACGATAGGATTCCGTCTTATCCTTTTAAATAAACAATAATTTTAGGAATATGTCGGGCGGAGATAAATTAATAACAATAGCTATTCACACTTATGAAAAAGCTGTAATACTGAAAACCCTTCTTGAAAGGGAGGGGATTGAAGTGGTGATTCATAATGTAAATCTCATTCAGCCGGTCATATCATCGGGGGTGAGGGTTAGAATTCATGAACGCGATTTACCGATTGCACTACGCATCATAGAGTCGGCGCAAGAGCACGAAAATGAAAGAGAGAATAATCTTGAAGTATCAACGGTGCTTATTCCGGTTGATTTCTCCGACTACTCACTTAAAGCGTGCAAAATCGGTTTTGATTTTGCTCATCGCAATGATTATGAAGTGGTGGTGTTATATTCCTATTTAAATGCGGCATATTCCGAAATTTTACCATTCGAAAGCGATGAATATGAGGCAACGGATTTTGTGTCGTACGATTCAACGATAGATAAAGTGTCGAATGATAAAATGGATAAATTTGCAGTAATGCTTAGGGGCAAGATTGCGAAAGGTGAATTAAGTGATGTGAAGTTTACTACCGTGGTGACTGAAGGTATTCCTGAAACGGCAATACTCAATTATTCAAAAGAAACCGAGCCAAAAGTAATAGTGATGGGGACTCGAGGGAAAAGCAAGAAAGAGCTGATAGGTAGTGTGACCGCTGAAGTGCTCGATGCAGGGAAATTCCCTGTGCTGACTATTCCGGAAAATATGAGTTTGAATACAATTGATGAAGTTAGGAATGTAGTGTTCTTTAGTAATATGCGTCAGCAGGATATGCTGTCGCTTGATGCATTTGCACATACATTTGGAGAAGTGCCTCTCAATATTATCATTATCCCGGTTGTTGATAAGAAGAATTCAGGTAATTATGAAGAAGCCATAGAATCGTTGCTCGGATATTGTCGCAACAGATATAGCTATTACAGTTTCAGTTGCATAAGACTTGTTGAGAAAGATTTTGAGGTAGAGTTTGATAAATTTGCAAGGACAAATAAAGTTGATTTAATATTTATACCGAATAAAAAGAAAAATATTTTTGCGCGGTTGTTTAATCCGAGTGTAGCGCATAAAATGCTGTTTTTGACAGATACGCCGATGCTTGTGGTGCCTATATAAAAATAAGGAGAAAGTAAGGAGAATATAGCTTAAAATGTTAAATCTAAAAAAAAAGAAAAAAGCAGAATAAAATAATTGCATAAAAATGAGAAATTATTGCTACTTTTGTAGGCAATAAAAAATAAATCTACTTTTATGTCATTTATTGCAGAACGAGTAAAAATGGAAGGGCTCACATTCGATGATGTCCTATTGATTCCCGCATATTCGGAAGTCTTGCCGAACAATGTGAATCTCAAAACTAAATTCTCACGTAATATAACTCTTAATGTTCCGCTTGTGTCGGCGGCTATGGATACAGTGACCGAATCGCAGATGGCAATAGCCATTGCGCGTGAAGGCGGTATTGGCGTAATTCATAAGAATATGAGCATTGAAGAGCAGGCTCGACAAGTACATACAGTGAAACGCGCTGAGAATGGTATGATTTACGACCCTGTTACTATCAAGAAAGGTTCACGAGTGATAGATGCCCTCAATATGATGAAAGAATTTCGTATAGGAGGCATACCTGTAGTCGATGATAATATGAAACTTGTGGGAATTGTGACAAATCGTGATTTGAGATTTGAGCGGAATCCCGAGAGGCTTATCGATGATGTAATGACGAAAGATAACATAGTAACCACAAGTCAATCGACAAACCTTGAGGAAGCAGCAGATATCCTTCAGCGTCATAAAATAGAGAAACTTCCGGTAGTAGATGCACAAGGGCGGCTTGTAGGTCTTGTAACATATAAAGATATTACAAAAGCCAAAGATAAGCCAAATGCATGTAAAGATACTTTAGGAAGGCTACGCGTGGCAGCCGGCATAGGTGTGACAGGCGATAGTCTGCAGCGAGCAGAGGCTCTTGTTAAAGCGGGAGTAGATGCTATAGTTATTGATACGGCCCATGGTCATTCTAAGGGAGTTGTTGATGTGCTACGAAAAGTAAAGCAAGCCTTTCCTGATATTGACGTTGTGGTAGGAAATATAGCTACAGGAGAAGCGGCAAAATATTTGGTTGAAAATGGTGCAGATGGAGTAAAAGTGGGAATCGGTCCGGGTTCAATATGCACTACACGTATAATAGCCGGTATAGGAGTTCCTCAACTTAGTGCGGTGTATGATGTTGCAAAAGCACTTGATGGGACAGGCGTGCCATTGATTGCTGATGGAGGAATAAGGTATTCCGGTGATATTGTAAAGGCACTTGCTGCCGGAGCTTACTCAGTGATGCTTGGTGGAATATTTGCAGGAGTGGAGGAATCTCCTGGAGAAACAATAATTTTCAACGGACGTAAGTATAAGTCATATAGAGGAATGGGGTCGCTTGAGGCGATGGAGAAAGGTTCAAAAGACCGCTATTTCCAGTCGAATGTAACTGATAACAAGAAACTTGTACCTGAAGGCATTGCTGCACGTGTGCCATATAAAGGCACGTTATATGAGGTGGCTTATCAGATGCTTGGAGGATTGAGAGCCGGAATGGGCTATTGTGGAGCGGAAAATATTGAAAAGTTGCATAATGCTCAGTTCACTCGAATCACCAATGCGGGAGTGGCAGAAAGTCATCCGCATGATGTTGCAATCACAAGTGAAGCTCCTAACTATAGCAGAGGTTGATATATAAAAAATATAATAATAACAGAGGACTCATAAAATACTGATTTATGGTCCTCTCGTTATTTTTATGGAGCGATAATATAATTTTTGAAAGAATAATTCGTTATATAAATTAGTATTATATATAGTAAAATAACGATTTAATATGATAATAAAATGAGAAAAAAACTGTTTCTTGGAGCTTTGGTGGCTACCACGTTAATTTCATGGGCAGCAAAGGAACCTGTGTTGATGAAGATTAATGGAGAAGATGTAAAGTTATCTGAGTTTGAGTATCTGTATCATAAAAACAACCAGCAGCAAATAGAAAAAGAGTCGCTGGAGCAATATCTCGACCGCTTTGTTGTGTATAAGTTGAAAGTGGCAGATGCAAAAGTTGCAGGAATTGACACGACAAGTGCATTTAAAAGCGAGTTCGTAAAATATAGAAATGACCTTGCACAGCCATATCTGGTGGATTCAGCCACAATTAATCGCCTTTTGCATGAGGCATACGACCGCAAGATGCGTGAGGTGCAGGTGGCTCATATAATGCTTCCATTGGAAAAAAATAATGATGAAATAGAGGCTAATAAAGTTCGTCTTGACAGCATACGCACCTGCATACTTAATGGAGAAGATATGGGGGTACTCGCTGAAAAATATTCGATTGACCGCACTGCTAAAAGAAACAAAGGTAACCTCGGTTATATAACATCGGGTCGATATCCATTTGATTTTGAGAAGGTTGCCTACGAAACTAAAGTGGGTGATATTTCTGCTCCGTTTACTACAGATTTTGGAGTACACATAGTAAAGGTGCTTGCAGAGCGTCCAACAAGAGGAGAAGTACTTGCCGAGCATATATTAAAACTCTATCCTCGCGGTGCTAATGACTCAATTAAGACTATCAAACGTAATGAAATAGATAGTATATATAATTTGGTGGTTAATGGAGGCGATTTTGAAGAATTGGCAAAGAAATTCTCGGAAGACCCGGGTTCGGCAAGTAAAGGCGGACGTCTGCCATGGTTTGGCTCGGGAATGATGGTTCCTGAATTTGAAGATGTGGCTTTCGCTCTTGAGAAGGGGCAAATTTCAAAGCCATTTGAAACTGCCTATGGTCTTCATATCATCAAGAAACTCGACAGCCGCAAGATTGGCTCTTTCGAAGATAATAAAGCAACATTGATGAACGTAATCAATAGCGATGAGCGTTCGGTGGAGCCGCGTAAAGCAAAAATTGAATTGCTAAAAAAGGAGTATAAACTGAAAGAAAACAAGAAGTTCTTTGATTTGATAGAAAAGAACATTGCCGTTGCGCCCTACGATTCCGTATTCGTGGAAAATATGAAAAATTATAAATGTGTTGCATTCAGTTTTGCAAAGAAGAAATTCGATGCCGAATATGTGGCAAAGAGATTAAATCCGAAAGCCAAACTTGAGGGTGCTAAAGTGGTGACTGCCTACGTGAAAAATATGATGAAAAACTTTGAGGAAGAAGAATTGGTAAATTACGAAATAGAATGTTTGGCATCAAAACATGTTGAGTATGCCAATCTTCTTAATGAGTATTATAATGGTATGATGCTTTTTGAGATAAGCAACCGAAATGTATGGGATAAAGCCAATCGCGACAAAGAGGGACTTGAGGCATACTTCCAAGCACATAAGGATAAATATAAGTGGAGTAATCCTAAGTTTAAAGGAATGGTAATATATACTACCAATGATTCAGTGAATAACCTTGTGAAAGAAGCCCTGAAAGATGTTGCGCCCGATTCTGTAGTAGCAAAACTGAAAAAGCAGTTTAAGAGAGATGTACGCATTGAGCGTCTGCTTGTGGAAAAAGGTGAGAATGCCATAGTTGACGAGCTCGTATTTGATGGACCGAAAGCAACACCGAAAGACAAGCGTTACACTCGTTATTTTATGTATGAAGGCAAGGTTATTGCTCAGCCCGAAGAAGCTGCCGATGTTAGAGGTCAGGTTACTTCCGATTATCAAGCAGTGCTTGAAGATGAATGGGTGAAGAGCTTAAAGTCAAAATATCCTGTAGTTGTCAATCAGAAAGTGCTTAAAATGGTGAAATAGAGAAAAGTGAATTCACCGTTCTCTAAAATTCAATGATAAGAATAGAGCAGGGAGGCAATGAATGAAGCCTCCCTGCTCTGTACTTTTTGTAGTAATATGTGGACATAGTGAAAAAACACAAATTTGTCAATAATCTACGCTTATATGTAAGTGAAAATAGTGTTATGATAGTTGAAAAAAACGTACAAACCCGAAATGCTTTGCTTATTTAGAATAAAAAAATTATCTTTGCAGATAAATTATTAACTAATAGATTCGATAAGTGAAAATTAAAATCGCAATAGTAGCATTGCTCTGTGGCGCAGCAGTGCAGTTGACGGCCCAGAACAATATAGCCGAAGAAGTGGCATGGGTGGTGGGCGATGAGCCTATCTATAAGTCAGACATAGAAGAACAGTATATGCAACTTCAATATGAGCGCCAGCCAATAGAGGGTAATCCATATTGTGTGATTCCTGAGCGTATGGCAATAGAAAAGCTCTTTTTGCATCAAGCGAAAATCGACACGGTGAAGGTTCAAGATGCTATGGTTATGCAACAAGCCGAGAGCCGAATTAATTATTTTATAGCAAATTTAGGCTCAAAGGAAAAGGTGGAGGAATATTTTCGTAAGCCTATTCCGGAATTAAAGGAGCAAATGGTGGAAGTGATTCGCAATCAATACACTATTCAAGAGGTGCAGCGCAACTTGACAAAAGACGTAAAGGCAACGCCATCAGACGTGCGGAAATATTACACATCACTGTCGCCCGATAGCATTCCTTATATACCTCAGCAAGTGGAAGTGCAAATGTTGTCACTAAATCCGGTGATTCCTCAACAGGAAATTGACGATGTAAAAGCGCGATTGCGTGATTATACAAATAAAATTAATTCGGGTGAAAGCGAATTTTCCACGCTTGCTATTCTTTATTCAGAGGATGGAAGTTCGGTCTATGGAGGTGAGATAGGATTCAAGAGCCGTTCGGAATTAGTACCTGAGTTTGCGAGTGTGGCATTTAATCTGAATGATACAAAAAAAGTATCAAAAATAGTAGAAACTGAATTCGGTTACCATATTATTCAATTAATTGAGAAACGCGGCGACCGCATAAATTGCCGCCACATACTTTTGCGTCCTAAAGTGGCTCAAAAAGACTTGGAAGATGCTACAGTGCGCCTCGATTCAATAAGAAAAGATATTTTGGATAAGAAATTCACTTTTGAAGATGCTACTCAATTTATATCGCAGGATAAAGACACCAAAAATAATAAGGGTATTATGGTAAACCGTCGTTCGGGTAGCACCAAATTTGAGATGGCTGATTTGCCACAAGAGATGGCTAAAGTGGTCGACAAGATGAAAGAAGGTGAAATTTCAGAGCCATTTGTTATGATGGACCAAAATCGCAACAAAGAGATAGTAGTAATAGCCAAGCTGGCTCGACGTATTGAAGGCCATAAAGCCAATCTAAGCGAAGATTATCAGACTTTGAAAAGTATGTACGAAAACAATCGAAGGAGTAAGATAATTGATGATTGGGTAGAAAAGAAGCAACGCGAAACGTTTGTCAGAGTGGAAGAAGGCTGGAGAAATTGCGAATTTAAATATGATGGTTGGCTAAAAAAGTGAAATGTTTTTTTGATTGATAATGAGCAAAAACTCCGGAAAAAATATTTATGGGCATAAGATGCGGGTAGCTATCTTATGCCTTTTGGCACTATCTATGGTGAATATCTTCGGTGGTGGCGTATGGGCGCAGAACAAAGGTAACAATGCCGGTAAGAAGCCTAAGAAAACCTCAATCCAAGCAAGGAAGCCCGTCACTAAAATAAATAGAATAACACCACAAATACCCTCGGCAAACAGGAATCAGAAAAACAAGATTTTTCTTGAAAAAGCAGATAAGCTGATAGCCGATGAAAAGATAAGTACCGAATATCAGATACTGAGAGGAAATGTTGAATTCAGCAAGAGTGGAACGAAGATGTATTGCGATAGTGCATACTTCTATGAAGCAACAAATTCGCTCGATGCATTCGGTCATGTCAAGATGAACCAAGGCGACACTCTGTTTGTATATGCCGATGTGTTGTATTATAACGGACAAGATGAGATAGCGCAACTGAGATATAATGTTAAGATGGAAAATCGTGATGTGACGTTGTTTACAGATAGTCTTGACTATGATATGATTGAAAATCTTGGATATTATTTTGAGGGAGGAAAAATCATAGATTCGAAAAATGAATTATCATCGGTCTACGGTCAGTATGAACCCGACACAAAGAATGCGGAATTCCTATTTGATGTAGAGCTTATCAACGACGAATATGTGTTGCACACTGATACATTGCATTATAATACAAACACGCACATTGCCGACATTGTAGGTAAGACGACAATCGTATCCGACAGCAGTATCATATATTCAAGTAATGGTTGGTATAACACCGATGCTGATAATGCCACCTTGTATGAACGCTCACTTGTAGTGGGTAAAAACGGACAAAAACTTACAGGCGATACGGTGTTTTACGACCGCAAGAAAGGATATGGAGAGGCGTTTGGAAATATGATACTTACTGATTCGGTGCGTAGCACAATACTCGATGGTGATTATGGCTATCACAATGAACAGACTAATATTTCCTTTGCCACCAAGAGGGCAAGAGCAAGGGAATACTCTCGCAAGGATACGCTTTATCTACATGCTGACACTATTAGAACCTATCTTGAGAACGACTCTATGCGAGTGATGGCAGCTTATCACCGAGCGAGGTTCTATAGGATTAATATTCAGGGATTATGTGACTCTATGTCGTTTACAGAGCGAGATTCGATGCTCAACTTGTATGACCATGCCCTTGTGTGGAGCGATAACCGACAGATTTCGGGAAATGAAATCAATGTGCACATGAACGACAGCACAGTGGATTATGCATTACTCCCCAATTATGGAATGATGGCTGAACATATAGGAGAAACATATTTCAATCAGCTCGCAGGAAAGGAAATGAAAGCCTATTTTAAGGACGAAGAGCTTAGACAACTCGATGTGAATGGTAATGTTCAATTGATTATGTATCCGATGGAAGATGATTCCACTTATAACAAGCTCGTTGATGCCGAAAGCAGTTATATGAAGATATTGCTGAAGCCGAAACAGCAAATAGAGAAAATCACAATGTGGCCGGATGTGAGTGGAAATGTCACACCATTATATTTGTCGAAAAAATCTCAATATTATCTTAAGGGGTTCGGTTGGTATGATGCGTTGCGACCTAAAAATCCCGAAGATATTTTCATCTATCCAAAAGAAATGGAGCAGTTGATGAATACTGAGGAAATAAAGCGTCGCAATGTGCGAAAACAATAATTAGAAGAATTTTTAAAGTAGATGAGCGATATAATAAAGGTCTTACCCGATTCAGTTGCAAACCAGATAGCAGCCGGAGAGGTAATACAGCGTCCGGCCTCGGTTATCAAAGAACTTGTGGAGAATGCAGTAGATGCACATGCTACGGAGGTCCAGATAGTATTGAAAGATGCAGGAAGAACGTTGATTCAAGTGATAGATGATGGAGATGGAATGACCGATACCGATGCACGATTGGCTTTTGAGCGCCATTCAACATCAAAAATACGCAAAGCAGATGATTTGTTCACTCTGCATACTATGGGGTTTCGCGGAGAGGCATTAGCTTCGATAGCTGCAATATCGCAAATAGAGCTTAGAACATGCCGTCGTGGGGCTGACATTGGTACACATATTGAAATCTGTGCATCGAAGTGTGAGCGACAAGATGCCGATGTGTGCCAACAAGGGAGCAACTTCATGGTGAAAAATCTGTTCTTCAATGTTCCTGCCAGGCGTAAATTCCTGAAGTCGAATCAAGTGGAATTGAGTAATATAGTAAAAGAATTTGAGAAACTCACCTTGGTGAATCCCGGAGTGGATTTTACGCTGATTCATAACGATAATACTATGTATCAATTGCGAGGAGGTAATTTCAAGCAGCGGATTCTTGCTCTTTTCGGAAGGGCATTGGAGTCGCAACTTATCCCTATAACAATCGATACAAGCATTATGAAGATAGAAGGAATTATTTGTAGACCCGAGAATGTGAGAAGACGCAATTTTTTGCAATATCTCTTCGTTAACGGGCGCTATATGCGTCACCCCTATTTTCACAAGGCAGTTCTGTCGAGTTATGAACAACTTATCCCTGATGGGACTCAGCCGAATTATTTCTTATCTTTCAGTGTGGAGCCTGAAACAATTGATGTGAATATCCACCCCACAAAGACTGAAATAAAGTTTGAGAATGAAATGCCTATTTGGCAGATTCTTTCGGCGGCGGTTAAGGAGTCACTCGGGCGCTTTAGTGTGGCACCTACCATTGATTTCGATACTGAAGGAGCACCCGATATTCCGGTGTTCAAGCAAGGCGCTACTGATGTGACTGCTCCTAAATTAGATATTGACCCTGATTATAATCCCTTTGAAACTAATCAGAAGCCGCAAAAAGCGGTAGCAGGTAATACTAATGACTCATGGACTCCCAAACCGCATCCGGCAATGGATTGGGAGAAGTTGTACTCCAATTTCGAAAGTTCAAAATTAAAGGGGATAGAATCGATGGAGGTTGCGCCCGAAACCGATGAATCCGCTTGGAATCAGCAAGTAATTCAAGTGGAGGGCACCAATGCAAATGAGGTATCAGCCTCTACGATATTGCAAGTAAACGGCAAGTATATTATCACTGCAATAAAAACCGGCTTGATGCTAATTGACCAGCATCGTGCTCATATGAAAGTGCTTTATGATAAATACATAAAGCAGATGAGTGGGCATAGTGTAGTGTCGCAATCGATACTTTTCCCTGAGGTGTTGCACCTCACTCCGGCTCAGCACTTGATATTACAAGAACTTCAAGAAGAAATAGAGAAGATTGGATTCAATTTATCGGATTTAGGGGGTAATGATTGGTCTGTATCGGGGGTTCCTGCTGGAACTGATGGTATAGATGTAAAGGATTTGTTACTTCAAGTTATTGATTCAATAATAGAGGGCGGGGATTCAATATCATCGCGTATTAATGAGCATATAGCGCAAACAGTGGCAGAAAGAGCTGCTATACCTTATGGCAGGATATTGAGTCAAGATGAAATGGAAAGGTTGATTAGCGACTTGCTACGTTTGCCTCAACCCAACTATACGCCGGCGGGAAAAACCGTGATATGCAAAATGTCGATAGAGCAAATTGCAAGAATGTTCAATTGATATATAGGTTTTTACCACTAATACCTAATTAATCTGCAATAAATATTTGGTATAAAAGAATTATTTTTCTAATTTTGAATATAATTCATTTAGCAAAGTATATGAAAGTAAGGTTGATGTTTATCTCTGTTGCGCTTTGTTCGCTAATTTCAATCTTCGGGGCAACATTGGAAGATGCGAAAAGGGTGTATAATAAAGGTGATTATGCAAAAGCATTGCCTCTTTTTGAGGAGCAATATAAAAAAAGTCCTAAGAATGCTTCGGTGAATCATTGGCTCGGAGTGTGCCGATATAAAACCGGACAACTCGATAAAGCCGAACAGAACTTAGCGTATGCCGCATCGAAGAATGTTACAGAATCAAGCTATTATCTTGCCTTGATTAAATTCCATAAATATGAATTTGGTGAAGCTGAGGCTGCAATAGAAAAATATAAGTCGGCATTATCACGACTAAAGAAGGCTGAGCCGAAATATTTGGAAAAATTGTCAACTTCGATACGTGAGGCATCTATGATGCTTGACCATGTGGAAAAAATTGTGATTCTTGATAGTATTACAGTTGATAAGGACCGTTTCTTCAAAGCCTATAATATATCGAAGAGTTGTGGAAGCCTTAATAGCGCAAGTGTATTGCCTGAAAAAATGCAAGCAAAAGGAATCCCATTGGTCTATGCCTCTGAGAATGGCGAAAGAATGGTGTGGTCGGCACCTGATGCCGATTCGATTCAGCATTTATATGAAACTTTCCGCTTATATGGTGGTGAATGGGAAGACTCATCGTCACTCGGCAATTCAATTGACAAAGGTTGTAATGCTATGTATCCGTTTATTATGCAAGATGGGTTGACGCTCTATTTTGCTTCTGATGCAGACAGCTCTATTGGTGGACTCGACATATATATGACTCGGAAAGACATTGAAACAGGTGAATATTTGCAGCCGCAAAACGTGGGAATGCCCTATAATTCGCCTTATGACGATTATATGCTTGTAATTGATGAAGAGCGAAATGTGGGGTGGTGGGCTACCGACCGGAATCAGATACCCGGAAAAGTAACAATCTATTGCTTTATTCCAAATAAAACTCGTGTGAATTATAGTGCAGATGATGAGAAAATCATAGAAAAAGCATTAATTACCGACTATCATCACACTTGGGAAGATAATGATTATTCGGAAAAAGTTTCAGAGTTACATAATATCTCCACTGATGCATTCATTAGTAGAAATAATTTTTCATTCAATGTTTATAATGGAATAGTTTATAAGAATTTGTCGGATTTCAAGACTCAAGAGGGTGCGAGCATGATGGAAGAACTTCTTGCAATGGAGAAGAAACTTGATGCTAATTTAGAAAAGCTAAGAGCACTGAGAAGAAAATATGAAATAGCGTCGGCAAATGAGCGAATATCGATGAAAGGTAATATCCTGCAATTGGAGAACGCCGTTGATAAATCGAGAATAGACATTAGGTGGATGGAAAATTCAATCAGGAAAGCAGAAAACAAGTAATAACAAATAAATTGATGAATTATGAACTATGAATTAATGCTCTTTATTGTAGTAGCGGTAGTAATAGTAGTGTTATCGATTTTCTTCTACTATGTACCATTGTTTATGTGGATTTCCGCTCAGGTGTCGGGCGTGAGAATCTCATTAATACAGTTGTTCTTGATGCGTATCAGGAAAGTACCTGCCAACTTGATAGTTCAAGCAATGATTGAAGCACATAAAGCCGGATTGAGTGAAGTGACCCGCGATGACCTTGAAGCGCATTATCTTGCCGGAGGAAATGTGGTGAAAGTTGTGCATGCACTTGTTTCAGCAGCAAAAGCGAATATTGAACTTGAATTTAAGATGGCTACAGCAATTGACCTTGCAGGTCGGGATGTGTTCCAAGCTGTTCAGATGTCGGTTAATCCAAAGGTTATAGATACACCGCCGGTAACTGCTGTTGCTAAAGATGGAATTCAGCTTATTGCCAAGGCTCGTGTGACGGTGCGAGCTAATATCCGTCAGCTTGTGGGAGGTGCAGGCGAAGATACAATTCTTGCGCGTGTGGGTGAAGGCATAGTTTCTTCTATAGGTTCGTCGGAGAGTCATAAGCAGGTGCTTGAAAATCCTGATTCTATATCAAAATTGGTGCTGAAAAAAGGTCTTGATTCGGGAACGGCATTTGAGATATTATCGATTGATATAGCCGATATTGATATAGGAAAGAATATAGGTGCAACATTGCAGATTGACCAAGCTCAAGCCGACAAGAATATTGCACAGGCTAAAGCTGAGGAGCGCAGAGCAATGGCAATTGCCCTCGAACAGGAGATGAAAGCTAAAGCACAAGAAGCAAGAGCAAAGGTTATAGAGGCTGAGGCTGAAGTACCATTGGCAATGGCTGAAGCGTTCAAAAATGGAAATCTTGGAATAATGGATTATTATAGAATGAAAAACATGGAGGCAGACACTTCGATGAGAGAGTCGATTGCGCGCCCGAATATGCCTGCTGTAAAGCAGTAATGAAATATATTATGAGATATTGTAAGAATTTTTTATGTTGAATTTCAAAGAAATTGTAGAAAGCGGCAAATTATATAATTTTCATTCGCACACTCAGTTTTGTGACGGGCGGGCTGAAATGGAAAAATTTGTTGTTGAGGCAATAAACGAGGGCTTTAGCTATTATGGCTTTAGTCCTCATTCTCCTATTCCATTCCCGTCGCCATGCAATATGAGTGAAAAAGATGTCCCTGTGTTTTTTGCTGAATACAGAAGATTAGTGAGAGATTATGGCGACAAGATACAACTTTATGTAGCAATGGAGATTGATTATATCAATCGTGAGTGGGGTCCGGCAATAGACTATTTTAGGCGTTTACCTCTTGACTATAGAATAGGTTCGGTACACTTTATTCCTTCTTTTAATGATAAAGACCAATATGTTGATATTGATGGGCATTTCGACTCTTTTAAAGAGAAAATGCGCGTTTTCTTTGATAATGATATTGAATCTGTGGTTAAAAGCTTCTATCATCAATCTATTGAGATGATAGAACAAGGCGGTTTTGATATAATAGGGCATTTCGATAAAATAGGTCATAATGCCGGGCATTTTAGAGAGGGGATAGAGCTTGAAGATTGGTACATTAAACTTGTGGAGGATACTTTTGCTGCAATTATGGATAATAATCTTATAATAGAAGTAAACACCAAGGCATTGGACAAGCATCAACGGACTTTTCCTAATGAACGATTATTCAAGATGTTAAAACGCTATGATGCACCTCTCCTTATCAACTCCGATGCGCATTATCCGGAATTGATTAATGCAGGAAGGGGGCAGGCAAAGAAAATGCTTGCTACTTATGGATTATGATATAAGTTCTCAGCTTAAAATGGGCACTTGAATCCTTGTGATGCTATAAAGTCGAAGAATACTTGTGAGAAATACTCGTTGTTCTGTCGATTATATCTTATGTCGGTGAAAACTTGAGCAAGACTTTGCTTGCCGTTTTCAGCGACATATTTCTTATTTATATCCAGTGTTTCTTTCTCAGCGTAAAGTGCACGAACAGAGTGGGCGCTATAATCGTTGTAACATTCATTGTGTACAATTGCTTCAAGAGGCAGTCGTTCTGCTTTTGGCTCTTTCTCGTAATTTTCCGGATAGCCTACTGTTAGTGTCGCTATAGGGATAACCATTTTGGGTAATGAAAGCACTTTGGCAATTTCAGGAGCGTTATAAGTGGTAGTGCCGATGTAGCAACAACCGAGTCCTTCCATTTCGGCTATAGTATTGAATTGCTGAGCAAAAATAGTAACATCAAGCATTGCTCCAATAAACGATTGGAAATTTTCATAGCAAGGCTCGGCATTCGAAACGGTGCACCACTTGTTGAAGCGATTGAAATCAGCACAAAACGTCAATACCACCGGGGCATTTGTAATCATAGGTTGATTGAAATGACATGGTGCGAGCTTCTTTTTCATTTCCATATCGCGAGTAACTATCACACTATATAATTGCATACCGCCAAGAGTGGGTGCCTGTGCAGCCTTAGCTAAGAGTGCACTGAGTGTTGAATCGCTGATTTCTGCATCAGAATAATGCCTTATGGTTTTCCTTCTATTAAAATAATCGGTATTCATAATTTAGTTTTAAAATAATTTAATTATTACACTAAAGTAGATAAAATTGTAAATATGTACAATAGTTTGAGTTATTTGAAATATTGTTTTATGAAAATTTAATGAGCAAATGCCGGTATCGTACTTGTAGGCAACAACGGGATTTTATCATATTGTAAGATGCTGCAAGTGGAATTATTTGTGGTTCAGTGTTTTGTGTCGGTTTTATGTTTTGGAAAACTTTGGGCGAGTTGGTGGTTGTGTAAATGCTTGATAATCAGTTGAAATATAAAAAGTTTTGGAAAACTTTGAGCAAAGGTGTTGTTTATAAAAATTATTAGTTATATATTTGCATCGATAAAATCTAAAACGCCTAAAATTTTACTATAAAGTGGAAAATAAAACAACTTACACTTACGATGAAGCATATAATGCGTCATTGAAATATTTTAATGGCGATGAGTTGGCTGCAAGGGTATGGGCAAGCAAATATGCCCTTAAAGATTCATTCGGGCATTTCTATGAATTAACACCCGATGATATGCACCATCGCATTGCTGCTGAGATTGCGAGAATAGAAAAGAACTATCCGAATCCGATGTCGGAAGATGAAATTTTCAGTTTGCTTCGTAATTTCAAGTATATTGTACCGCAGGGTAGCCCCATGGCAGGTATCGGTAATGACTATCAAGTGGGTTCTCTCTCTAATTGCTTTGTTATCGGTCTTGATGGTGCTCCTGACTCCTATGGTGGCATAATACGCATTGATGAAGAGCAAGTTCAGCTAATGAAGCGAAGAGGAGGAGTAGGGCATGACTTGTCGCATATCAGACCTAAAGGTTCTCCTGTAAAGAATTCCGCATTGACATCGACAGGAATTGTTCCATTTATGGAACGATATTCAAATTCCACAAGAGAGGTGGCACAAGACGGGCGACGCGGAGCATTGATGCTCTCGGTCAGCATAAAGCACCCTGATTCCGAGTCATTCATTGATGCAAAAATGACTGAAGGGAAAGTGACGGGAGCTAATGTTTCGGTGCGTATTGATGATGAATTTATGCGTTCGGCCACGGCAGGTGAAAAATATATCCAAAAGTATCCCATTGATTCAGAGAATCCTATGGTTACTAAGGAAATAGATGCATCGGTACTTTGGAAAAAGATTGTTCATAATGCTTGGAAAAGTGCCGAGCCGGGAGTTCTCTTTTGGGATACAATCATAAGAGAGTCGCTCCCCGATTGTTATGCCGACCTTGGATTTAAGACTATTTCCACTAATCCTTGTGGTGAGATTCCTCTATGCCCATATGATAGTTGTCGATTATTGGCAATTAATTTGTACTCCTACGTAAAGAATCCATTCACTTCCGAGGCATATTTCGATTTCGACACATTCCGTAAGCATGTGGCATGCGCACAGCGAATGATGGACGATATCATTGACCTCGAGATGGAGAAAATAGAGCTTATATTGGATAAAATCAAGGCTGACCCCGAAACTGAAGAGGTGAAAGCTGCTGAACTTAAGCTCTGGGACAAGATTCGCACGAAAACGCTGAAAGGACGTCGCACAGGAGTAGGAACAACAGCCGAGGGCGATATGCTTGCTGCACTCGGACTTCGCTATGGCACCGAAGAAGCCACAGATATGTCAGAAAGTGTGCACAAGGCTTTGGCACTGGCAGCCTATGGCTCGTCGGTGAATATGGCGAAAGAACGTGGAGCATTCCCCATCTATGATGCAACCCGTGAGGTAAATAATCCATTCGTTTTGCGAATTAAGGACGCAGATAATGCTCTGTATGAGGAGATGAAACAATATGGGCGTCGCAATATAGCATGCTTAACTATAGCACCTACCGGCACAACAAGTCTTATGACACAAACAACATCGGGAATCGAGCCTGTGTTCTTGCCGGTATACAAACGTCGTCGCAAGGTAAATCCGGGTGATGCTGATGCTCATGTAGATTATGTAGATGAAACCGGCGATGCCTTTGAGGAGTACATCGTTTATCATCACAAGTTTGTAACTTGGATGGAAGTAAACGGAATAGATTCAACAAAGAAATATACACAAGATGAGTTAGATGCAATTTTGGCAAAATCTCCATACTACAAGGCAACATCAAATGATATTGATTGGCTTGCCAAAGTGCGTATGCAGGGACGAATCCAAAAGTGGGTTGACCATTCGATAAGCGTTACAATAAACCTTCCTGCCGACGTTACAGAAGAATTGGTCGATTCATTATACGTAGAGGCTTGGAAATCGGGCTGTAAAGGTTGCACAGTGTATCGCGATGGCTCACGTTCGGGTGTGTTACTTTCGACTAAGCAAGAAACTCCAAAGCAGAAGTATATGGCTGAAGAGGAACATATACTTAAGCGTCCGATTGAGCTTGAGGCCGATGTGGTGCGTTTCCAAAATAATAAAGAAAAGTGGATTGCTTTCATAGGATTGATAAATGATCGTCCCTATGAGATTTTTACCGGACTTGCCGATGATGATGAGGGTATATTCTGTCCTAAGTCAGTTAACAAAGGTAAGATAATAAAGGCAGTTGATGAAAATGGTAATAAACGATATGACTTCCAGTTTATCAATAAAAGGGGCTATAAGACAACCATTGAAGGATTGTCGGATAAATTCAATCCGGAATTCTGGAACTATGCAAAATTAATTTCGGGAGTATTGCGATATGGTATGCCAATAGACCAAGTGCTGAAACTAGTGGGAGGTCTTGAGCTTGATAGTAAGTCAATCAACACATGGAAAATGGGTGTAGAGCGTGCTTTGAAAAAATATTTGCCCAATGGCACAAAAGCAAGTGGACAAAAGTGCCCTAATTGCGGACAGGAAACGCTTATATACCAGGAAGGTTGCTTGATTTGTACCTCATGTGGTACTTCGAAATGCGGCTAAGGCGAGATTTGAATTAAAAATAAGTTTTTTAAGGGGGTTGACACATTAAATTTGGGTTAACCCCTCTTTTTTACAAAAAAATGACTATCTTTATCGAAATTTATTACCATAATAAAGATAATACTAATATCAAGATAAAAATAACTTATGAAGCTTACTTTTAATATCGATTATCGCACTAATTGGGGCGAATCGGTTTATGTTTTGGGAAGTATTCCGGAACTGGGCAATAATCAAGAAAGCAAAGCCGTGAAAATGCAGTTTGATGGAGAAAGCAAATGGAGTTGCGTGATTACGTTGCCTGATTCAACAAGTGAATTCACTTATGGTTATGTTGTGAAAGCTGAGAATGGAGCTTCCCGTAAAGAGTGGGGAAAGCAACGTGTGTTCTCGGCAATAAAGAAAGTAACTGATTATGATTTGCTTGATTGTTGGCAAGATATGCCTGAGGATAAGCCACTCTATTCATCGGCGTTTACTCACGGAATTTTCTCGAGAAACGATTCAGTAGGGTATTCCACTCAGAAAATCGGTGGAACATTGACGCTGAAAGTGAAAGCTCCATACGTGGAGCGTGGGCAGACTCTTGCTATTAGCGGTAATTGCGATGAACTTGGCAATTGGGACGTAAGTAAGGCTATTGAACTATGCGACTGTAGCTTCCCTGAATGGAGTGTAACAATTGATTTGAATAAGCACAAAGGAGACTTGGAATATAAGTTCCTTATAATAGACAAGTCGACGCGTGACGTTGTGGCATGGGAGTATTGTTCAAATCGCACTTTCGCAATGTGCCCTATTAAGCGCACGGCTGCTGTGGTGATTAATGGCTTGACATTTGCAAATCCACTCCCTTCATGGAGAGGCTCGGGAACAGCTATTCCGGTATTCTCTCTTCGTTC